>JBLMZJ010000040.1:0-46839 GCA_050258735.1 Deltaproteobacteria bacterium | reverse complement strand
CTCTTCGAGTAACCGCCTGACCCCCTTCTGATCATCCACAATCAAAATACTATGCACACAAAACTCCTCCTAAGGCTAACCTTTAAATATCCTTTCTCTATCCGAAATATATTTCCTTCTTTTTACAATGATTATTTTAAACCTGGCCGAACAGGGCAAAAATCATTATAGCCAGAATCAAAGTAACTGCTGCGAAAACACCGGGCAGAATGAAAAGTGCAACGGCCTGCCCCGTTGATATCTCCAGGGCTTCGGATAAAGACAGGACCTGCAGGACCAGCATCCATATCCCTACCAGTACCGAACACAGCACACCCAACCACTGAGCATCAATAATAAATGCACTGAAGTAAAGAGCCGGTCCCAAAATTCCTGGCAGAGAGGCAAAACCCAGGCAGACCAGCAACCCAGAAGCATTGGTTTTATTGAATAGCAATTCGCTTAGCAGGGAAAATAATCCTGCCATAACAAAGAGCATCAGAAAAGAAAACAGGGCGCCCATAACCTGATAAAGCCACAAAAACTGCCCGATATCTTCAATGGTATAGTTCTGCTGAAATATTATGCCCCGGTACACGGTCAGGTTGAACAAGGCTACCACCATGAAGGTAATTATAGCCGGGGCCAATGGCCGCTCAATACTCAGGCTGCGCAGTGTAGTGCGGGGTTCAAACAAAACCCCGTAGAGAACCTCACTCCAGACCATATTCCGAACCTCCCCTGCTGTTGCCTAATAACGCAGCTGCCACCAGCCCTGCTGAGGAAGCAGCCGATTTGCCTGCACATCTGCCACGAGGCTCTCCCAGATACCTGGCTTGTTCAAAACCTCTACTTCACTATCCTTCTCCAGATGCGCCATACCCCTGGCCATGGCTACAGCCTCGTAATAATTGCCCAGATCGTCGACCAGACCCAGCTTCTTGCCCTGCCTTCCGCTGATGATCCGACCATCCGCTATTTTAACGATCTCTGCACGAGTCATTTTGCCTTTTCTGCCCCGGGCCACCTGGTCCAGGAACTGACTATAGGAATCATTGACCAGATCCTGCAGCATCACTCGTTCTTCCGCAGTCAACTGGCGGGTAGACGAACCAATATCTTTGTAGGTACCGCTCTTGATGACCTCTTCACGTATCCCTATCTTGCCGTAGAGCCCTTCCAGATTGGAAAACTCCATAATCACTCCGATACTGCCGGTCAGGGTCGATGGATTAGCGACGATGCGGTCAGTGCTGCAGGCTACCCAATAACCTCCGGAAGCACATACATCGCCCATAGAAGTAACAACCGGCTTACCGGTCTTACGAAAACGATCCAGCTCGACTCCCACTTCCTGCGCAGCCACCGAGGTGCCTCCCGGACTGTTTATGCGCAGGACCAACGCCTTGATGTCGTCCCGCTCGGCAGCCTTGCGGATCTCCTCCATGATCTTCCCGGCATCACTGCCAGTGGCAGAAAGCATCGAATCCGATCCTGATTCGGTCAAAGCCCCATTGATCTGGATAACTCCGACCTTCCCGCTGCCATCGCCACTGACAGCGCTCGTCGTTTTGCCGGCTGAACGGATCGACAAGGTTCCCATCACCAATAAAAACAACACGATTACTCCAACTACCAGTTTCTTACTCATAGTTGTTCCCCTTCCCTAAGAAATCCATCATCCCGGCGAACTATACGGCAGGCCCTTTTCCATTTCTTAGATTATTACATACTTAAGTTCTTGCTGCCAGTCCTGATACAAAGCTGTCAGAGGTTATCTTTCCAAATACACCTGTTCTTTATCTATTCATCTTGGGGGACAAATAATGCAAAAAAAAATCACCTTATATCAAGAATAATATGTAGGAAAATCAGTTTTAATTGAGAATTGTATTATTATAGATTGGATTAACAGTGTCTCATTTTGACTTCCGACCCAAAGTCACCTCGTTTAAATGCTGTAACTATCAATGTTTTTACACCTGTGAAGCAATGCGTGATACTGTTATCTTCGCGAAAAAGGGTTTTTTAGGGGGTGATTGTCAAGAATTTTCCGAATTTTTAGATTTTCGTCCTTTAGAGGATAATAAGGATCTTCTTGCGAATAGTTTTGATATGTGCCAGTGATTGGCCTTTATTTTAGAACGCCATGTCTGGTTTTAGAAAAGAAAATATTATGGGGGGTAGAAATTTTGAGAACCTATCATGAGGAGTACAAACGCAAGCTTATCAGCCTGGATGAGGCCGCCCAACTGGTTCAATCCAATGACATTATCGAGTATGGAATGTTTGCAACCAAACCGGTAGATTTCGACGCTGCATTGGGCAAAAGAGCTGGTGACCCCAACCTTAAGAATGTTGCCATTCGCGGCACCGGCGGCGTATTGCCGGTCCCCGAAGTAGTCAAGAACGACCCCGAGCAGAAGTCATTCCAGTATTTCAGCTGGTTTTTCACGGCATTGGACCGTAAGATGGGCGACTTTGGTCTTTGCTGCCATAATCCGTTCAATTACCATGAAGCCACCATCCTGGCTTATAACCCCGATTTTTACGATCTGTGGCCTAGTGTTTGGGTAGCCCAGACTACGCCGATGGATAAACACGGCTGTTTCAATTTTGGCCTGGGTAATTCCCATAACCGCGGCGTAGCTATTAACAGCAAGCGGCTGGCCATCGTAGAAGTAAATCAGAATATGCCCCGCTGCCTTGGCGGTAATGATGAGTATATTCACATCAGCGAGGTAGATTACATCGTTGAGGGTACCAATACCCCGATATTTACTGTACCGCCAGCAGCTGATCCCACTCCGGAAGAAATAAAGATAGCCAATTATATCTTGGAAAAGATTCCGGATGGAGCATGCGTGCAGCTGGGAATCGGAGCCATGCCCAATCTGCTGGGACATATGATCGCTGAATCCGATCTTAAGGATTTGGGAGTCCAGAGTGAGATGTTCTGTGACGCCTATGTTGCCATGTATGAAAAGGGCAAGATCACCAATGCCCGTAAGAAATATGATATAAACAAGAGTACCTATTCATTCTCCCTGGGTACCCAGGAGACCTATGATTTCCTGGACGACAATCCCCTGTGCGGCGCCTGCACAGTAAACTATACCAACAATCCCACTAATATAGCGCGCCAGGATAATATGATCGCCATCAACAACATACTGGAGATCGACCTCCTGACCCAGGTCTGCTCGGAGAGCTCAGGCCTGCGTCAGATATCTGGAACAGGCGGACAGCTCGACTTTGTTATAGGTGCTTTCCACTCCAAGGGCGGTAAGGGTTTCCTGGCTTTCTCATCAACCTATAAGGACAAAGAGGGCAAGATGCACTCCCGGGTAAGACCTATGCTGACTCCTGGCGCCGTAGTAACCGTTCCCCGTACCGTGGTCCAATATGTAGTTACCGAATATGGTATTGCCAATCTCAAGGCCATGTCCATCTGGGGCAAAGCCGAGGCCATCATCAATCTAGCTCATCCCGATTTCAGAGACGAACTGATCAATGATGCCAAGGAGATGAAGATCTGGTCCAAAACCAACCAGATACCGTTCTAAACCATAAGCTAAAAAATCCCCCGAGAAATGTTTCTCGGGGGATTTTTATTTTAGGCTAAAATCAATTACCGCCGGCGTCGGTGCTCCAGGGCGGCGCCAATGAGTCCGAGGAAAAGAGGGTGGGGACGGTTGGGCCGGGATTTGAATTCGGGGTGGAATTGGCAGGCCACATACCAGGGGTGATCGCTGATCTCTACGATCTCCACCAGGCGTCCGTCCGGAGAGAGACCACTGATCGTGAGGCCATTTTTCACCAACTCTTCACGGTAATCGTTATTGATCTCATAACGGTGACGGTGGCGCTCGTTTATACTGTGGCTTCTGTAGACCCCATGTGCCCGGCTGCCTTCGGTTAGATTGCAGGGATAGGAACCAAGGCGCATGGTGCCGCCCTTCTGATCCACATTCTCCTGGTCGGGCATCAGATGAACTACGGGGTGGGGACTATCGGGAGCGAACTCTGAGCTGTTGGCCCCCTTGTATCCGCAGACACTGCGGGCAAAGTCTATTACGGCACATTGCATGCCCAGGCAGATGCCCAGGAAAGGTACCCCATTCTGGCGGGCATAACCAGCAGTGGCGATCTTGCCTTCGATGCCGCGCTCGCCAAAGCCTCCCGGGACCAGGATGCCGTCAACATCCCGCAGGGAGACTTCCGGGCCGTCCTTCTCGATCTGTTCGGCGTATATCCACTTCAGGTCGATTTCGCTGTGGTAATGGAAACCGGCATGTTTGAGCGATTCCACTATGCTGAGGTAGGCATCAGGCAGTTCCACATACTTGCCTACCAAACCAATGGTGACCTTGCGATCCAGGTGATTGACCTCACGGATGATCTCTTCCCACTCGCCCAGATCGGCATCCTGACCACAGTCCAAACTCAAACGTTTTATGACTTCCCGGTCTAAACCCTCACGAGCCAGCATTAGCGGTACTTCATAAATCGAAGAGGCATCTTTGAGTTGTATGACTGCTTCACGATCCACATCGCAGAACAGGGCCATCTTGGCCTTGAGGTCAGCAGATAGGTCTTTTTCCGTGCGGCATACCAGTATATCAGGCTGTATACCAATGCTTCTGAGTTCTTTGACTGAGTGCTGAGTGGGTTTGGTTTTGAGTTCACCTGCCACTCGGATATAGGGGACCAGGGTGACATGGATGTAGAGCACTCTTTCGCGCCCCAGTTCAAACTTGAGTTGGCGGATGGCCTCCAGGAAAGGCAGTGATTCGATATCGCCGACGGTACCGCCTATCTCCGTAATGACCACGTCGGGCTGGGAAACCTTTTCGATCAGGGTGACCTGATCTTTTATTTCATTGGTTATATGGGGAATAACCTGAACGGTCTGCCCCAAATAATCACCTTTTCTCTCCTTATCCAGCACAGCCTGATAGATTCGGCCGGTAGTGCAATTGGCATACTGGCTTAGGTTCTCATCGACAAAGCGTTCATAGTGGCCTACATCCAGGTCGGTCTCAGCTCCATCATCGGTGACGAATACCTCACCATGCTGGTACGGGCTCATAGTTCCAGGGTCAACATTGATGTAGGGGTCAAATTTCTGCATGGCGACTTTCACTCCGCGACTCTTCAAAAGACGCCCCAGGGATGCCGCAGTAATGCCTTTACCCAGTGATGAAACGACCCCTCCAGTGATGAAAACGTACCTGGTCACAATAAGTCCCTCTCTTTCCTATCCTTTTACCTTATAAATTCCTATGCTAAGCAGGGTAGTCCAGTATTATCACACCTGATCTCTTGGTAAGGTCTTCGCCTTCCAACAAAAGATAAGGGAGTTTGACCACCCTATCGAATTTCATAATAAAGCCTTCTACCGGGGCCAAAGTAATAGTACACGGCGGAGTCTGAAAATGCATGGGGATAATGATCCGGGGTTTCAGTAATTCGACAATGCTGAAGGCCTCCCCGGCATCCACCGTATATCTGCCTCCCACTGGAATCATCAGAACATCGATTTTCCCCAACCTGGAAGCCATTTCTGGTGAAAGAACATGTCCCAGGTCTCCCAGGTGCAATATGGATATCCCTTCTGTTTCGATCTTGAATAAGATATTACGGCCGCGTTCCTTGCCCTGTTTTTTGTCATGCCAGGTATCCAGCCCGTTTATCTGCACTCCGTCGATGACAAACTCGCCCGGCTGGTTGACCACCTGGGGCTGTCCCTGTAACAGCTCCACGGCATTATGGTCATAATGATCGTGACTTACCGTCGCTATATCAGCCTTCCCGGCATAAATTGGATAGCCTACCCGTTTAGCGAAGGGGTCGGTCACAATGCATAAATCTCCGCTTTCGATCAAAAAGGAGGCGTGTCCCAGCCAGGTTATTTTCATTCTTACTTTTTCCCCACTACCCGGTTTATATCGTAAAACCAGAATCCATCGCCTTGATATATTAAACGGTTGTCCAGATTTAGGCGGGTATAGATCGAAGTTAAGCTGGCCGCATCGCCTTTTCTGCCCATGCGTTCAACTATGGCCTCCAACAGTTCGCGGTAGTTCATCGCTTCCTTCCTCTCAGCAAGGATCTCCACGGCCCAATCCGCTTCACTCTTCTTCCTCTGGATCATTCATTCTCCTCCTACATTCGCTCTGGTGCACTGACACCCAATACATCCAGAGAGTTTTTTATGGTGACTCGCGTTATATACATCAAAAGCAGACGAGCGGCCTGCAGTTCGGGGTCAACGCCCAGCACCCGATGATGGTTGTAAAAGCTGTGGAACAACCCGGCCAGATCCAGCACATAGCGCGCGATGCGATGCGGGGCCATGGTTCGGGCAGCAATAATATTTTCCTCCGGGAAATCTGCTATCTTGCGCAGCAACAGGAGTTCTTCCTCTTCGCAAAGCAAAGCCGGATCGGTGGACCCGATATCACCTAGTGTGATCCCGGCAGCTTCAGCCTGTCTGAAGATACTGCAGATGCGGGCATAAGCATATTGAACATAGTAGACCGGGTTATCCTGACTCTCTTCCTTGGCCAGATCCAGGTCGAAATCCAGATGGCTATCCGGGCTGCGCATTACAAAGAAGAAGCGAGCAGCATCGGTACCCACCTCATCGATCAATTCATCTAGTGACACCGTGGTGCCAGTGCGTTTGGACATACGGACCATCTTTTTACCGCGATAGAGGCGTACCAGCTGCATGAGCAGGATATCCAGCGAATCAGGGTCATAACCCAGGGCCTGCATGGCACCCTTGATGCGTGATACATGACCATGATGATCTGCGCCCCACACGTTGATGACGCGGTCAAAACCGCGCTCGAATTTATCCTTATGATAGGCAATATCCGCCCCGAAATAGGTGGGCAAACCGTTGGAGCGAACTACTACCTCATCCTTCTCATCTCCGAATATGGTAGATTTGAACCACCAGGCTCCGGCCTCTTCATATATATAGCCCTTCTGCTTCAGGATGCCGATTACTTCGTCTATCTTGCCGGAATCATGAAGGGTCTGCTCATTGAACCATACGTCATAGGTTATCCCAAAGCGCTTAAGGCTTTCTTTGATGTAAGCCAGTTTTTCCTTTAGAGCAAAATCGACCAGTATCTGCCGTCTCTCTTCCGGCGGCAGATCCACCAGGGTCTTTTTGTAGGTTTTGATTATATTCTTGACAGTCTCTACCACATCCTGCCCGGCATACCCGTTTTCCGGGAAGGGCACATTCTGACCGATCCGCTGAAGATAACGGGCCTCCAGGGAATCGGCAAAGATCTCGATCTGGTTGCCGGCATCATTGACATAGAATTCCCGTTCCACCTGATACCCCGCCCGGGCCAGGATATTGGCCATAGTATCACCGATGGCACCACCCCGAGCATTGCCCATATGCAGATTACCGGTGGGATTTGCGCTGACAAACTCCACCTGTGCCTTTAACCCGAGACTCTCGTTATAACCATAGCGTTCACCCTGCCGATATATCTGGGCAGGCAACGGGTATAACCAGCACGGATCCAAAAAAATATTGATGAATCCGGCCCCGGCAACTTCGATCTTTTCAATGTTCTCCAGGGGGTGATCATCAATCATTTCCAGGATAATATCGGCTATCTTACGGGGAGCCATCCTGGCCTCCCGGGCCATCAGCATGGCCACGTTACAGGCAAAATCCCCGTGCCCCTTCTCACGGGGCACCTCAATTACATATTCAGGCAGTGATTGGAAGGTCAGCTTACCAGCTTCCCTGGCCTCTTCGAGGGCGCTGGTTATTACCGTCTTGATGCTGTCCCGTATCGTTTGTATCGGATTCATTTTTCCTCCCAGAGTCGTCTGTTTGCTACATTTTCCCCTGAACTATTATTGCTGAAACCATGGCTGGTAGAATTTCTTCATGTCCCGGCGGGATTCCTGATCGATTATAGTCCGTACATCTTCACTCGATGCTATGTTGTCTTTAAAATCGTTTGCATATATCTTTAATATATATTCCAGCTTTCGCGCTCCAACTTTCTTTTCCAGGTCAAACCAGAAGTCTTCTCCCCCAGAGTAAGCGATCTGGGAATAATCCTCCGCTGACTTCATATCCTTCAACTCGTGACCAAGGTATATACGATCGATTTTTTTCCCCGATGCTGGCGTTTTCATGCCCCGGGTGGCGGCCAGGTATTTATAGGCGGACCAGTTGGCCAGACCTTCGTCCAGCCAGGGTTCTTTGACCTGGTCATTTCCCACCAGCGCATACCACCACTGGTGAGATATTTCGTGGGCCAGGGTGAAATAATCATATCCCTGCTGGCGGAAGGAGTCGATCAAATCATTGCTGAGAAAGATCAGACCAGAATGTTCACAGCTATTTAAACCCTTCATCGGGACAAATACTATTTTAAAATCCGGATACGGATACTTGCTGCCAAAAATGTCGGAATAATAACTGATCATCTCATAACTCTGCTGGAGGATACCGTGGCCGGGCCCGGCATCGGCAGCAGGATAGTAACACTTGACATTAGTGGCCTCTACCTGTTGGCTTATTTCTTTGTAATCATACATTACCGCCAGGGAAAAGTCACGTATGTTTTCCGCTTTGATCAGGAAGGATTGCCGCCCGTTATCTTCGGCCAGAGCATCGGCAACTACACCCGGGCAGACAAAGTTATATCCGTCAGGCAGATTGAGCCTTACCAGGTAATTGGCATCAGCCAGGCAGAAGGGATCACCATATTTTGAGTTATAGGATTTATGCCAGCCGTTTTTATCCAACACATTTAGCATCGGATAGGCATAGGAAAGCATTAATACGCCGTCCTTACTGCCAAAACGATAAGCCAACCGGGGAATGCGGGTCCGGTATTTCACCTCAAGGTTGAACGGCTGCCCGGGTTCTATGCTCTCCTGCAGGGGTACCCTTACTGCGACACCTTGGATCTGATAAGCCAAAGTCCTTCCGTTTACCTTGAAGTAATCAAATTCCATGCCCCCGGGATTGAACCCGTCATAGTAAGCCGAGGCCGGGGCCGGGGTTTCATCCTCATATGTAAACGCATTGGGATAGGCAGTAAACCATAGTTCATCGATCACCTGACCACTGTTGTTTACTAAACGCATAGCATTATTGCCATAGAGTATACGATTGGGAAGATCGAGATAAAGACCCATTTGGTAAAGGGTCTGGCTGGAAGGAAAGGTATGCGCCTGCCGGCTTTTCATTTCCGCCGACTTGGAGGCAACAGGATTAACGAAGTTGTTATAATAGAAAACAGCGGCAGCTAATGCAACCCCTAAAAAAACAGCTAACCCCAAAATAAGATATTTTTTCACCGTAACCCCATCCAATAACTAATTGTATAGTACTATTTTATCACGATAGTCCTCTTGCAGGTCCTTTTGTAAAAACACCAGGAAGTTTTCCAGCATTACCGAAGCTTCGGCTCGAGTCATGACCTTGTTGGGCCGGAAATAGTTGCTGTCCCCGCTGATCAGCCCTATCTCGCGGGCCACATAAACACTGTCCCGAGCCCAGGCCGGGATATCCGCATCGTCGGCAAAGGAGGTCTGGAAAGGCGGAGAAGGCGCTTTGCTGTCAAAGCCCAGCGCCTTGATGAGAATGGCCACCGCCTGAGCTCTGGTCACCCCTTCACTGGCTCCGAAATAAGTCGGGCTCATGCTTTGTGCTATCCCCTTGGCTACGGCATCCTTAACATAAGCATAATTGGCGTCTGTAGCCGGAAGGTCGGTATAAGGGGATACCTCGGCCGGAGTCTTCTTGCTGGATTTTTTCTGAGTGGTTGCATCCTGCCCGGCTCTGATGTTACAGGCTTTTACCACTCCATGTATGAAATCCAGACGGGTCATGGGTATAGAAGGCAGGAAAAAGGCTGAATTACCTTCATAAACCTCCAGTCCGTACAACTTCTCAATAGCCTCCTGCGCCCAGTGACCTGACGTATCCCTGAATTTGGGCACCACCAGGCGCTCGACCCGGGGCATCAGTTCACGGCTGAGATGGATCTCACTGTTGTTGCGGCTGCTGGTGCTGGGGATATTACCAGTAAACACGGGAAGATCATACTCATAGGCTGATGCCATGGAATGGTCGGTGATCCTCATATATCCGCCGTTAAAACTTGAATAATCCGCCTGGGTCTGTGTGTACTCCAGCCGTTTGGTCATACTGTCTGTAACCAAAGCCTTGACCAGACCCGTCCAACTGATCTCCTCATCATCGACGGTACGGTCTACGGCAATGGAGTAATTCAAGATCTGGGTCTCCGTATTGCCCCAGAAGTTGTCATAGCCTACTATCCCGCCATTAATATCAACTATTGCAGTACCTTCACCATCGTTGATCTCATAGTACTTGCGGGCTGTCAGCGTACCGGAATAAAAATCCGAGGCCGGACGGTTGTCGATAATATCCGACTTGGAAAACTGATAGCCGGAGTTCTTTTTTAGAGTAAAGGTATCGCTCCCGATAGTGATAGACTCCTTAAAACTCTTGATTTCGGAGGTAGCGATGGTCTGACCCCGTACCGTATCCGGCTGACTAGTTGTCACCAACTTAAAAGAACGGTCTAGAGTACCGGTTATACCAGCAGTAACCGAGGTGAGTTTAATAGTATAGGAAACTGTTTTCATAGTATCCTTTTCGGTTTCCTTAACAGTAAACTTGCCCCCCTGACTGGAGAACTTTACAGGTTCTCCTGACAGAAAAACGACTTCTTCATATGTATTCTCATCATTGATCCCTCCGGCGAAATCAGGCGGACTGGCCTGAACCGGTACTATGGCACAGGTAAAAATATAAATCAGGCTTATGATAAGAATGAATAATTTCTTCATGAAGCTACTCCCAATCATATTAAATCTATTTGACGATGACGATCTTGGCCCGATATCCGGTCCTTACTATAAATACCCGGTCACCTTCCGTCAGGCTGCTGGCGTCAAGCTTTTGGTTACTCTTGATGATCAACGCTGTTGCCAGGTTGATCTCTGCGTCACTATCACGGTCACGCCAGGCCGAGTCTTCACTCGACCAATCGCACATATTGGTCAGAGTCATCGTCCACCCTAAAGTATCAGAATTTGTCATTGCGGATATAGTACCGTAGCTGGTGTTATCGTCATAATAATGTATAGTTTGCCTCTGTATGGCCATAGCAACTGCATTATCGCCTTCAGCATATAAATAAGCATTATATTCGTCGTAGTCTCCGTTGAGGAACTGTCTGGCGGTGATGAACTTCTGGCCATTGATATCGTATATGGTGGTATCATCCCCGTAAGAAAATTCATATTCCCCTCCCGAACCCCATCGGTTGCTGTCGAGATTATTTACACTGCTGAGTTTTAGATCATTGTTCTGCAACTCGTATAGATGCCCGCAATACAGATGGAAATCACCCAGAGGTGAAGAGTTGAGCCCCTGTCCCAGTACCGATATCACGCTGGCAGTCAATCTTTCCGAAGTTCCGCCTGCGATCACCATAGCCTGGCATCTGTTATCCAGCGCTTCAATATCTATCAAACGGCCGTTTTGGATTATTATCGTTCCTTCGTTGAAAGATATGTTCGACGAACTGAACATGTCGAAACTGTCCTGATCCCAGCTGAATTCGTATATGGTGGAGGTATAGACTCTTTCATTACCGGGCTTGATCACCATTTTCTTTATGTAGTCCCTGCCCAGGGCCGTACTCAATACTGCATAGACATCCTTGCCGGAATAGTATTTCAGATTTTGGGCTGGTATCAACTTGGAACCCATGTAGATCGGAACCTTATTATCGAAGGGCAGCTGTAACATGCCGGTATATTCTACCCATTGACCATTGCGAAATGTCTTGACACTTTGGAGATTCACCTTGCCTGACAGAATGTCGCTGCTCCGCAGCCGTCCTCTGATCAAATCCTTTATCAGTACCGAACGCCCTTCCACTTCTATACGTGACAAATCTCCATATTCATCATATATAAGCTTTACTTTGTCGCCGGCCGACAATTGTGACCGGGAAATGTTTTGACCTTTTTCGGTGACAAGTATATCAGGGGTCACGGGAATGGAGATCTGGTCATCAGCAAACCTGATATCGACCTCACCCAGACTGGCATCAAAACCTATTACGGTACCTATTTGGGTTCTGGAAGACTGATTGATGTAACCCGGTTTTTCATTGGAGTACGATTCCAATGAGATGACCTGCTGCCCCTCTATTTGCACCTTTACCTCAAGCCCCGCTTTAAGGTCGTTTACTTTGACCGGTACCCCGTCTATCAATAACTCGGCCAGAGGAGATATATCGAACTTAAATAATTGGCCATCACTATTAATGACCAAATTGGCCGGTATAGTGGTAGTCGCAGTCTGACCGGAATTTGCGGTTGTCGTACTGGCAGTGCCGGCAGGCTTGGTGGTGGAGTTCGCAGTCGATGTACCGGTTGCACCAGTAGTGCCAGAAGTATTAGTCTTGGCCGGATCTGTTTTGATGACCTGTTCCGGAACGGCACGAACAAGTTCGCCAATAACCGTCCGTTTGGCTGAATTGGAAGTCGGTGCTGCCAGAGCCGTACTCACCAACACCAGGTTTATCAATAATGCCAGTGCAACTATCTTGCGCAATTTCAGGACTCCTCCCGGGAGTTTATTTGCTTATGACCTTATAATACCCGGTGGTATCGACCATACCACTCCACTCGTTTCCCATATTCATAACATAACTCCCAACCCTTATCCACTCTTCCCCAAGTGGATCATAGCGGTAAAGGCCGGGGGCCCCTGGAGATTTCAACCCCGTTTTTACGGTATTATACTTGATGCTGAAGTCAATGAAGCCATCCATTTTCTTGATTGGAATAGTTTTGTTGTTATACATCAGGCTGGCTTCCAGTTGATAAACCGGCGATAATCCCTTTTCAGAATTCAATCCATAGGAGCTGCTCTTGACCTCTGCTATGCGGAACCTTACTCCAGCTTTATACGGGGCGTATTTCCTGACCTGGGCCGAATTGAACACTGCCGGATTGAACTTGATCTGAAAACCGTTACCGTCGATCTTGATCTGATGCTGGTTAGTGCTGGATATGATACTAACGGGAATATCGATGACTACTTCACGGCAACCCTTCAAGGTCCCTTTGGTAAGATCGACCCGCAAATACTGAGGATAATAAGTGATATTATTAAGATCCATGCTGGCACGGTCTCCGGTCCTGACCGTAATGGCTTCCACATCAGGCATATACCTGCTCTCATAGGTCCCTATATTGTAACTGGTGGTTATCAGGCTGCTGGTATCAGAAACCTCTGATACCCCGCAGCCTTTTACCGCCTTTACCTTGAACCGGTATTCCGTATTGGGCAGGATGTCGGTGTACATGTACGTATTCAGACTGGTTGATGCCAGGAAATAAGAGTTACCGTTGCTGACGCGGTATATCTCGTATCCGGTAGCGTCCGGAACGCTGTCCCAGGATAGCTTGATAGCGAGATCGCTCTCGCCGGAGCTGTCATGTAACCTTTTGGCCGTAACATCAAGAGGAGCATCAGGTTGGGCAAAATCATAGGCTAGATCCTGGTATATATCACTGGCGGCAAAGTCGGGATTTACCACCATGACCCCTTCACTGAACAGCTTACCGCCAGGTGTCTTGACCCTTATCCGCGTATTGTCAACTACCGTTACCGAACTAGCCGGCGTTCCCGATTCAATGGTCCATGTTTTTGCCGAGGCGCCTACTGACGGGGTATAGACCACATTGGAAACGCTTTGCGCGGTGGAAGATGTACTGTATCTTTTCAGGACCGGAGCAAAATAGACCTTGGCATTAGAAACAAAACCCGAACCTCCTATTATTATCGTCTCTCCGCCGGCGATGGAAATAGTACTGATATCTTTATCATCACTGCTGTCCCTGATAACGCTTATAGATGGATAGGACAGCCCCCAGCAATTTGAAGCCGGCAAAAGGACAAGAAGGGATACTAAAACTATTAGTAATCTATATGTAAAGCCAGACTTACCATGGTCCATCTATATTCCCCCTAAAACCCGGATATAAGATATATCGGCAAAGTATCTGATTTACTTTACAGAAAGCAAAAATACCCGGTTGGACCTTGATTTATACTGTTGCCCGCCGGTCTAAGTCGATCTCCTCCAGAGCCACTACTACCAGAGGGTCGAACCAGATGCCGGTGGCCCGTTTTATAGCCGCTACTGCAGCATGATCACTCAGGCGCTCCTCCTCCGGAGCCAAAACGGTCAAAGCATCGAAAACATCGGCCACCGCAATGATACGGGCAGCAAGCGGGATATCATACTTCTCGAGGCCCTGCGGAAAACCACTGCCGTCGTAGCGCTCATGATGAGATAAGACTGCTTCGCGAACCTCATGCCATAGATCAGAATCAGGGATCAGGCCGGCACCCAGGCTGGCATGGTCCCGGGCAGCTGGTCCGTTTTCAGCTTCCAGCGCTTTGCCTTCCGGTGCTTGCTTCTCCTGCTCAGATTCGCCCGGGTTTAATGCCTTGCCGATATCATGGAGAAGTGCAGCATATTCCAGCACTTTCATCTCTTCATCCTCTAGATGCAGGCGATGCCCCAGAATCATGGCCAACTCCTGGACCCTCTTACCGTGACCACCGAAAGACTCGCCTAGTTCGGTTGCATGTACCGCTATGTTAGCCAGTTTCTTGTACTCCTCATTGGACCCTTGTGACCCCAACTCTCTCTCCAGTAGGTATCTGGTATCGTGTAAAAGCCGGAAGAGTAGAGCTTCCTGGACCGATTTCTGACCCGGGTCGATCAGGAACATTGCCAGCCGGCGGCCGTCGGTCAGGGTATCGTTTACCACCATCAAATCGTGCCAGAGCGGCTGGGGAAGCCCCGGCAAATTATGAAGAATTTGACTGCCTAGCATGAAGACTTGGGAGCTATATTCGATTTTTTCGGCCAGGGTGATCCACTGATCGTTTCCTCCAGGCCTGGTTTGAGCTATGATTCCTTGGCCTTCCAGCCACAGCAGCGAATCCTCCCCATTCACCAGCCAGTTGGACCAGGTACACAACTGACGCAGTGCGCCCCGAGTATCACTCTGTGACTGGATCTTTTCCAGGATCCGGTCACGGGTTTCTATCTCGCCGATCATATTCCCCCTCTGCTGGCTCAGCGCTATATAATAAGAAAGAACCATTCCCAATGCCAAAGCAAAAAGACCCACTACCAGCGCGGGTACGTAGTCGGTTACCAGCAAGGCGGTGCACAGGGCGGTTATCACCAGACCAATCAATACTATCTGTCTGGGTCTCATTGATCATCCTCACCTTCTGTTTGGTTGGTTAAAAAGAGATTCCTGCCGCCGCATCCGGGTAGGTCCGGTGCAGGACTATATCTTCGCCGGCCCGGCACCCGTGCCGGGCCAGGATCTCCGCTACTGTCTCTTCGGCCAGCTGCGGCCGGTTGTTTTGCTGGCTCAGGTGAGCGAGGAAAACCTGCATTCTTTTCAGAGGGGCGATCCGGCTGAGCAGGGCTGCCGTGTCGAAATTGGACAGATGGCCCTGTTTGCTCATGATGCGTTGTTTCAGAAAGGCTGGATAAGGCCCGTTTTTTAACAGATCCGGGTCATGATTCGATTCCACTACTGCCAGGTCCGCTCCGCTGAGAGCTTTCTCCACTCCCGGCGTAACCGTTCCCAGATCGGTCACTATCACCCATTTATACTGTTGGTAGTAAAAACAGAAGCCTACCGGATCGGCAGCATCATGGGAAATACCAAAAGCTTTGATATCCACCGCACCTATTGAGAAATCCTGGTCTATGGCCTGCCAGCAGCGCCCGGCCAGTTTGTCTTTACCGGGTATAGCCTCCCAGGTCCGCTCCCGGGTGTAAACGGGCAGCTCATGTTTACGGGTCAATACCTCCAGCCCTTTGATATGGTCGCTATGTTCATGCGTTATCAAGACGGCATCCAGATCGCCGGCCTTGACACCGATACTGGCCAGCCCCTGTTCGATGCGGCGGGCGCTGATGCCGGCATCCACCAGTATCCTGGTTTGTCCTAAACTGAGATAGATCGCATTTCCTGTGCTGCCACTGGCCAGTATATGTATTTGCACCTTGTTAAAACCCCACTTCTGTCAAGCACTGATCTTTTCATATATAATTATACAAGAACCAGCCTGCTTGCAGAAAACAATTAACAAATAAACAACCAAGAAGGTTTGATTGTGAAGACTCTACGATCACTGATCATATCAATATTATTACTGGCTCTGTGTTATTTTAGCCTGCCGCCATTGACTCAAGCCGTTCCCAGCCATCAGGACGAAGCCCAGATCCTCAACAGCCTGGGTCTGTTAAAGGGCAGCTCGAACGGCTTTAATCTGGAACGAAAACCGACCCGGGCCGAAGGGGCCGTAATGCTAGTACGCCTGCTGGGCGGGGAAAACCAGGCAATAGGCCAGAATTACCAGCATCCTTTCCGGGACGTTCCCGCCTGGGCCAGCCCCTATGTCGGCTATATGTACACCGCTTCCCTTACTCAGGGAAGCGGGCCGGCTACCTTCTCCCCGGATGATCCATTATCCGCCCTGGCCTATACTGCTTTCGTGCTCCGGGCGCTTGGTTACAGCGATCAAAGCGGTGATTTTGACTATAACAGTTCACTGGATAAAGCGCGCGAATTGGGAATGCTCACCTCACAACGGGTAGCTGCATTAGCCAACCGCCCTTTTATCCGTGAGGATATGGTCAATCTATCATATCTGGCTTTAAAGATGCCCTTGAAAAATCGAAGCACCACCCTGATAGAAAAGTTGGTTTACCAAGATAGGGCAGTTTCACCAGCTGCAGCCCAAGAGAGCGGGTTGATCGGGCAGGGGGCCGGTTTGATCAGTCAGGTCAGTTTTGCCGATAAGGCCAGTCCCGATACCAATAACCAGTACTCGGTTTCCAGCAGCTATGAACTGCAGGATGCTTTGGAACGGGCAATATTGAATCTGCAGCCACAAATAACTCTGAGTTTTTCAAATTATCCGGGAGACCCTTTTGCAGATTTCAAGGGAGCTATGAACCAGGCGGAAGCCGAAATTGAAAACAGTACCGGCCTGGTCAACCTGATCAATGAATGGCGTTATGAAGGCAACGACCGGATCCTCAATGTTGGCTTCTCTTTCCGCTATAGCTGGAGCCAACTGGTGCAGCTCAATCTGAAAGCGGACAAAATAATTGAATCCCTGTTGGAAAACAACCAGACTGACTATGAAAAGGAAAAGCTCCTCCATGACTATATCATCAACAACTGCCGCTATGATTATGATAACTATCAGCGGGGGGCCATACCGGAGACGTCCCGTACCGCTTATGGGGTCCTTCTCCAGGGCCGCGGGGTGTGTCAGGGTTATGCGGAAGCCATGAATATACTCTGCCGCAAGGCAGGACTCTCTAGTATGATGGTCAAAGGCCAGTCCCGGGGGGAAAATCATGCCTGGAATCTGGTAGAGATCGAGGGCAAGTATTATCATGTGGATCCCACCTGGGATGATCCATACTACAGTAATGGCCAGGATGCCTTGGCATATGATTATTTCAACCTGAGCGATGACGAGATCCTGAAAGACCATATGTGGGAACGGAATGAATACCCGCCCTGCAATTCGATGCAATATAACTACCACTTCTATAATGGTCAGTACGAAAATGACTACAGCGGATTCGCTGATTATGTATCATCAGCCATTGCCAGGGGGGAAAAGAGTATCGATGTTCGCATCAGTGATTTCAACCTTTCAGACTACTCAGACCTTGGCCCGTTGGTATTCCAATCGAGAGCAGTAACATATTACCATTACAGCATAAATGAGGCACAGGGCGTAGTGAAACTATTCGGTCTGGAATACCGGTAAACTTTACGCTGATCAGGGTTCCCCCACCCTTTAGTTTCTTCTTGACACTGGTTTATGCAAAAAATAAACTTAGTGAAGAAAGAAGTCGAAAAATTAAAGGGAGAGGGGTATTATATGGTTGACGTAATTGTGAATGGCATCAAAGCCTCGGTGCCAGAAGGAACCACCGTAATGCAGGCTGCAGCCACAGTCGGCTTTGCGATCCCGTCATTGTGCAGCCATCCGGATCTGAAGGTCAAAGACAACTGTAAGATCTGTATGGTGGACATCAATGGCGAACTCAAGACTGCCTGTGCTGAAACGGTAGCCAGCGGAATGGTGATCAAGACCACCACTCCGGCCGTGATTGCAGCCAAGAAAGCTAATTTGAAGAAGATCCTGCAAGTCCATCCTCAGGATTGTCTGAACTGCCCGCGCAACCAGAACTGCGAACTGCAGACTCTGGCCGAAGTTCTCATCATTCGTGATGTAGAAACCAAGCCGCTCAAACTGCCCAAAGACCGTTCAACCCCATCGCTGGTACGCGATCCGGCCAAATGCACCCTGTGCCTGCGCTGTGTGGAGATGTGCAACGATGTACAGACCGTTGGCGCCCTGGAGGTAAACAACGGTATTCCTCAGACTATGGACGGTAAGGCCTTGATCGAAACCAAGTGTGTAATGTGCGGACAATGTGCTCTGGTATGCCCCGTTGGCGCTATTACCGAAAACGAAGAAATGGACAAATTCCTGGCAGCCGTGGCTGATCCCGACAAGATCGTGGTCACCCAGATAGCTCCGGCTATTCGCGTAGCGGTTGCTGAAGAATTAGGTCTGGAAACCGGTTCGCTTGATATGCTCAAATTCGTCGCTGGCCTGAGAGCTCTGGGCTTCGACTATGTATTCCATACCAACTTTACCGCCGACCTCACCATCCTGGAGGAAGGCAATGAGCTCCTGCAGCGTCTGACTACCGGCGGCACCCTGCCGATGATTACCTCCTGCAGCCCAGGCTGGATCAACTTTGCTGAAACCTTCTATCCGGATCAATTAGACCATCTGTCCACCTGCAAATCACCGCAGCAGATGTTTGGACCCCTGGTCAAAACCTATTGGGCCGAAAAGATGGGAGTAGATCCCTCCAAGATCTACTCTGTATCCATCATGCCCTGTACCGCCAAGAAATTTGAAGCAGCCCGTCCGGAGATGAATGCCAGTGGATACCGCGACGTAGACCTGGTGCTCACCACTCGTGAAGTTGGCAAGCTGATGCGGGCCGGTGGACCGATCTGGGACAAGCTGGCACCGTCTGTATTCGATTCCCTGCTGGGAGCCTACACTGGAGCAGCCGTTATCTTCGGAGCTTCCGGCGGTGTTATGGAAGCTGCTCTCCGCACCGTTTACGAGGTAGTCACCAAGAAGACCCTGGAAGATGTAAACTTCACCATGCTGCGCGGCTTCGACAGTATCAAGGAAGCCGAAGTAGACCTGGATGGCACTGTAGTCAAGGTTGCAGTTGCCAACACCCTGGGTGCAGCCCGCAAGATCATGGATGAAATAAAAGCCGGTACTTCACCCTATCATTTCATCGAAGTCATGTGTTGCCCCGGCGGCTGTATCGGCGGCGGCGGCCAGCCCATCCCCTCCACTACCGCCAAGAGAATGGAGAGGATCGAAGCCATCTACGCTGAGGATGCTGGTTTGCCCCTGCGCAAATCCCATGAAAATCCAGAAGTCAAGAAGATTTACGAAGACTTCCTGGAAGCACCGCTGGGCCACAAATCGCACGAATTGCTGCATACCCATTATCACGCAACCCATAAATAGGCATTTCAAAAGAGGCGCTGCCGTGAAGGCGGCGCCTTTTTTCATTTCTCCTATATTTGTTGTTGGCAAATGCTGAAGCCGGTGCTAGAATAAAACCATACTAGGTATACTGTTTTGGTTTAATTAGTTTACACGCAGATAATTATGGGGGGATTTTAAATGAAAAGAGCTGCCCGCCTTATAGTCATCATTCTGGTCCTGATCCTGGGCTCATTTTATGGTTATCGCTATTACTACGGTACTAAAAGCACCTCTCTTAAGGCCAGCGGCACGATCGAAGCTACTGCCATTGAATTGAATGCCCGCAACAGCGGTATTATATATCGCCTGCCCGTTGAAGAAGGACAATATATAAAAGCCGGTCAGCTGGTAGCCGAACTTTCACGGGAAGACCTGCTGGCCCAACGGGAAAAGGCCGCCATGACCCTGCAATATTATGAAGCCCAACTGAAGGATCTGCAATCCGGTCCCCGCAGCCAGGAGGTAAACGAAGCTAAGATCAGCGTTGAATCCGCCCGGGATGCCTTAAATAAGGCCGAAACAAATCTGACCCGGACCAAGCAGTTAAAAGACAATAATGCTATCTCCGCCGATGAACTAGAGAATGCCCAATTAGCCCGGGATAATGCGGCCCGTCAGCTGGATGTCGCCAGTAATGCGCTTAGCCTCCTGCAAGAGGGCACCCGCACCCAGACCATCGCGGCGGCGGCAGCCAATGTGGAAAGCGCCCGGGCAGCTCTGAAGGTCGCCGAGAGTTCCGTGAGCGACCTGCAGGTCTATTCCCCTCATGCAGGAACCATAATATCCAAGAACTTTGAACCTGGCGAGTATGTACCCGCTGCCGCAACTCTGGCCACCATGGCTGACCTGTCGGATCTGTGGATCAAGGTTTACATCCCTACTGACGATCTTCCCCGGATCAAACTTGGTGAGAAGGTCTCCATTACCGTCAGCGGCAGTGATCGCGCATACCAGGGTGAAATCATCAATATTGCCAGCAAGGGTGAATACACCCCTAAGATGATCCAGACCCAAAAAGAACGTGCCAATGTGGTCTTTGCTGTTAAGATCAAACTCAACTATAAAGGCGGCGAACTCAAACCCGGTATGCCGGCCGACGTAGTCTTTTCGGAGAATTAGGACGGAGCTTTCTTATGATTCGATGCGAGGGTTTAACCAAACGTTTTGGAGAGCTGACCGCTGTCAGGGAGGCAAGTCTGGAGGTGGATGCCGGGCAGATATGCGGTCTGGTCGGACCCGACGGAGCCGGCAAAACCACCTTGTTACGCATGCTCTGTGGCTTGATAAAACCAGATGGCGGCCAGGTATGGCTGGACGGTATACAAGGGACAGCTGCAGTGCATGAAAAACTGGGCTATATGCCACAGAATTTCAGTCTTTATCCCGATCTAAGCGTAAAGGAAAATATAAATATCTTCGCTGCCATGTATCACCTGGACCGGATTACCGTACGAAAAAGGGCCGACGAGATCCTTGATATGACCCGCTTGGCCCCTTTTACTTCCCGTCTGGCCAAACAATTGTCCGGAGGCATGAAACAGAAACTCGCCCTTTCTATTGCGCTGATCACCCGACCAGCCATTCTCCTGCTCGACGAACCAACTTACGGGGTCGACCCTGAGTCGCGCAAGGAATTCTGGCAGATACTCTATAACCTGAATGGAAGCGGGATGACTATCCTTATGTCCACCCCGTACATGGACGAAGCGGAATTATGCCATCGGGTGGCGCTGATCAGTCAGGGAGAGATCGTGGCTTTCGACAGCCCGGCCGCTTTAAAGAGTCGTCTCGGCGGCCGGCTGCTGGAGATCCGGGTCAACGTCAAGGATCCGGCTCTGTTCCACCAGTTGGCAGCAGTACAGGATTCCACTTTCTTTGGCGATCATTACCGTCTGCTGGTGGAAGAACCTGATGCCGGACTCCCGGCCATAGAAGATTATTTGAGGAAGCAAAACCTCTCGGCCGAGATCAGACCCGCCACCCCTTCCATGGAAGATGTATTCATCTTCCTGGCCGAATCAGATGGCCGGTAGGGCAGCGGAGAGAACCGATTAACCACAGATGGACACAGATTAATACACTGTAAGTCAGCAAATATTGGATAACGAAATAAATAAGGATTTCATTATTTGCCCTGCTTGTTTAGGGTTGAATCATAAAATCAGATATTTGATAAGACCGGTACCTATTTTTGAGTGAGGCAACTTTGAATCACTTATCAAGAAAAATCTGTGTGCATCCGTAGCCGAAGGCATCAGTGTGTATCTGTGTTAAAATCGTCCCCCTAGCGAGGTGATTGCGATGACCGTAGCAATAAGTACAAGAGAATTGACCCGGCGGTTTGGCGATTTTACAGCAGTAGACCGGGTGACCATGGATATTGGCGAAGGTGAATTATGCGCTTTTTTAGGGCCCAACGGAGCTGGTAAAACCACTGCCATGCGAATGCTTACCGGCATATTGATACCCAGCTCCGGAGAGGCCAGTGTACTAGGCTATGACCTGCACAAGCAGAGTGATGATATAAAGTCCCATATCGGTTATATGTCGCAGAAATTCAGCCTCTATTCAGAACTTACCGTACTGGAGAACCTCAGTTTTTATGCCGGGCTGTATGGCCTGACTGGAAAATATCTGCGCAAGCGTTTGGATGAGATGCTGGAACTTGCTGAACTGACGCATCACCAGCATGCCAGGGTATCCACCCTATCCCGGGGTTTTCGCCAGCGTCTGGCTCTAAGCTGTGCACTGGTATCACGACCAGCCCTGCTCTTTCTGGATGAACCAACCAGCGGAGTAAGTCCCAGCAGCCGCCGGGCATTTTTCGATATCATACGGCAGATGGCTTCTCAAGGGGTGACCGTAATCGTATCCACTCACTTTATGGATGAAGCCGGGCGCTGTGACCGTATCGCCTTCTTTAACCAAGGGCGCTTATTGGCTCTCGACAGCCCGGAATATCTTCGCAACCATGTTTTGGAGGGCTATATGCTGGAGCTGGAACTGCCGGAACCGGTATCCCAGGTAGATAAGCTTAAAGCCCTGCCCTATGTTAAGGAATGCAGTCTGCACGGGCTTATGCTGCACGTGCTGGTCCATGATGTCAGTGACCAGCCGGCGCTGGAACAATATGCCGGAGTACCCGCCCGGCACATCATTCCAAGCCTGGAGGATGTTTTTATCGCCCTGGCCAGAACCAGAGAAAGCAGGTGACAGCATGTATCGTATCATGGCCATTATGAGAAAAGAATATATCCAGATGCGGCGCGACCGTACCACACTGGTTCTGATCTTTATGATCCCGCTGGTCCAACTGTTGCTCTTCGGTTATGCCATCCAAACCGAAGTCCGGCATATACCAACAGTAGTCTTTGACCAATCACTCTCCTACGAGAGCCGGGACATACTAGGCGCCTTTTCTGCATCTGGCTACTTCGATATAGTCTCGGACGCCGGCAGTTATGACCAGGTCACTGAAAGCATAGACCGCGGGACCGCCAAAGTCGGGATCATAATACCTCCCGATTTCACCAGACAGGTCAAGCGGGGTGAGTCAGCCCAGGTGCAGGTGCTGGTCGATGCCAGTGACAACATGGTGGCCAATCAAGCAGTGGCCACGGCCAATGCTATTGGACTGATCAAATCTCAGCAAGTCTTGTTCGAGAAGGTCAGGATTGATCATGCACCCTATGATGTCCGGGTCCGGCCCTGGTACAATCCGGATGGGATAACCGCCTATTTTATGGTTCCTGCCTTACTGGGTATCATCGTTACCATGACCATGGTCATCATCACCTCCGTAGCCATAGTGCGGGAGCGGGAACAGGGCACCCTGGAACAGTTGCTGGTAACACCGCTCAGACCCTACGAACTCATGATCGGGAAGATAGTTCCCTATATCGTTCTGGGTTATCTGCAAATCACCGTAGCCCTCGTGGTGGGGGCTCTGTTTTTCCACGTTCCCATCCGGGGCAGTATAATCGAGCTTTATTTTTTGACCCTGTTTTTCATCACTGCTTCGCTGGGGCTGGGTTTGATGATCTCCAATATAGCAGATAACCAGATGCAGGCCTTTCAAATGTCGTTCTTTGTAATGCTTCCCAGCATCATGTTGTCCGGCTTCCTATTTCCCCGTGCGGCCATGCCCAAGATCATATACTATATTACCTTCGTCATCCCCCTGACCTATTACCTGGATATCATACGGGGCATCATCCTCAAGGGCATCGGCTTCCCCTATCTGATCGGACAGGTCACTGCGCTGCTGGTGTTCACTTTAGTGGTATTGACGGTTTCCGTGCTCAAATTCCGCAAACAGATCGCTTAAGGGGGGCAAGTACTATGAAATCATCCAATATCCCGGAAAGGATCAATCAAGCCTGTCGGCGGCTGGCAGCGAGGCGTGGCTTTTACCGCCTTACCGTAGACGAACTGGCCCGGGAAGCAGGTATCAGTAAGCGCACCCTTTATCGCTATTACCGCAGCAAGGAAGAGATCATCGAGGGCACGCTGGATTCTTTTACCACGGAGATCTTATCCGATACAGAAAAACTGCTGCAAAATGAAAAAGACCCCGCTCTTCTACTCAAGATGGCACTGGAACTCCTGGCGGAAAAAGGACGTTTCATTATCAACCCTGCCAGCATGTATGATCTGGAAAGATACTATCCCCATTTGTGGCAGAAGATAGACCAGTTCCGGGTCCAGCGTATCAAACAGGTCATTGGCATGCTTTCTTCGCAGGATCCTTATCTGGGATTCTCAAGCAGTACCGATCTATCGATCCTGACCGCTATTATTACCTCTTCGATCCAAGCAGTTTTAAACCCCACCTTCATCTTGGAAAACCAACTTACTTTTGAAGAAGCGGCTGGGCAGCTCAGTCAATTGCTCATAAAAATGCTAAGAGCGTTCGACCCGCAGTCATCTTGCTGAAATAATACTGGTAAATTGCGCCCAATTTCGATATATTTATTATACATATCTATATCATGTAAATTTCCGTTACATTTTTCAGTAAGCTACGGGATCCTATCCGAGATTATTACCTCGAAGGGGGATAGCGGATTGAATCAGGACTCAACCCAACCTGTCGCCTCAACCCCTCAACAGGATTCGAGTATGGCAAATCCCAGCGATCTAGAGATGCGCCTGCTCAGAGATCAACATCGAAATCTCATGAACAGTGTATCCCTGGGCATAGTTAATATGGACTCTGATTTTCATATAATCGACGCCAACCTCGCCGCGCAGAATATCCTGGGGTTGAATATAGAGGAATTAAATATCGTCCCCTCTGGTGATCCACCTGTCATGTCTGAAGACGGCGCGCCCTTCCCCTTGGATAAGCTTCCCCACCGGCTGGCTATGAGCGGCAAAAAAGAAGTACGCAATGTGGTAGTTGGAGTCTTCAACAAATACGATCAGAGGTATCGTTGGGTGCTCTGTAATGCCGTCCCTGTGTTCCACGATGGAGAGATGGACCCATATCAGGTCATCTGTACCTTCACCGATATAACCCGACGCAAAGAAGCTGAACAGGCCTTGCGGGAGAGCCAGGAGCTGTTTTCGCTATTCATGGAAAATGTACCGGTAGTGGTTTTTATTAAAAACGAAAATAGCGAGATCATATTCAATAATCGCTACCATCGGGAACTGATCGGATATGATTCTACCGGTACTGGTGCTATGGACGTATTTGATTCAGAGACCGCGGCCAGCTTGATCGAGCATGACCGGCAGGCTCTGGAAAACGGTTACTGGCAGGGAACCGAACTGATCAGCAACAATACCGGGGAAACCCACATTTATGATACGATCAAGTTCAGGATCCCACGCCAGGGAAATACCCCCCTGCTGGGCGGCATCGGCCATGATATAAGTGATCGCCTTAAGACCGAAGCTTCACTGAGGGCCAGTGAGCAGCGCTATCGCCTGCTCTTTCAGAATATGCCCACCGCGGTGATTTACCATAAGGCTATACGAGACAGAGCAGGAGCTATCACCGACATGCTTTGCCTGGACATCAACGAGGCTTTCGAGCGTTTGGTCGGCTTCCCTCGTGCTCATATCATCAACCGGCCTTTGAGTGAGTTGATACCCGGATACCAGGATAACCTGAAAGCCTGGCTAGACCTCTATGAAGGCATTGAGAAAATGTCACACACTGTTCACTTCGAGCACTATATCAAAGAATACGATATCTGGCTAAACATATCAGCCTATAGCCTGCCTGATTCCTGTTTCGTAACCATGTTCCAGGATATCACGGAAATGAAGAACTCAGTCGCTACCATCCAGCAGCTCAACAATGAATTGGAACATCGCGTCGAGGAACGTACGGCCCAGCTGAGGGCCATCAACAAAGAGATCGAAGCGTATTCTTATACCGTCAGTCATGACCTGCGGGCACCGCTTCGGGCCATCAGCGAATTCGCCAGGATCCTCAATGAGGAATATGGGGCACAGCTCGATGAAGAGGGCGTGCGCCTGCTGGCTATCATCAAACGCAATGTTAATAAGATGGAGCAGCTAATCCAGGACCTGCTGAACTTTTCCCTGGCTATGCGCAGCCCTGGCGATAAGACCTTGGTTGACATGAATCAACTGGTGGAACAGACGGTTGGCGAGCTCTTGGTTGCTGAAAGCGGACGCAAGATCGAGATCCAGATCGAGACCCTGCCATCTGTCTGCGGGAATTCTTCCATGCTCAAACAGGTCTGGTGCAACCTGATTTCAAACTCGCTCAAATTTACCAGCCAAAACCCCCAGGCGTGCATCCAGGTCGGTTATCTCAATAATGATGATAAAGAAATCCAATATTATGTTAAGGACAACGGAGTCGGCTTCGATATGAAATATGCCCACCGTTTGTTCGGCGTATTCAAACGCCTGCATCGGGAATCCGATTTTTCCGGAAGCGGGGTGGGACTGGCCATCGTCAAACGAATCATCGACCGCCATGGCGGAAAGGTATGGGTGGAGAGCCAACCGGGTGTGGGAACCACTTTCTATTTTTCCCTGCCGGGCAAGTAAAACAAGTTGACCAGGGGGCAATTTCAATGAACAGTAATGTGCATATCTTGATTCTGGAAGATAATGACGATGACGCCAAATTGATTCTGCGCGAACTTAAAAAAACCGAAGTCCCATTCAACGTGTCCCGGGCACAAAGCGAGAATGAATTCTGCGAACAGTTGAATAAGCGGCCTGAACTGGTGATATCTGATTACTGGCTGCCGGACTTCGACGGTTTGACTGCCCTGCAAAGGACTCGAGCCCGCTTCCCGGGCATTCCATTTATCTTTGTTTCCGGGGTAATGGGTGAAGAGACCGCCATCGAAACACTCAAACGCGGGGCGACCGACTATGTCCTGAAGAACCGGCTGGATCGGCTGGGTCCGGCAGTGCTCCGGGCCATGGCCGAGGTCAAGGCCCGGGAGCATGAACGTCTTTCCACCTTGATTTTCGACAGTATCACCGAAGGCCTGGTCGTAATCAACCTGAATGGCAAGATAGTACTGGCCAATCAGGCTTCAACACAGATAACCGGGATCCCAGTCGAGAATCTCCTCAACCAGCATTATGGGGTGCTCTTTTCCGAGTTCATCCTCGAATCGATGGTTGATGATGTCCTTGCCACAGTCGATGAAAAGGGTTACTGGCAGGGAACAATCGCGCAAACTAAGGCTGATGCTACAGCAGCTTCCTTCAATGCCACTATCAGCCCGATCGTAGATGAGAACGGCCACCTGCGGCAATATATCGTCCTGACCCGGGATATAAGTGAACAGGTACGCCTGGAACAGGAACGACAAAAAATCGAGGAAAGAAATGCCCGGCTCAACCGCCTGGCCGCATTGTCCGCCATGTCGGCCGGCGTGGTCCACGAGATCGCCCAACCCCTGAACGCTATCAAGGTTATTGCCGAAGGTGCGGTGTTATGGCTGGAAAACGGCGGCCGACTGGATGAAGAAGAGATTCTGGAAAATTATCGAGGGATAGCTCAACAAGCCGGCAAGATCGCCGACATAATACAGCATATGCGCTCCTTTGCTACTACTGGCAAGGGAGAGGCAGTCGAACCTTGTTACCTTAATTCCGTTCTGGAAAACACTCTTAACTTGATGGGCCGTCAATTATCCAGCCACGGCATCTGCGTCCAGCTGGATACCCAGCCTGATCTTCCGGCTGTAAAAGGAAATGCCAACCGCATTGAAGAAGTATTGATCAATCTGTTGGATAATGCCAGGCAAGCACTTGACCAGATAAGCGGACGGGAAAAGTATATCCTGTGCACGACCGCGGCCCTCGATGGCCAGGTGATCATGGATATCGCCGATAATGCGACCGGCATCAATGAGGATATCCAGCAACAGATCCTGGACCCTTTCTTCACCACCAAACAGGAAGGCAATATGGGGCTGGGCCTTTCTATCGTTCACTCGATCATCAGCCGAATGGATGGAAGTATGGAGATATCGAACAATGAACAGGGTGGAGCCACCTTACGCCTTATACTGCCAGTGATGGGCACTTAGTACGGTATTGGAACCAAGTCGAATAACGATGGCCGTCGCTGATCGAATTGGCAGGATAATTGCATATCGATAGTTTAGGGGCTGCTGCCTCGACTTATATTTGGCAGGTGTTATGATGAATATTCTTTTAGTAGATGATGAACAAGACAGCCGGCACTATGTGGCAAAATTCCTTGAAAAATGGGGACACCAAGTAGTTGAGACCAGTGACGGCAAGGAAGCCCTGGCAGCATTCACCGGCCAGGAATTCCACCTGGTCCTGTCAGATATAAGGATGCCTAATATGGACGGGCTGCAATTGCTCCGCAGTCTACGCAGCTCTTCTTTAGCCAGTCAGAACGCGGACATCGTATTATTTACAGCATTTTCTGATGTGGAGAGCGCGGTTGAGGCTCTGCGTGCCGGAGCCTACGATTATATCCTTAAACCGGTCAATGTCAAGGAATTATTGGCTTTGATCGACAGTGTGGCAGAACACCAGTCTTTGAAGATCGAGAACCAGCGCCTGACCCATGAGTTCAATGAGGTCCTTGAAGCTGAGACCCTTGACATCCGCGAAGAACTGACCCGCATCAAACAAGCTTACTACAAAATAGTCGGCATCGGTGACATCGTTATCTCCTCCCCGGCCATGCGTTCCATATATGAACAGGCCCGTATCCTTTACGAAGACCGGACCATCCCCGTGCTGATCGAAGGAGGAACCGGAACCGGCAAGGAGATGATCGCCCGTTACATACATTACGGTGACAACGATCAGAACATCGGTCTGCCCTTTGTAGATATAAACTGTGCCGCCCTGTCGCCGACCCTGTTTGAAAGCGAACTCTTCGGTTATGAAAGCGGGGCTTTTTCCGGCGGTCTTTCCGGCGGCCAGAAGGGCAAATTCGAATTGGCCGAAGGCGGTACCTTATTTCTGGACGAGATTTCTGAAATTCCTCCCAGTCTCCAGGCCAAACTGCTGCGAGTGATCCAGGAGAAAGAATTCTACCGGGTAGGGGGCATCAAAAAGAAGAAAACCAATGTCCGCATAATCTGTGCTACCAACGTAGATATAAAGGAAAAAGTCAACCAGGGCGAGTTCAGACGCGATCTTTATTTCCGGCTCAATACTGCTCATCTTTATTTGCCGTCTTTAAATCGGCGACCGGAAGACATAATACCCCTGGCCGCCATGTTTTTGAGAAAATTCAGCCAGGAAAAGGGCAAAGCATTCACCTCTATCAGCAAAGAAGCCGGCTCCCTGCTGGTCAACCATGTTTGGGCGGGCAATATCCGCGAATTGAAAAACACCATCGAGTGGGTGGTATTGATGAATGACGATCAGGAACTTCGCCCGACGCATCTTAAGATGATCTGGAACAACAATAATCCATCGCTTTCCCACAATGAGCCAGTGGCCCATACGGATTGGCGCAACTTCCAGCTCCCCCCCGACTGTCTCCCTCTTGAGGAGTTTACCGACTTCATCCTGCGGCAAGCCCTCGAGATGCACAATGGCAATAAGACCCGTACTGCGAAATACCTGGGTTTGTCTCTCCGTTCTCTTTCATACCGTCTAAGTAAAGATGATCCCGACAAAAGCGTATGACAAAAGCGTAAGTGTCTATCAATTTTGGTGTAGTTTCTTTTTATGTAAACTATTTAGTAACCTGCCATAAATTCTCCGTTCCTATCTACCCGTAACATTTTTGCCCCCCGGTAGCACTTTTCCTTTTTTATCCATATATTAGACTGAGGATAATTTCTAAATTACCTTCTTGGCATCAATATAAGGTTTCAGAGCGACACCAACCTGCTCTGCCAATTGCTGGCATGAAGATTGCATTATTATTTGCATAGAAATGCTCAACCTACCCGGCATCTGGATCAGTCATTAACCAAAAGGAGGGTTACCTATGAAGACAATCCTCGTTGTTGATGATGCGATGTTCATGCGGAAGACTATCCGTCTGATTCTGGAGAAGAACGGATATGAGGTAGTCGGGGAAGCCAGTAATGGAAGGGAAGCAGTATCGATGTATGAAAAACTGCAGCCGGACATAGTGACTATGGATCTTACCATGCCTGAAATGGACGGTATAAGCGCGACCAGAGCCATTCGTTCCTCCAACCCCAATTCGAACGTAGTGATCGTCTCAGCCATGGGCCAGGACAGCTGCGTACGGGAGGCAATAATGGCCGGGGCCCGGGCCTTTATCGTCAAACCATTCCAGGAAGCATATGTAGTTGAGACCCTGCGTAAGATCAGCTAGATTTGCCCCCTTCCCATAAATTTGCGGGGACGCAGGTCCATTCCCCACGGATCTCGTTCCCCGCCTCTTTAGGTGAAATGTTGCCGAAAGTAATTTTGTTTTATGATCGGTAGCTTTCGGAGGTGACCATAAGTTGAGCGATTCAAAACGGGAACCAATGTTGGATATGTTCATTTTTGAAACCCTGAACCAGCTGGAACAGCTGGAACAGTCAGTAATCAGCAGTGAAAAGACCAGTAGCTTGGATACCTCGATCAATGAAATATTTCGTATCATGCATACTATCAAGGGCTCAGCCGCCATGATGCTCTTTGACAATATCGCTTCTCTGGCCCATGCAGCCGAGGACCTCTTCCATTACTTGAGAGAGCATCCGGGTATAGAAATTGATCACCCCGCGCTTACCGACCTGGTACTGGAGTACGTAGATTTTATTAAAAATGAAGTCGCTTTTATCGACAGTGAAGAAGGATCAGAGTCTGATCCGCGGCGCCTGATAGAAAAAACTACAGAATATTTGATTGCCCTGAAGGCTGGACAAAACGGGAATGAGGCCCCGACATTATCCTTTCCGGAATCGGAGAAGCAGGTATTTCCCATCAGTGGCGGAGATCGGGGACCACAGCCCGAAGCTGGCCCTCGTTACGAGACAGTCATCCATTTCAGTGCAGACTGCCAAATGGAAAACGTCAGAGCCTTTTTGATCGTGCACAATTTGAAGGAAATAGCCGGGGAAATCAAATATTTCCCCAATGACATAGCTGACAGCGAAGCTTCGATCGAAACAATAAGGAATGAAGGTTTCCATGTTATCTTTAACAGCCAGCAAAGCCAGGAAGACCTGGCCAACTTCTTTCAAAAATCCGCTTTTGTAGACCGCTTTGAAATCCGCCCCGCCTCCCCGGGATCGGAAATCGACCCGGGGTTACCTCGCGGCTGTCGGCCTGACCGAGCAGGTCCAACAGCCGCCACTATCCCGCCTCCCGAAGAAAAACTTGACGGTCCTGCTCCGTCCATTCATCAATCGATGATAAACGTTAGTGTTGCCAAACTGGACCAGTTGATGGACCTGGTAGCCGAGCTGGTCATCGTCCAGGCCATGGTGACCCAAAATCCGGAACTGGAAGGTCTCAGTTTGGACAATTTTTATAAAGAAGCCCGCCAGTTGAAAAAGATCACCAATGACCTGCAGGATACCGCCATGGCACTGCGTATGGTGTCTCTCGCCAACACCTTCCAGAAGATGAACCGTCTGGTCCGCGATATGAGCCATAAAGTAAACAAACAGGTCAGACTCGAATTGATAGGATCAGAAACCGAAGTAGATAAAAATGTCATCGAACAGATATCAGATCCTCTGATGCACCTGGTAAGGAACGCAGTAGACCATGGCCTGGAAACCCCCGAAGAAAGGATCTTAGCCGGTAAGACGCCCGAGGGTTGCCTGACCCTGGAAGCTCGCAATTTCGGCGGTGATGTCTGGATCGTGGTCAAAGACGACGGACGCGGATTGGATAAGTCCAAGATTCTGGCCCGAGCACAGGAACACGGCCTGACTAATAAAAATGAAGAGGAACTCACTGAAAAGGAGATCTACTCCTTTATATTCCTGCCGGGATTCTCAACTCGTGATGGTGTTACCCAGTTTTCCGGACGTGGAGTGGGCATGGACGTAGTAATGCGAAACATCCAGGCTATCGGAGGCAGTGTCCTGATCGACAGCATACCGGGAGTGGGAACGACCATCTCGCTAAAGATCCCACTCACTCTGGCTATTATCGACGGCATGACCATTCAAGTCGGCAAATCACGTTATACCATTCCAATAAATTCGATCCGCGAAGCCTTCCTGATAAGAGAGGACGAATTGGTCTGCGACCCTGACGGCAACGAAATGATCTTCATCCGCGGGCAATGTCATCCCCTGCTGCGCCTCTACGAGCTCTACGACCTTCAAACCGATGCGCGGACCATCGAAGATGGCATAGTCTTGCAGGTCGAGCATAACGGAGAAAGCATATGTTTGCTGGCCGATTACCTGCTTGGCGAGCAGCAGGTCGTCATCAAACCTCTCCCCAATTATGTCAAGCTTCAAAACAGCGATATCAAAGGAATCTCAGGGTGCACCCTGCTGGGTGACGGCAGCATCAGCCTGATCCTGGACGTATCCAGCCTATTGAATTGAAAAACATGACAACGTAATAGTGACTCAGAAAGAGGTGAATTCATTGAGGAGTGCATCGGAAGAGGTTTTGGAAATAGAAGATGATACTCAAAAAGGCAAGTTCCTGACCTTCATGATGGGAAAGGAAGAATACGGCATCGAGATCCGCTATGTAACTGAGATCATCGGAGGCATCGAGTCCATCACAGAGGTCCCCGAAGTGCCTCATTATATCAAAGGCATCATCAACCTGCGCGGAAAGATAATTCCCGTGATGGATATCAACCTGCGTTTCAATAAGGATGCCCGTCAATACGATGACCGCACCTGCATTATCGTGGTTGATATCAATGACCTTTCCGTAGGCCTGATAGTGGATAATGTCACCGAGGTACTCAACATCAATGACGAGGAGATCGTGGACCCCCCCGACGGGCGGGCAGGGTTCCGCCAAAAGTACATCCATAAGATAGGCAAGGTAGGTAGCGCTGTCAAACTGCTGCTGGATTGTGAAAAACTCCTGGGCAGCGACGACTATACCCGGTTAACTGAAATTGCATAGGTTGACCGAGGAGGAGGTAAAGCAATGAAGTGGTTTGCTAATATGAAGATCGGCATCAAGCTTGTATCCGGCTTCATCCTGGTGGCTCTGGTCACCGGCCTGGTAGGCTACCTGGGCATAAAAAACATCGACACTATAACCACAGCGGACACCCGGCTCTATGAGAAAACGACCGTACCACTGGATTATATCGGCACTATTTCGGCCAATTTCGAACAGGTTATGACTGCTACCCGCGATATCGCATTGGCCCCTGACATGCAAAAGGCCGGGGCAATTGATCAGCAGATCCAGGCCGCCCGCGCAACCATGAACCAAAATGTCGAACTCTACAACAAGACCATTACCACTCAGGAACAGAAGGATGCCATGGCCGCCTTCCAACAGACCCGTACCATCTATGTTCCTTATATGAATCAGATAATCGATCTGGCCAAGCAGGGCAAGAACTCTGAAGCCGCTGCCCTCTTAACTGATGAAAAGGTTTTAGCGACTGCCGATAATGAACGGCAGGCCATTCATAAACTGGTAGTGATCAATGAAGCGCTGGCCAAAGAACAGGCCGCGCAAAATGCTGCTACCGCTGCCAGCGCCACGCGGCAGATGCTTATATTCATCGTTCTGGCCGTAGCCATGGCCGTCGGTCTGGGTATGCTGATATCCCGGGTAATAACCCGGCCCATCAACCAACTGGTCGATGCGGCTGACCAGCTGGCAGTAGGCAATGTGGATGTGAAGGTAGAATCTCTTTCCCGGGACGAGATCGGCATACTGATGAATTCATTCAGCCAGATGGTGGATAATATCAAGGCCCAAGCCTCTCTAGCCCAGAATATCGCAGCCGGTAATATGAACGTGACCTGTGAGATCAGGTCCGATAAGGATGTGATGGGGCAAAGCCTCAAGGCCATGTTGGAGACCATCAATGCAGCCAGCGAAGAGATCCTGGCCCTAGTCGCCGCCACCGAACAGGGCAATCTGGAAGTACGCGGCAATGCCGGTAGTTTCCCCGGCGCCTGGGGCCAGCTTATCGCAGCAGTCAACCGTCTGATCGATGCCATGGTCGCTCCTATCAATATGACAGCCGAATACATCGACGGGATCGCCCGCGGTGATATCCCGTCGAAGATCACCGCGGAATATAATGGCGATTTCAATAAGATCAAGAATAACCTCAACACCTGTATCGCGGCAGTCAATCTCTTGATTGCCGACTCCAACATGCTGGCTCAGGCTGCAGTAGAAGGCCGCCTCGACACCCGGGCTGACGCTTCCCATCACCAGGGTGATTTCCGCGCCATCGTCGACGGTGTCAACCATACGCTGGATGCAGTCATTGAACCGATAAATGAAGCATCCGCCGTTCTGTACCAGATGTCCCAGGGCAACCTGCAGCAGAGAGTAGAAGGGGACTACCGCGGCGGTCATGCCGCCGTCAAAAATGCACTCAACGACACCCTGGAGATCCTCTCCAGCTATATCCAGGAGATCGCCTCCGTGCTTCAGGAGATGTCCCGGGGCAACCTGGACGTATCAATAGTTCGGGATTACCGGGGCGACTTCATTGCAATGAAAGATGCTATCAATAACATACTGGCATCCTTCAATAATACAATGGATGAGATAAACAACGCCGCCGAGCAAGTAGCTTCTGGATCGGGCCAGGTATCCGACGGCAGTCAGTCCCTGTCCCAGGCTGCAACAGAGCAGGCCAGTTCCATACAACAGATCACCGCATCTATTACTGATATCGCGGCCCAAACACGGCAGAACGCCTTAAAAGCCAACCAGGCCAATGACCTGGCTATCTCCGCTGCCGGGCAGGCCGGCGAAGGCGACCAGCAGATGCAAGAAATGCTGCGGGCCATGGAAGACATCAATGAATCCTCCAACAACATCTCCAAGATCATCAAGGTCATCGACGAGATCGCCTTCCAGACCAACATCCTGGCCCTGAATGCGGCGGTTGAGGCTGCCCGAGCCGGACAACAGGGCAAGGGATTCGCAGTGGTGGCCGAAGAAGTCAGGAACCTGGCCGCCCGCAGTGCCAACGCAGCCAAGGAGACCACTATGATGATCGAGGGATCGATCAAGAAGGTAGACACCGGCACCCAGATCGCCCGGACCACCGCCTCCGCGCTGGGGGATATCGTCAATGGTGTAAAGCAGGTAACTGACCTGGTGGCGGATATCGCAGTAGCCTCTAATGATCAGGCTACCGCCATCGCCCAGATTAATCAGGGAATCACCCAGGTGGCCGATGTTATACAGATGAATACTGCGATTTCGGAAGAAAGTGCAGCAGCCTCTCAACAGTTGGCCAGCCAGGCCGAGCTCCTGAAGACCAGGATAGCCCGCTTCAACCTGAAAAAATCAGTCGGCCCGACCGTCTTCCCCAATGTACATCCGGAGATCGCCCGCATGCTGCAGCGCCTGGAGGCAGCTTCCGATCCGGAACTGAAAAAGGTGGTAGAAAACAACGCCGCACCCAAGATCCAAATCGCTCTTGACGATCATGAATTCGGCAAGTACTGATCAGCAATCCAGTATGTTCACCATAACTGACCAGGAGTTTGATCTGTTGACCTCTTTCCTGAGGAACCATTTCGGGATCAACCTTCCCAAAACCAAAAGATACCTGGTGATCGCCCGGCTGCAATCGGTACTGCAGGAAAAAGGCATGAACGACTTTACCAGCTTCCTGCAGTACCTGGCCAGTGATACCAGCGGCCAGGCTCTGCAGACCCTGCTCAGCCGCCTGACCACCAATCACACCTATTTCATGAGGGAAGATACTCATTTTGAATATATAAAAACCACTGTCCTGCCCGAACTGGTAAAAATACTCCCGGACAAGGATCTTCGCATCTGGAGCGCCGGATGTTCCAGCGGGCAGGAACCTTATACCCTGGCTATGGTCATTGCTGATTACTTCGGTGCCCAGAAGGGGGCATGGGATACCCGGATCCTGGCTACTGATATCTCGCCGCGGGTATTGGAACAGGCCAAAGCCGGGATATATGACAAAGAAGACCTTGAGCACCTTTCGGATAGCTGGCATCTCCGGTATTTTAAACCTGCAGATAATGATCGCCGGGAGGTAGCCCCTAATATTAAGGACGAAGTGATTTTCAGGTGCTACAACCTGATGAACCAGCCCTTTCCTTTTAAGAAGAAGTTCCATATGATCTTCTGCCGCAACGTAATGATCTATTTTGACAGCAGCACCAGGAAGAAACTGATCAAGGCCTTTTATGATGTCACTGCTGACGGAGGATACTTTTTCGTCGGGCTGTCCGAATCATTGAATCGCCAGGATATCCCTTACCGCTATATAAGGCCATCCGTATATCAAAAGGGGTAGATGCGATTGCTGAAAAACAAGAAGATCAAAGTCCTGATCGTTGACGATTCCCTGGTCTTTAGGGAATCTTTGGCCCGGGGGGTAGGAAGCGATCCGGGTATAGAGGTAGTCGGCTGTGCCTTTGACCCATATTCAGCGCGTGATCTGATCATCCAAACCCGCCCCGATGTCATAACCCTGGATGTCGAGATGCCCCGCATGGATGGGATAGAGTTCTTAAAGAAGCTCATGCCCCAATATCCCCTGCCCGCCATCATGGTCAGCGGGATGAGCACCAAGGTTTTTGAAGCCCTGCATGCCGGGGCTGTTGATTTCGTAGTAAAACCTGATGCCAATAACCGTATCAGCCTGGATAGTCTTATCAAGGAATTGATAGTAAAAATAAAAATTGCTTCGACAGCTAAAGTCGGGCACTGGAAAAGCGAGGTCCCCCAGCGGGTGATCGATAGGAACGGGTCCGCTTCAGAAGAAACAATGATAGCTATCGGTGCCTCCACCGGCGGCACCGAGGCTATTGCATATATCCTGAGGATGCTGCCCCGCAGTATTCCCGGCACCCTGATCGTGCAGCACATGCCTCCGGTCTTTACCCGCATGTATGCCGAAAGGTTGAACAATTCATGTCTGATGGAGGTCATCGAGGCCCGGGACGGTGACCGTGTCCTTCCCGGGCGGGTATTGATCGCTCCGGGGGATGCGCATATGCGGCTTAAGAAAAAAGGCGGCGTTTACCAGGTAGAATGCCGTTCGGGTGAACGGGTCAATGGCCACTGTCCGTCGGTGGATGTACTGTTTCATTCCTGTGTCGATTATGCCTGTAACGTGATCGGCATTATCCTTACCGGCATGGGTTCAGACGGCGCCCAGGGACTCCTCGCCCTGCGGCGGAGAGGAGCCCGTACCATAGGACAAAACGAGGAAACCTGCGTGGTCTATGGCATGCCCAAAAGTGCTTATGACTTAGGCGCAGTTGAACAACAGCTGGCTTTGAGCCGCATTCCTCAGGCTATCTACGCCAATCTGAAAAACGATGCTGCCAGTGAAGAGGGATGATGTGATGTCCACCCCGCTGCACGTGCTTATATCAAAGACAGTGAAGAAGATACTGAACTGATGGTGAACTCGGCTTTAAGACCCCTTGGTTCCTTCCTGATCCCCCAGCCCCCACCAAGTATTCCCGATTATTTCTGCTTGATCTTACCCGGGGTTTACTCCACCTGATTCTTAGCCCAATCCGCAAAAGACTCTGTTATCATCTATTAATCCTGGTAAATGATGGTCCCTACATGCTCACCGTTCAGAGCTCGAGTAAGCGAGCCTGGCTTAAGACCATTTACTATCTGTATCTGTTTAACAGTGCGGGCATTCACAAGCATCTCCAGCAAGGCCCTTTCCACCACCAGATCCTCCAGATCCCGCCCTATCAGTTCAGACGCCCCGATCCGGCTGATGAACTCGGCTTCTGGTTTGACCTTGGGGTTGTCCGTATACAACCCGTCGACATCCTTGATAAAAATGCATTGTTTGGCGCCGATAACCTCCGCCATGAGGAAGGTCCCCACGTCGGTCCGGTTGGGAGGAAGCCTTCCCTCGCGGGGCAGGTGCTCGAAATAACCATAAGGCGGCATTCCATGTACTACCGGGATGCAGCCCTGGCGAAAATAAGCTGCCAGTTTGGGTATATCATCATGGCCCACCTTGATCCCTCCGTGGGGTGAGAGCAGGGTGGATATCATCAAGGCGTTCTGCTCGGAGACACTCTGACCGAGCTTGGCGATCACCCCGGTGGGCATGCCCAGTTCCATAGCCACTGCGTAGACATGCCGGGAACGAGTACCGCCTCCGGTAGCAATGATCATCTTATGCCGGGCGGCATTTTCCACCACCTCTTTAATGATCGGCAGTACCGCAGTAGCACCAATATCGGTTATGCTCTGACCTCCGAGCTTTAATACGTTAACATCCGGCAAGGCGCGAAAAGGCTCCCCATATTCCAGGGAAGCCAGGAAGCTCTTGCCGACCAGGGATTCTCCCATCAGTTTGCTCTTCACATGGAGTCGCTTGCTGTCCCTCTCCCTAATCAGCGGCATATCATATCTCCTTCCACATCTCTTTAAGACTCTACCTCGACCTCTTCATCATCCTTACCTGCCTGGAGGTAGACGACCTCGGCGCCGATCTGCTCAGCTATCGCCTCCAGTTCCTTTTTGCGTATGTGCTTGGCATAGAGTTTAAGATCACTTCCTGCTACTCCGACAATAGCGAACCGCGGCTTCTTTTTTCCCTCTTCGACCTGGCTTCTCTCTCTGACAAATATCTTGGCTTTGCTCATGATCCCAATCCTCCTTTTCTAGAACCTATTATAATTATAACCCGTTTCTTTTCTATTACGCACTGTAAGGAAGACTAAGTGTTCAAAGCGTTTGTCTGTCGACAAAATGAGTCTTTTTACCGGGGACTGGATAATATATGATAGGTGTAGTACAGAGGGGTTGGGGGGTGCTGGCTTGAAGAAAGGCCGCTGGGTGATGCTGGTTCTGGAGTTTTATGGACGCTTTCAGTCTCATGAGATCCCTGCACTGGGCGCTCAGATGAGTTATTATCTGATCCTGGCCTTTTTCCCCTTTATCATTTTTCTGCTGACCCTGCTCAGTTTCACGCCGCTGACAGGGGATCTGGCGCTCTATGACTTATCCCGTCTGATTCCAGCCAGCGCCTACGATCTGGTACAGGATGTGGTGGCGCAAACCATGGCAACACGCCGCCATACCCTACTGTCCTTCGGTCTGCTTTTTACCCTGTGGTCGGCCGTAACCGGGGTAAACGCCCTGATACGGGGCGTCAACAAGGCCTACTCCGAACGCGAATCGCGCTCCTTCTGGAAACATACCGGCATCTCTATAACCTTTACTACAGGCCTGGTCCTGGTTATCATACTGGCCCTCACCCTGCTGGTTGCCGGCAAACAATTGGGGTCCATGTTCTTTTCCTATCTGGGGGTCACCGAACTGTTCCACCTGAGCTGGGATCTCTTTCGCTACCTGGTTCCCCTGTCAGTCATGTTTTTGGTCTTTATTCTATTCTACCGCTACGCCCCTAACCGGAAGACCTCGTGGCAGCAGGTCATTCCCGGGTCACTTTTTTCGACCCTGGGCTGGGTAGGCACCTCCTGGGGGTTTGCCTACTATGTAAACCATTTCGCCAATTATTCCCGGACCTACGGCAGCCTGGGCGCCTTCATCGTACTGCTGCTCTGGCTGTATCTCTCCAGTATGATCATCCTTCTCGGGGCCGAGATCAATGCCGTACTGGAAAACCGGGAATGGGCCCGTCCCCAGGAAGGCAAAGGGCGCTGATAAGCATTCCGATCAGGGCCGATTAATGGAAACCATCTGCCCTCCAGACCGAAAGACCTTCATTTTCCCACCCTGCTTGACAGTATTCCATACCAGTTCATGGTTTAGCAGCACTGTGCCGGAGACCGTATCGATACCATGATCGAACAGCACCGGCGAAATGGGTACACTGGGTCCGACGAGGATCGTCCGGGCTCGTCTCGCCAGTTCGATCAGACGGGGCATGGTTTTATTGATGAGAGCTGTGCCGGTTATGAAGACAATGTCCTGCTCCGGCAGGATGTATTCACAGGCGGAATCGGGATAATCATCGTCCTGAGGGCTGCGTTCCAGGATGGAAAGCTGACAGTGCGGCCTTAGTTTATTTATATTCGGGAAATGACCGATAACAGCTACCTTTTTCCCCCGCATTTCCGGCAGAAGCAGGTCGAAGCCGTTGGACTGTTCCGAGTGTTCACCATAATAGAAAGGCTGCCCCGTCAACAGTTCAACGTGGGCCGGGGTATTTAGCGCCGCATTTATGGCTGCCTGTCCCAGGGAGGCCTCCAGCAGGTTCCAGGACTTGATGCGGGCAGCCAGAGTTTTTAGCGGCCAGCCGACATGATCGATGAAGCCTCCTTCTTCCCGGCCGCCTTTCAGGCTCATGGCTGCACCCAGGCCGCACTCGCAGCGCACCAGGGTCCAGTGCAGACCCACCAGGCAATCCAGCACCGTTAAATCATCCGGGATGGAATCGATCAGGTCGTCATAGATCTGCCAGGGATTATTCATGCCCGCTCTCCCTATGGTAATAAGCCCCGCCGGCACATGCCTTACACAACGTCTCACCATCCACCTGCAGGTCGCGGTTATCCATCACAGCTTCGCCGCAACGGGAGCAGACTGCCCGCCGCAGTGGCCTGCCCGGCAGATCGTAGGGGGCAAGATCGACGGTGATAGGTTCTATGCGAAATAGTTCTCCATCCGGTATGCCCGACCAGAAGGCAACAGGGTCAATATCATCTCCGGGCTGGTCACCGGCTACCGTTGCTATCCGGATGCCCTGCTTGGTGTTCATATCGACAAAACTGGCGGCCATCTTGCCATAATCCAGCCATTTCAGCCGTCGACGGCCTAGTGAACAGCCGGTCACGGCAGCAACTGCATCAGCGATGCAGCGATCTGCTTCCACGAAAACCATGAAATCCCGGTTCTCTTCTGGATCCTCTATGCCCAAATAATTAAGTCCCAATCGAGCGATCCTGGTACCAAAGACGATACCGGTGCAAATATGGCCATGGAATTCACGGGCTTTTTTCAGATCTTCTTCAAAATAGTTCTTCACGCCGCTCTATCCCCTTTTTAATATGCTTGATAGTGAGGAAGCCTCCCTGACGTCCATACTTGACCGCCTGGATTTCGGCCATTACCGCCAGAGCGATCTCCGCCGTCTTCTGTCCGCCGAGATCCAGTCCAATGGGCACATGCACCCGTTCTATCAAGTTTTCCGCGATACCCAGATCATTCAGTTTGCTGAAATGAGCAGTGACCTTGCGTTTGTTGCCCAAAACCCCGATATAACGGGCGGGGGATTCGACCACTGCCAGCAAGGCGGGTTGATCCGCCTCATGATGATGGGAGGTGATTATGATACTGGTCTTATCATCGATAGTGCAGGTATTCAGCTGTTCAGCTACATCCCCCAGTAAGAGCTCGGCTGCTAAAGGGAATCTCTCCCGATTGAGTGTTTCCGGATGGCTGTCAACAATAATGATATGATAGCCCAGGATGCAGGCGATATGGTAGATATCCTGTACCAGGCTGCCGGAACCGACTATTATCAGCTGTTCCTTATTTGTAATGACCTTGATAAAAATTTCTATTATCCCTGCTTCAATGCCCAGGGAAAACTGACGTGACACACCGCGGCTCATACACCTGAGCGCCTCCTGCCGGATGATCTCCCGAAGTGATCCTTCTGCTATACTGCCCCCGATGCTCTCTCCGTATTGGTCCAGGATCATCATAGTACCTGGCCGCCATGCCTGTCCCCCTGTCGTCGAGAGCACAGTTATGATGGCCATTTCTTCCCCTGCCTTCAGCTTTTCTGCCGCTATATGCAGGTGTTCAGGATCCAGATCAAACATCTGCCAGCACCTCCCGTCAAATCAATCAGATCACTTGCCAGACCAACTCATTTGCTGTCATCAATAATAAACATATGAGTTGGAGGCAGGTATATGTCGCATTTTTCTCCCGGTCGGAGTATTTGTTCACCGTTTGCACTGCTGGCTTCCAGGTTAAGACTGGAACACCCATTGGAAGCCTGTAAATGATAAGTACACCCGGTGACCTCCTCAACACAGTCACTGACATCCACCACTGCAGAATTCCAGGCTTCCCTTTTTCCCAACCGGATATGGCCGGGACGGATGCCGACGGTGACCCTTTGCCCGGTCTTGAACCCTTGATCCAGTTTACTGTCTACCCAAAGGCTGCCCAATTCTTCTACCTCTACCTGTACCCGGTGATCTTCAACTGAACAGATCACGCCGGAAAACAGGTTACGGACTCCGGTCAAAACCGCAACCCGACGGTTGGCCGGCCGCTGGATCACTTCCTGTCGTTCACCCTGCTGAAGCACCTGCCCGGCTTCATAGATAGACATCCGAGAACTAAGGCGGTATGCCTCCTCCAGGTTGTGCGTCACATAAAGGATATGACCCTGATAGTACTCCTGCAGTTTAAGCAATTCATCCTCCAAGCGCCTTTTCACCATGCTGTCCAGGGCAGAAAAGGGTTCATCGAGAAGCAGTACCTCAGGCTCACCAGCCAGGGCCCGGGCCAGAGCTACCCGCTGCTGCTGTCCGCCCGACAGGCGGGTGGGCATGCGGGATGCCAGCTTTATTATTCCCAGTTTGATGAGTATGCCGTTCACCCGTTCCTGGATCTCGGCAGATGGGCGGCCGCGCAAGCCGAAGGCTACATTATCATAAACAGTCATATGCGGAAACAGCGCGTAGTTCTGAAACACAAATCCCGCCCGGCGTTCTTTGGCCGGCAGGTCGATATGCTGCCGGGAATCGAACCAGGTCCGATCATCCAAAGTTATGAGGCCTTCGTCCGGCTTCTCCAATCCGGCGATGCATTTCAGGGTCATGGTCTTGCCACAGCCAGACGGACCTAAAATAGCCATGATTTCATGGTCCAATCTCATGGCGACTTCCAATCGAAATTCGGGCAGCCGTTTTTTGATATCAATTGCCAGCATCTATCGCTTCCTCCGGTAAATGATCCACTATTGCTGCCATACCGTGATACTGGCGCTTTTTCCAATGATTCAAGGCTACTATACTGATGAGGGAGATGAACAGTACCATCAGGACCCAATTCAGGGCCAGGGTATCCTTGCCTGCTTCAACCGCAAAGTAGATGGCAAGCGGGATGGTCTGGGTCTTGCCCGGGATATTGCCGGCCAACATCAGAGTGGCCCCAAATTCGCCCAGGGAACGGGCAAAGGCCAATACGGTCCCGGCAGCGATGCCAGGCCAGGCCAAAGGCACACTGATCCGCCAGAAGACTCTCCATTCGGAAGCCCCCAGGGTACGGGCCGCATTCTCCAAATTGGGCTCAACCTGTTCAAAAGCCGCCCGGGCAGCCTGGTACATCAAGGGAAAGGAGACCACGGTCGAGGCAATTACCGTAGCCGACCAGGAAAAAACCACCGGCCTGCCGATGGCAAAGAGCAGCTGGCCTACCGGGCCATTGCGCCCAAAAAGACAGAGCAGGCCGAAGCCAACTACGGTAGGCGGCAAAACTAGCGGCAGAATGAAAAAACCGTCCACCAGGCTCTTGCCCCGGAAATCATGGTCAGCCATATACCGGGCTGCTGCCAGCCCCAAGAAAAAGGTGATCAGGGTGGCAGCCAGAGCGGTTTTTATCGATATCCAAACTGGTATCATGTCCATAAGACGTTTCTCCCTCTAGGGGTAATATACAACAACCAGCACCAGCTGGCGAAACCAAACTGGTGCTGATTAAAATAGCTGTACTTTAATTTAACCAAAGTTGGCCCCTTGCCGAAAGGCCTAATTGTGATTTATAAACCAGGCCTCTTCATATACGAATATGCTATTTGATCACGGTGAATCCGTACTTCTCAAATACCGCATCAGCCTTGCCGCTGTTGAGGAACTTGACGAAGTCACGTGCCACTGCCTCGTTCTTAGTGGCTTTGATAACCGCGGCCGGGTAAACTACCGGGGAATGCAGGCTCTCATCAGCAATGGCTGCCACCTTGACTTTGTCCGAGATCAGGGCATCCGTCCGGTAAACGATACCGGCATCAGCATCGCCGCTCTCCACGTAGGCCAGGACCTGACGTACATCCTTGGCATAGACCGCTTTTGAACTTACTTTGTCCCATAATCCCAGTTTGGTCAGCAGCTCCTGACCATATTTCCCGGCCGGCACCGATTCCGGTTCACCCAGCGCGATGACCTTGGCCTTGGTAAGGTCACTGAAATTCTTGATGGAAGTGGAGTCTTTAGGTACTACCAGGACCATGCGGTTCTTCAATAGATTTTTCTTGGTGTCCTTGATGATCAGCCCTTTATCATCCAGAGCATTCATCTGCTTGGTAGCGGCCGAAATAAAGATGTCCGCCGGCGCTCCCTGTTCGATCTGCTGCTGCAATGATCCGGAGGAACCAAAGTTGAAGGTCAATTTGACTCCGGGCTGTTCCGCATTATAGGCCTTGGCCACGTCATTCATTGCATCTGTCAGACTGGCCGCCGCCGATACCAGAAGTTCACCGCTGAATTTTTTGCTGTCACTCTTGGGCTGGCTGGCCGTGACGGCAGAAGTACTCTTAGCTGAAAGGTAGCCGCTGTAGACATACCCGGTCTTCCCCGTACTGGTCTGTACCTGGTACCAGTTTCCCTTTACTGCCTTTACCGTCACCTCGCTGCCTTTCTTCAGGACCCCGATCACTTTGTTGCCGTTACCCGGTCCCGAGCGCATGTTCAATGCGCTGGCAGTTACAACTCCCTGATGCCCCGCACTAATAGCCGTAACCGATTTTGCATCGGTCTGGTGAGGCATCAGGACACCGCCGCCCAGTCCAACCAGCAGGGCCAGCACCAGCACCAGCACCAGGGGCAGCATCATTTGCATCTTTTTCTTCATGTTTACCCTCCTCATCCGCTCTGATTTGGTATAGTTATTTTTTGTTGATTTATGTAACCACACATAACAGATTACAACACAACGCAACATAACTAAAACCAACTACTAATTAATAGTAGGATATGATAAAATTTTTGTCAAATGGTAGGGGGTATTGTAATGAAAGATGATTCTACTCTGACCCCGGAAGATGTAGCCAATATATTAAAGATCACCAAATATACCGTCTATGAAATGGTCAAGCGGGGCGAGTTGCCCGCCTATCGGATAGGCAATAAGATCAGGATCGATGCCGGAGACCTGGAGGCTTACCGTCAGCAACGCAAACAACCGGAACACCGCACACCGGAGAACGCGATCATAAAATCTGCCGCCGGTCTCTTGCCGGCCATGGCTGCCGACTCGGGCACCAATATCTCCAGCCTGGTAATCTGTGGACAAGATCCCATCCTTGACATCCTGGGCCGCCACCTGGAGGGACATCCCCAGGGCTGCCGGGTATTGCGGCAGCAGACCGGCAGTTTTGCCGGTTTACTGGCGCTATATCATAATCGGGCAGATATGGCAGCAGTGCACCTTTGGGACGGAGACAGCAGCACTTACAACATACCCTTCGTACGCCGCCTGGTCCCGGGCATCCCGACGATCCTGCTGCACCTGGTCAATCGTATGGCCGGTTTCCTGGTAACAGCCGGCAACCCTAAGAAAATCAAGACATGGGAGGATCTTGCCCGAACCGACATCGCTCTGGTCAACCGCGAACCCGGTTCGGGAGCCCGGGTCCTGCTGGATGAGCAGCTTTACCGACGGGGCATTGACCGGCTGCAGATCGCAGGCTATGACCATGAGGAAACCTCCCACCTGGCAGTTGCCAGTGTGGTTGCTCGGGGCGCGGCCGATGTTGGCCTGGGTCATGCCAAAGCGGCCTTACAGGTGCGCGGTATCGAGTTTATACCCCTGCAGCAAGAGAGCTATGATCTGGTCATAAAAAAAGAGTCCCTGCCACGTCCTCAGGTACAGGCAACCCTCGAGATACTTGCATCTCCGGCCTTCCAAAACGAACTCTCCGGCCTGGGCGATTATGACCTCAAGGACTGCGGAAAAATCATAAAATAATAAGCAAGACACTGAGAACGGTGCCTCAGCTTGTCGACAAAGTCGGCAAGCTGACAGGGCGATGACGGAAGTGAAGATCAAGGCGTGCGAAAAGCCCGTGATTGAGGCGTACTTGCGTACGTTGATTGAACGGGCTTTTCGTAACAACGCACGGATTGAGGTTACCCCGAATCTGATCAACGAAAGGTTGTTGAAAAAATTAATCCAGAGGTGGCTCATTACTTGAATTGGGGTTCCCAATACCGTAGTGATATATATATTCTCTTTTGTCATCGGCCTGGGGAGCAGTTATACTACTCCTTTATTGTTTGGGGGTAATTGATTTTGATTTGGCGTATTCGTTTGGCCTTTGGATTGATACTAATCGGCCTTCTCCTGGTGGCGCTGAGCCATTTGATGGAAGCGCCCGCAGCAGAAAAGAATCATCATTTAAGAATACTTAAGACAGCCTCTATAGAGCCTGGTCACTCAGACCGATTCCCACAATACCACCCAGAGCCCCGGAGATTATGCAGATAGCCAGGGACTGCAGGAATGTGACCAGACCGATTTGTGATGGGTTAAAGGCA
>JBLMZJ010000039.1:0-8821 GCA_050258735.1 Deltaproteobacteria bacterium | reverse complement strand
GAATGAACTGGATTTTCGCCAGGAGGCTCGCAATGCCGATATCTTCTATCATAATTTCGAGAAAAACAAGAAGGTGGCGATACCACGCATCATATGGGCAAACTCCACCACGAAGGTCCTTACCATGGAATATATAGAGGGTATCAAGATATCTGATTTCAATGGCCTCCACCAGGCCGACTATAACATGGAGAGGATTGCAGCAAATCTGGTTGATGCTTTATTTAAGCAGGTTTATGAATTCGGCTTTTTCCATGCCGATCCCCATCCCGGCAATATAGCCATAACTGAAGATGAGACCATCGTTTTTTACGACTTCGGTCAAGTCGGGGTGATCGATCATATTATCCGGGAAAAGGGTATGGACCTGGTCATTGCCATGATGCAATACAATGTGGAACGGGTGACCCGGGCCTTGCTCGATATCGCCATTGCCAACCAGCATGTGAACCAGACGGAATTACGTCGGGATGTAGCTCGCCTGCAGCATAAATACTATGGGGTCCCTCTCGCCCAGATCGATTTGGCCCGGGCATTAGCGGAACTGGTCGACCTGTCACTTCAATACCAAATGCGCCTGCCGGCAGAGCTATCTTTGATGGTAAAGATGCTGATAACTGTTGAGAGTATAGCCGGGCAATTGGATCCCACTCTCAGTATAGTGAAGATCGCCGAGCCGTATGGGAAAAGGCTGATTCTTAGAAAATACGCGCCGCTTCGGATACGCCAGGAACTGCAGGAAGTATTTCAGGACTATGTTGAACTGGGCAGGGAACTTCCGCGTGAAATAGTCGCTATTATGAAGATGGCTGAAGAAGGGGAATTGAAGCTTAATCTGGAGCATTCTAATATCAGACATTTGACCGCGAAAGTGGATATAATGTCTAATCGGCTTTCTCTGGCCATTATTCTCGCTTCTGTAATCCTGGGGACTGCTCTAGTTGCGGGTCAGATCAACAGCACGCTGTTGACCCGCATCCCCGTTGTAGAGCTGGGTTTCGCCGCCGGGCTTATACTCGCGTTATTCCTCACCTATTCCATTCTCCGCAGCGGTCGCTATTGACGAGACCCCATTCAGGTTGATTTTATGGAGAAGGCGGTCGACAATGTTTTTGAACCTGGCAATTCTTACCCGTTCTTCATCATTGGCGTAATGGTGGCCTTCAAGGTCATATTGGGCGATAAGCATGGCGTGGAACAGCTTATCCTGGAAGCTCATATCGTTGGATTTAAAATAACGGTCTACCCTCTGGGCTACCCGGTATTCCTCTTTGTTAAGGCATTGCATCGAACACAACAGCCATGCACCTCCATAGCAAAATCTAGACTATAAATATGCTAAATCAGCAAATTTAGTACTGGATTGTGCTAATAAGAACAGGTAAAAGTCCTTGACTGCTGCGACTCTAAGTGATAATATTTTTTGCATATAAAATGATATTGAAAATCGATGATCAGGATAGTAGCAAGCAGGGCGTTTTCAGAGAGCCGGACTAGGTGAAAGCCGGTAACAAGCTGTTTACGAATGCCACCTGAGAGTTCTGCTGAAAGGCTCGTGGCCCCAAGGCAGACGGTAACCTGCCGTTATCAGGTCAGAGCTGGACACAAGTCAATTAGGGTGGTACCGCGGGAAAGCAACTCTCGTCCCTTTACAGGGATGAGGGTTTTTTTATTATATTGCCTAAGTCAAAACCAATTCAAAAGGAGGAGACCCGATGGAACTTAAGAGAAAGATCCTGCAGGTGATGGAAAACGACGCGAAGCTGAGCCCACGCACCATAGCAGTCATGCTGGACGAGGAGGAAGCCATGGTCGCAGAAATTATAGAACAGATGGAAGCAGAAAAGGTGATTCTGGGCTACAACACGGTGATCAACTGGGAAAAGGTAGATGGTGATGGGGCCATGGCCATGATAGATGTCAAGGTCACACCAGAGCGTGAGTTCGGCTTCTCTCGGGTAGCCGAACGTATCTGCCGGTTTCCCGAGGTGCGTTGTGTCTACCTCATGAGCGGGACTTATGATCTTTCGGTGATGGTTTGCGGCGAGACTATGAAGGATATAGCAGACTTCATCTCCCATAAGCTCTCTACGCTGGAACAGGTCCAGAGCACGGTGACCCATTTCATGCTGAAACGCTACAAACAAGATAACCTGATTTTTGAAGAACCGCACGAAGATAAACGATTGGTGGTGAGCCCATGAGCAGTATGGACAGATATATTTCTCCGACAGTTAAGGCTATGCCCCCGTCCGGGATACGCAAGTTCTTTGACCTGGTTACCCAGACCAAGGGTGTCATTTCCCTGGGAGTGGGGGAACCTGATTTCGTTACCCCCTGGCATATAAGAGAGGCATGTTTCTATTCACTGGAGCAGGGATATACCATGTATACCTCCAACAGCGGACTCCCCGAGCTAAGGGAAGAGATCGCCATCTATGAAAAGAAAAAAATAGGTGTTGAATATTCCCCAGACAACGAGATACTGATAACGGTCGGGGTAAGTGAAGCAGTAGACATCGCCATGCGGGCATTGCTAGAACCGGGTGATGAGGTCCTGGTACCGGAACCCTGTTTTGTATCCTATGCTCCCGGCGCCGATTTGGCTTATGGCAAGGCAGTGCCGGTGCCTACCTATGATGAGGATGAATACCGGCTGCGGCCCGACATCCTGGAGAAACACATAACACCTAAAAGCAAGATCCTGATCCTGGCATATCCCAGCAATCCTACCGGGGGAGTGATGACCCGGGAAGATCTGGAGGCGCTGGTCGACATCATCATAAAGAATGACCTCATCGTGATTTCTGATGAGATCTATTCTGAATTGACCTACGTGGGACAGCATACATCAATCGCCTCATATCCCGGTATGAAAGACCGGACCATCGTTATGAACGGCTTTTCCAAGGCCTTTGCCATGACCGGATGGAGAATAGGCTATGCCTGCGGTCATCCCGATATTATAGCTGCCATGACCAAGATCCATCAGTACACTATAATGTGCGCTCCGATCATGGGGCAGATGGCTGCCGTTGAAGCTCTTCGACACGGTGAAGCGGAAATGCGCAAGATGGTAGATGATTACAACTATCGCCGCAAGATAATCCTGTCTGGTCTGCGAGAGATCGGTTGTTCATGTTTCGAACCGCGCGGAGCATTTTATTGTTTCCCATCCATTGTCAATTCAGGGATGAACAGTGAGGAGTTCTGCGAGAAATTGTTATTCGAAGAGCAGGTGGCTGTGGTCCCCGGAAATGCTTTCGGTGCTAATGGAGAAGGCTTCATCCGCTGCTGTTATGCTGCCAGTATTTCCAACATTGAAGAGGCAATAGAAAGAATGGGAAGATTCATAGCTCGACATAGAAAATGTTAATCCGAGCTGATAAGACATCTTGGGAACCAGAGATATGCGGGCCTAGAAACCCTAACCTGCGGCTTTTACACAATTTTTTGTGAGAGCCTTTGTGGTCATTGAGGTCTTTCAGCTAACCGCTAAAAACATGGAGAATATCATCGAATACCCCAGAATGGGACAAGAATAATACGATATATTTATAAAGGATTTCGGGCATCTCCGTGGAAAACCTCTTCAAAACAACTTTTGAGGGGGTTTTCTCTTTGGTCGGAGATATTACCTTAAATGAAGTCGAGCTGCTTAATGCGTATGAGATGTTAACGGTAGGCGGACAAAGGGAACTTAAAGATTACATGCGTTACCTGCTCTGCAAACAATATAAAAAGGATGCGATGGTAACTGTGTTTCATAACAAGTTGCTGCACAACCTTTTTCATGGACTGCTCCACCTGGTAGAAAGGGAAGAGATAGACCGCGAACAGGTCGGCAAGAGGATCAGTCAGATCAAGGACTTGTACTACGGACTGTTTGAACAGGTCCACGTTCGCTATAGCCAGCACGTGGAGGAGCTCGATACCAATGATGTGGTCAGCGGTTTCGCCAGTAATGGTTTTGCCAACCTGGAGAGAGTGTTAAACAGCGGAAATACGGAAATGCTAAGATATGAAATCGTGAACTTCTATCAGGAATACACAAAATTATCCCAGAGAAAAGACGCCAGGAGCATAGTTGCAGTATAATAGTAATAATTTTGATTGAAAGCGGTGGAAGATAATGAAGGTTAGATTTCTTGGCGCTGCCCAGAGTGTTACCGGTTCATTCTTCCTGGTAGAGGCTGACAGTACTCGTTTTGCAGTTGACTGCGGTCTGTTCCAGGGCCCTAAAGAACTGCAGGAAAGGAACTACCAGGACTTCACGGTGGATCCCTCCAGCATAGAGTTTCTGATCGTGACCCATGCTCACATAGACCATACCGGCTTGATCCCCAAACTATACAAGAACGGTTTCAAGGGACACATCTACTGCACCCACGCTACCGAAGAACTCTGCAAGGTACTGCTGCCAGATTCTGCACATATCCAGGAGGCTGAAATAGAGCGGAAGAACAGAAAACTAGCTCGTTCAGGGCAGCCCGAAATGGAACCTATATACACGACTCAGGATGCCCTGGATTGTCTGACCAAGTTCAGATCCATCAACACAGACGAGATAATCAAATTGCAGCCAAATGTTGAAGTTCGTATACGCAATGCCGGTCATATTCTGGGCGCGGCAATCATCGAATTGTGGGTGACTGAAGGGGAGCGTAAGACTAAAGTGGTTTTCAGCGGCGACCTGGGCAATGTTGATCAGCCGATCGTAAAGGACCCGACCGTCATCGAGAATTGTGACTATCTGGTTATCGAATCGACCTATGGCAATCGTTTCCACGAAAAATTAGATTCCAGGGCAGATGAACTGGGCAGGATCATCCAGGCAACTATGGCCAAGGGAGGAAATCTTGTTATTCCGGCCTTTGCGGTTGAGAGAACCCAGGACATGTTGTACGACCTGATAAGCCTTGCCCATGATGGTAAACTGGATCCGAAGGTAGAAATTTATATTGATAGTCCGCTGGCTATTGCTGCTACTGAAATTTTTATGAAAAATATCGAATGCTTTGATGATGTTACTCGGGCTTTTATCGATGAGCACGAAAAACCTTTCGAGATGATCAACCTGAAGTATTCCCGTACCCAGGAAGAATCCATGATGCTTAATACCCGAGTAGGCAATGCTATCATAATATCAGCCTCGGGGATGTGTGAAGCCGGCCGCATCAAACATCATCTCAAACATAACCTGTGGCGTCCGGAATCAACCGTCCTCTTCGTCGGCTATCAGGCAGTTGGTACCCTGGGACGACGTTTGCTCGAAGGAGAAAAAGAGGTAACCATACATGGAGAAAAGATAGCCGTTAAAGCAGATATCCAGTCTATTGACGCCTATTCCGCGCATGCTGACCGCGCCGGTCTGATCAACTGGGTAAAGAGTTTCGTTACACCCCCGCAAGCCATATTTGTCGTGCATGGTGAAGGAGAATCCCAGGTGGCTCTGGCCGATTACTTCAAAAACGAAATGAAAATACCGGTTTTCATACCCGCCTGGCTCCAGGAATTTGAACTAGGTGCGGAAAAAACCATCTATAGTAGTGTTGTCCGGCCTGATGACCGCATCGATCAAGCTATGCAGGCCGAAAGGAAATACCTGGATATTACCCTGAAAATACATGATATGTTTAAAGAAAGCTGGAGAAGGGCTGAATATGATAAGATAATAGATGCGATGGAAAAAATAGATAAATCAATTTAGCGTATTGAGGGAAAAAATGCCGGGAAATTCATTCCCGGCATTTTTTATTGCTGAAATACAGATATTTAGGTATCTCAAGTGAGTCAAGTTTCATTTGAGCTTTTCTCAGCTTTTGCCTGCTTGTGATAGACTTTTATTCTCATTTTTTAGCATAGACATGCCGTTTTTTGAAAATATCATCGCTTGTTGAAAAGGAAAATTTAGTGATATAATTTTTTTACTTCACTTATTTGGGAGCTGTAATAATCTATGAATCCTACTTCTAGTTCGCTAGAATTCTATCGCTGGGGCCTGGCCGGTATACCAGGAATCATATTTCATTATGCCAAAGAGCTGGATCTCGAGGTAGAAGATATCGGCCTCCTGTGTGCAATGTTCTACACCATGGAAAGGACACGACCGCTGTTCCAAACTGGAGTAAGCGTTGGTCAGATCCTCATGTTTTGTCCTTTTATCACCAAACAAAAACTTTCTGGTAAATTGACCCGCCTGGCCAAGCTGGAAATTATAGCGATTGAGGAAACCGGCAAGAGCTTCACTGATAAGAAGGTCTATTTTGAACCCCTGATGCAGAGACTTGATGAGCTCCTTCGCCGTGATCATCCCGGCTTTTCTTCATCAACAGCTGATAATGATAATGACGGCAATATGCTGGTTCTCCTCAATCAATACCGTAATCGGATAGAGCAACTGGAACTGCAGGTGGAAGAAGAAAAGCGTGAACGGGTTATTCCGGATCTCTCGCTGTATCCAAATGGCAGCTTCAAAAAGGTAGCCGATTTTATCGCCAAGAAAACTGGCAACTTGTTGAGCGTGAAGATGGCTGCTGAATTGAAGAAGTGGCTGGAAGATATGTCCTTTAATCCTGAGTTCTTATTGATAATGCTGGAACTGTGTTTTGAACGCAAGATATACAATCCCCGCGAGATCACACAGATCGCCAATCAGATCAGGGAGAATTCAATCAATACCGTCGAGGACCTGGAATTGTTCCTCAATAATTATGTGGATAACGATAAAATCAATCCTGCCCGGTTGAATCGTTTTGACCCGGACATCCAGGAATTCGGTTCCTATACCGGTATCGACATGGCGGCAGCCGCCCGCAAAAAAATGTACTATAAATGGCGTTATGACTGGGGGTTCACCCATGTAATGATCATGAAAGCCGGCGAGATCATGTGCCAGCGCACCAAGAACGGTGGTCTCGAATACATAGACAGCGTTCTGCATAATTGGCTTTCCAAGGAGATCCGGCAGGTAGAGGATGCCGAGAAGGAGATCCGGGAGTTCAAGAACCGCAGCAGAAAAGATCAGACAGGCAGTACCAACGGCAGGACCCAAACCAGGTCAGGGTCGACAGAATATGAAATATATGTACCGCCCAGCTTGGAAGAAATAAAAAGTAAGGTATAATTAAAAACGGGGAAGAAAGCCCCGTTTTAATTTGACTTTGGAGGGTTTAGTTGTGAAAGCCCGGGCAAAGAATCAGGTCCCGGAAGAGACCTTATATGACCTGGAAAGCGAATATCGCGTTTTATCATCCATGCTGCATTCAGAAGATGCATGCATTGAAGCCTATGACCAGTTGGCGATCAGTGACTTCTATTCTCCACATAATGGTAATATCTTCGCTATGATATGCAATCTCTATGAGCGTGACCTCCGGCCGACCTATGTCGAATTGCTTAAGGAAGGGCACAGTTTGGGGATACTGACAAGTCCTGCTGATATCGAGCAGCTCAAATATATAGCCCTGCAATACATAGACGATGAAAATATCAAGTACTGGATAAAAAGAGTCAAGGACAGATCACGCCTCCGCCGCTATGAAGATTTCCTGCGCAACAGCTATCAGAGCCTGGTTGAACAGAAGGACGTCGATGTCGAGCAGGTACTGATGGAGGCTGAGGAGAAACTGACCAACCTGACTGCTCTGGAAATAGATGATCACGTGGATAGTCCTTTTGAAATGGCCGCTCTCGGTTATGACGAGGTAGAGCGGCGTTTTCTGCGTTACAAGGAGATAAAGGAACTGCACAAGGGTGTATTGCCTTTGGACGGTCTTACTACCGGATTCAATACATTGGATAATATAACCCTTGGCTATAAACCAGGTGATCTCATCATACTGGGTGCCCAGACCGGTCACGGCAAGACAGCCTTCGCTCTGCATACCGCCCGGGCCGTCGCTGTAGAACAACAGAAGAATATTTTATATCTGAACACTGAGATGAGCCGGCAACAGATAGCCCTGCGCTGGGGCTCCATTCTTTCCTCCATAGAGCACGACCGTATCCGCAAGGGCGATATAAATGAATCAGAATTATCCATTATCCTGAATGCCTATTCCCGTTTGCGGGAGAGCGGTTTCTACTCCTATCCCTGTCCGAATCTGACACCGGAGAAGAGTATCTCTATTGCCCGTAAGTTCAAGATCCAGCGTAATATCGAGATGATGATAGTCGACTATGTGGGCCGCATGGAAAAATTTGACCCGCGCCAGGCTGAATGGCAGGTTCTTGAACAGATAGTAAAGACTCAGAAGATGCTGGCGCAGAACTTGAATATAGCAGTCATGGTCCTGGTCCAATTGAATCCGGACGGAACCCTGCAGGGTGCCCGACGCATGAAGAATGAATGCGACCTAATGCTGAAACTGGCACCCATTCCCAAGGAGGAGCTGGAAGAGAACCCGGACCTGAAGAACTTCCGTAATCCTAATTATTATCTGATCATTGAGAAAAACCGCGATGGTGTCAGCGGCAAGGGTATCCCCATTGTATTCGACCAGCAAAGGCAGATCATGAAAGATGCCGAAAGGACTTAATCCATGGAAGACAATGAGGAGAGAAAACGACTCTACGATGAAACGGCAAGTATGATTGCAGATACTGGTCTGCGCGGACAAATTTCCGGTAGTGAAATGAGCTTCCTATTGAGTTTGCTTGATCAGATCATGATAAAACGCCAATATCCTGAAATGGCAAGCTTGTTGAGAATATGGATCAACAGCGGTGCCGATGCTGAGATCGATCCCATCATTAAAGAAACCCTTATAAATATGGATTTTAAAGATTGCAAATCGATTGAAGCCAATTTAGACATTAT
>JBLMZJ010000038.1:0-6259 GCA_050258735.1 Deltaproteobacteria bacterium | reverse complement strand
TGACTGCCTGCCGGCCACCACCCGCCTTGATCTCCGGTTTGTCAGCACTATAGATCAGATAATCGGAATAGTTGCCGGGATATTCACTGATAACTCCCTCTCCGTCCATGGATAGTATCCTCTCGCAGATCCGGTCCAGGAAGTAGCGGTCATGAGAAACGGCTACCACAGCCCCGGGGAAATCATCGAGGTAATCTTCCAGAATGGTCAGGGTATCGATATCCAAATCGTTGCCCGGCTCATCCAGCAGCAGGATATTAGGTGCTCCCATCAGGATGCGCAAGAGATGGAGTCGCCGCTTTTCTCCCCCGGACAACCTCTGTAAAGTGGTCCACTGAGCGGCGGGGGGGAACAAAAAGGTCTCCAGCATCTGGGCGGCGCTGACCATTTTCTTGCCCGCTTGCAGGTACTCGCCGGCTTCGCGGATATAGTCGATCACCCGCATCTCATCCGGCAGGCCGTTGCTTTCCTGCGGAAAATAGCCTATCTTTACCGTACTCCCGATATCCACCCGCCCCCCGTTGGGGATAAGTTCTCCGCTGAGGATCTGCAGCAGGGTCGATTTGCCGGCTCCATTGGGACCGACTATGCCCACCCGGTCATCACGGGCAATAATGATATCGAAATCGGAAGCGAGCTTATCCCCGCTGTAGCCATGAGTCACTCCTTCAGCGATTATCGTCTTCTTGCCCAAACGGCTGGCGGTGGATGCTATCTCAACCTTGCCGGCAGCGCTCCTGGGCTGGTTCTCCTGCAGCTCTTCAAAACGCTGGATGCGAGCCTTCTGTTTGGTGGTGCGGGCCCGGGCTCCACGCCGGATCCAGGCCAGTTCCTTTCTAAGCAAGGCTTTATGTCTATGGGCCAGAGCAGCTTCGTTTTCCTCCCGTTCCAGCTTGCGTTCCAGGTACAGGCTATAATTGCCCTGATAACTGAACAACCGGGCGCTTTCCACTTCAATAATGCGCCGGGTTACCCGCTCCAGAAAATAGCGGTCATGGGTCACCATCAACAGAGCCCCATAGTACTTCTGCAGGTACTTTTCCAGCCAATCTATAGCCAGATTGTCCAGATGATTGGTCGGCTCATCAAGGATAAGCAGATCGGCTGGATTCATCAAAGCCGCAGCCATAGCCACCCTTTTTCTCTGACCGCCCGACAATTCTCCCATCCGGGCATCAAACTGTGTGATGCCCAGGCGGGTCAGCAGGATCTGTACATCACTTTCCAGAGCCCAGCCATCCAGAGCATCCAGCTCTGCAGTCACTGCCAACAATTCCGGTGAATCCGCGTCTATTCCCGACTCTGTGCCATCTTTACTGATCAGTGTCCTATAGCGCTGCCAGGCTTCCAGCACCGGTGAATCCCCTTTAAGTGCAGCATCTATAACCCTGTCTTCCGGCTGGAAGGCCGGATTTTGAGCCATATAGTTTATCCGCAGGTTTTTGCTGCGGATTATCTCTCCTCCATCTGGTTCGACTATCCCCGCCGCTAATTTGAGCAAGGTGGATTTGCCCGAGCCATTGATGCCTAACAGCCCGATTTTTTCCCCTTCTTCTATTGCCAGTGTCACTCCAGCTAGCAGCTGCTTTTCTCCATAACCCTTGCTTACATTTTCCATGGTCAGCAGATTCATAGTCTTTTCCTTTGACTTAAGTATTTCCTCTACATTATACCTTTTAAGGCTGACGATTTCTCACTCGTGGGGCTACCCGATCCTGAATGCAGAATTCCGTTTACCTTTTATCAGGCTTTTCATCTCCAGGATTCTTCTCTATCATCAATCCCTCCACATGATGCTTGCTCATGATCTTTCGTTTTTTACGATCCTCCTTGCTTTCAAAAACGACATCCAGGTCATAGCCCTCGGGATATAGTTCCTCCCGGTCCACGTAAGGACTTAGACGTTTATGGTTTATAACATATTTTTTACCCATGACCAGCACGGTCAGTTCGCCCCGGTTGTTTTCTTCCTCGCAGACTATCCCGTGCCGCTGCATGGTGCTGATATATACGGCATCTCCCAGTTTATAATCCTTTTTCACATATTGCTGCTTCCGCTCCTGTTTGCCCCGTAGACGATCTCTATCTTCTCTTTCACGCTGCTCCAACACATGATGCTCGATGTCATCCTCCCTTACGATACTCTGCAAAGTATGGTTCAGTGCTGTCTGATAGCTCTGTTTTTCACCATAGGTGATCTCATGGGCCCGCTCGACTATATGATGGTCCATACCCAGCCGCAAGGCGATCAAAAAAGCGTTGCTTTCGCCCCAGTCTCCAATGCGCAGCTGGTAACGAGGGCTGAGGGTCTCAATATCAAAGGCCATGCTCCCGTTCTCAAAACCCGGGGTATGCAGGGCGTATTCCTTGATCTCGCCAAAATGAGTGGTAGCTACGATACTGGCACCGCGGTCAAATACCTCTTCCAGTACCGCGATGGCAAAGCCACGGCCCTCCGCCGGGTCAGTCCCCGCCCCCAGTTCATCCATTATGACCAGGGTATTAGGATCTGAACAGGCTATTATGGTCAGAATATTTTTTACATGTGAAGAAAAGGTAGAAAGCGATTGCTCGATACTCTGACCATCACCGATATCAGCCAATACATCAGAGAACACCGCAAATTCACTCCCTTCCCCCACCGGGACATGGAGCCCGCTCTGGACCATCATCGTCAGCAACCCCACCGTCTTTAATGCTACAGTCTTTCCTCCGGTATTGGGCCCCGTAATGATCAGAGCCCTGTAGTCATCACCCAACCGGAAGTCAAGCGGAACAGCCTGCCCCCCGAGCAGCGGATGACGTCCCTGCTTGATGACTATGCGTCGGTTGTGGTTGAGATTTACCTCCCGCATATCATGGCTGCGGCTATATTTGGCCTTGGCAAAGATAAAGTCATAATTGGCCATGGTCTCTATGTTGATATGCAATTCCTGACGGTACCCATCAACCATGCCGGTCAGATAACCCAAGATCCGGTATACCTCATTGCTCTCCTCCATTTTCAGGAGATCCAGTTCACTCTGCATGTTATTTACGGCTGCCGGTTCAATAAATAGCGTCGACCCGGTCGCCGACATATCCAGCACCTGTCCGGGAAAGCTCTTGCCAAACTGGCGCTTGACCGGCACCACATAACGCCCCCCACGGCTGCTTATAATGGCGTCCTGCAGCATGCCGGAATAGGTGCTGGAGCGCAGGATATCATTAAGCTTCTGTTTTATCCGCTCATCCAGGATAGCCATCCTCCGTCTTATGTGAGACAGTTCGCTGCTGGCACGATCGTCGACCCGGCCATTAACAATACAGCGCCGGATCTCCTGATAAAGGTCGGTACATTCGTACATGGAATGAGCGTAGGCACTGATACGCGGGGCTATAAACTGCATACTGTCCATATAGCGCCTGACTCGGCCAGTCGCTTCCAGCAGATTCTGACAAGCGGTTAGTTCATCGGGAGTCAGGGTAATGCCCTTATCCGCTTTGATCACGGCAGCTTCCATTCCCTCCATGGCCACCAGGGGGACACTGCTGTTGGTATTCAAGAGCGCCACCGCCTCAGTGGTCTCATTCATCCAGATCTTGATAACCTCGATATCCGCAGAAGGTCTTAATCTATCCAATCTCCCGCGGGCTGTTTCACCCATGGCATAGTTCTTCATCTCTTCGATTATTTTGGGATATTCCATTATGGTCATCGAGTATTCATTCACTCTGATCACTCCAATTAAAAATAAATTAAGGCCAGACAAGAACATCTAGCACCTGTCCGGCCGATTGATTAAAAGAAATAGAAAACCGTGCTGAGGCACGGTAATAGTAAGTCTATATTAAAATGCCGCTAGTGTTCATGGTTCAAACAATACAACAATACAGGCAGGCAATGCCCCCTGCTTACTGTAGCCGGAACCCGGTATGAAATTAAGCTAGTTGCGAAACACCGCGGACATACATTCATTCCTTATTGTTAAGATACTTTGATAATAGACTACCGGTAAGAAGAAATCAATATGATATTCTAACTGCGGCACTGTGAGCCCTGCTCACAGGTAATTACTAAATATCTAGTGCAGCAGCAATAAACCTTCTCGTCTTCATTTGCAACAAAACTGCTGTGATTCCGTTACAATAGACTCTTGCGGATACTTCTAATAATTTTGTGGTTCCCCGCGTCTATTTTGTCTGTAAAGCAAAACCTGTAACCAGCTTACCTGACAGTGGCCTTTGCCAGGTGACTATGGTTGCTGGCATGCCACCCGTCACTTCTCTCCCCGAAGTATCGTTGTTCGATATCGGCAGGGCCAAGGTTCTCCTGCAGATCCCAACCCAGACCATAAAGTTCCTTACCCAGAGTATCCGGATCAAACCCTGTAAGCATCGGTTCACCGATTTCCCTGACCGTGTCCATATTGGCCTGTATGCTCGCGGCTGCTTTTTCCCGGTTAAAAGCCGCTATATCCATATAATCGAACACTATTGTGCTGCCAACCTGGGCTGAACGGGCAATTGTCCTGAATGCCTCGTCAACCTGCTCACGGGGTAGATAAACGATTACGCCCAGCCAGCTGAAAAAACTCAACTCATCTGACCGGTAGGATGCGTCCCGCAGCGAATCCATCAACGAGTCTCGGGTAAAATCGACCGGAACCAAATGCAGATTTCCGGGAGTCGTCCACCCCAATTCCGCGATCCGTCCACGTTTAAATGCCTGAGTCAGTGGATGATCCACCTCAAAAACCTGCAGTTTATCAACCAGATCAAGGCGGCGAAAAACGAAAGTATCAAGTCCGGCACCGAGGATAATATACTGGCTTGCGCCCCGGCTAACTGCCTCACCAAGGTTGGATTCCGCATATTGGGAACGGCATAACACGTTGGAAGCGCCCATAAACTGCATCATAGCATTTATAGCTGCTATTTGCCCGGAAGATGCCTCTCCCATAGGAGGTACTTCAAAGCCGAGAGCCTGACTGAAACCAGCTTCGATCAGCCTGCGGTTCTCTTCAGGGATAAATTCATAGGCTTTATAATCATTGAATATAAAGGGGGTGCCGTATCCGGCATGGAAGGCCCGCATATAGGCGGTCATGATCGCAGTTATGCTGATCTGATTATCCATGGTCATCCTCCTTTTTGGTCTAACTACCGGGGGATAGTTCTAACCTGTATAAAGAAGTATAACCACACGATTTTATGTTGTCAAATTAAATAATTATGATATCATATATCTCATTAGTTGTCAATAGTATTTTGGGTTTATTGTAATGTCTGCACTTCACTCACCCGTTAATAACAGTTCATTCATATCATGTCTGAATTTCAATGGGATCAGCTCTGTTAGTGAGTTAACGGACTGGACACACTTGTGGAAATATTTACGGATATTTTAATACGCGGTAATAGGTTTGTCGAATCGCAAAGATACTGACGTTATGTTTATGCGGTGATACAGGGACCCTTTCAATTATGTTAGGATAATATCAATGACTATATCCATGGAGTGGTATTTAATGTCCAATGTCTATTTCTATCCAAGTGTGATCGGCCGGATCGGAATAACCGATAACGGCAGAGCTATCACCCATCTTCTGCTGCCGGGTGAACCTGTCCCGACGGGATTCGATCACTATGAGACCGATCTGTTGAAGGAAGCCGCCTCCCAGCTGCGGGCATATTTCAAAGGTACTCTTAAAACGTTTCGCGTTTCCATTGAGCCACGCGGCACCAGTTTTATGCAGCAGGTCTGGTCCAGCCTGCAACAGATACCTTACGGAGAGACCAGCAGTTATAAAGACATCGCCGTTGCCATAGGCCGACCCAGGGCCTGCCGTGCCGTTGGCCAGGCTAATAACCGCAACCCTATTCCCATCATTATCCCCTGCCACCGTGTGATCGGAGCCAACGGTCAATTAGTCGGCTATGGCGGAGGACTTGGCATCAAAGAATATCTGCTTGAGCTTGAAAGAAAAAATAGTTGACCCTTTATAAAGGTATTTGTCGGTTAAGGTTGAATACTATACCAGAATATGTATCTGGGGGTATCGACCATGGCTGTCAGATCCAAGTTGATGACTATTGTTATCTGTTTGATGATCCTGGCCCTGGTACAGACACTGCCGATATTTTTTCTTAAACCGATGGGGGCCAGGGAGTTGGCAGGCAGGAATGTGGTCGTTTATTATCAACCTGGTGATGAAAAAGGGGCCCGGGAGATATATAATACATTGGATAAGAATGCTGGTACTATTCGCAGCAGGCT
>JBLMZJ010000037.1:0-8583 GCA_050258735.1 Deltaproteobacteria bacterium | reverse complement strand
ACAACATCGAGATGTACATCGAGTTGATCACCCCGATCGCAGCCGAACAGGGACTGAGATTCGCTATCCGCGAGGGCGGCAGGACCGTTGGTTCCGGTGCTGTTATCGAAGTTAAGGAATAAGAAATTGCAGCATCCGGAGGGGTCAAACCTCTCCGGATGCGGATTTTGTTGACATACGGCAATCGCTTGTGCTAGAGTATTGTAGGTATTTTCTATGCAAGATGGAGGTGCAAATAAATGCGCGTAGGGATAATTTTAGCTTGTACAGAGTGCAAACAGCGGAATTATAATACGACCAAGGACAAGAAAAAGCATACCGAAAAATTCGAGGTCAAAAAATATTGTAAGTTCTGTAATACCCATACCCTGCACCGGGAGATTAAGTAAGATCAGGGATGTGAATAATAATGACCAAAAACAATACTCCCGCTAAAGACGAAGTAACCATGGCTACTCGCTGGGAAAACACCAAGGAGTACTTTATAAGTGTATATAATGAACTGAAAAAGGTACACTGGCCTGACCGCCAGCAGCTGATCGGTTATACCGGAGTAGTGCTGGTATCGGTGTTTATCGTGGGACTTATCATTTGGTTGTTCGATTCCGGGTTATCCTGGGTGATGACCAAATTATTCAGTGCTGTTGGTGCTTAAACCATATGGGAGGTGAGTTCTATCACCGCTGAACTCGAGCAAGAGAAGAAAACTGAAAAAACTGAGATCGAAAAGAAGATCGAAGAACTCACCAGCCGTGGTGAGTGGTATGTAGTACATACCTATTCCGGTTATGAGAACAAGATCAAGGTTGACCTGACTATGAGGATCGAGTCCATGAACATGCAGGACAAGATTTTCAACATCATCATTCCGGAAGAGCAGGAAGTGGAATACAAGAGCGGCAAGCGCAAAGTTACCACCAAGCGTGTCTTCCCGGGTTATGTCATTGTCAACATGATAATGGATGAGGATTCCTGGATAGCTGTTCGCCATACTCCCGGGGTCACCGGTTTCGTAGGCAGCGGAGGCAAGCCCATTCCTCTTATGCCGGAGGAAGTCAACAAGATCCTGCGTCGCATGGGACTCCTGGAGAGCAAGACCAAGATTATCGACGTAACTGTCGGAGAGACCATCAAGGTCAAGAGTGGCCCCTTTGCCAACTTTGAAGGAGTGGTCAAGGAGATCTTGCTGGAAAAAGGCAAACTGCGGGTCAATATCTCCATGTTCGGCCGTGAAACTCCGGTCGAGCTGGATTATGAACAAATCGAAAAGATATAAGGAGGTGGAAAATAGATGGCCAAGCGCGTGATGGGTAAGGTTTCACTGCAGATCGCGGCCGGCAAAGCAACGCCAGCCCCGCCTGTTGGTCCGGCATTAGGACCTTTCGGTATAAACATAATGGGCTTTTGCAAAGAGTACAATGCCAAAACGGCTGACAAGACCGGCTTTATCATTCCCGTTGAGATAACGGTTTATGAAGATAGATCTTTTAGCTTCGTTTTGAAATCCCCACCGGCATCGGATCTCTTGAAAAAGGCAGCCAATGTTGATAAGGGATCCGGAGAACCCAACAAGAAAAAGATCGGCAAGGTAGCCAGAGCCAAACTGGTGGAGATCGCCGAGACCAAGAAGGAAGACCTCAATGCCACCGATCTGGATGCGGCAGTACGCATGATCGAGGGAACCGCCCGCAGCATGGGACTGGAAGTAGTAGACTAAAGCCGGATGGCTTAGTACCTGGCCGGTAAGGGTTTACCGAACAGTGGGAGGAAATATTCCGATATACCACTAAGGAGGATATTTATTGTGAATAAGAGCAAAGCCTATCAGAATGCCACGCAAAAGGTCGATTCAAATCAATTGTATGAGCCTGCCCAGGCGATCCAATTGGTAAAGGACATCGCCAGTGCCAAATTTGATGAGACCGTGGAAGTCCATATCAAGCTTTCCGTCGATCCCCGTCATGCTGATCAGCAGGTCAGGGGAACTGTCAGCCTTCCGCATGGGACCGGCAAAACCCGCCGGGTTCTGGTCTTTGCCAAGGGTGAGAAACTCAAAGAGGCTGAAACCGCTGGCGCTGACTTTTTCGGAGGCGAAGAGTTGGCCGAAAAGATCCAGGGCGGATGGTTTGACTTTGATGTAGCGGTTGCCACCCCTGATATGATGGGTGTCGTAGGTAAACTGGGTAAGATTTTGGGCCCCCGCGGTCTGATGCCTAACCCCAAAGCTGGCACCGTTACCTTTGATATAGAACGTACAATTAATGAGTTAAAGGCTGGCCGTATTGAATTCAGGGTAGACAAGACTTCTATCGTACACGCCCCCATCGGCAAGGTTTCCTTTGATGTGGATAGGCTGATGGACAATCTCAATGCCTTCGCCGAAGCTTTGATCAAGGCGAAACCAGCAGCAGCCAAGGGTCAGTATATGCGTTCAGTTTCCGTATGCTCTACCATGGGACCCGGGGTCAAGATCAATCCCGTTATTGTAATGGCCGCTAATCGCTAGGACTGACTGATTGTTTAAAAATGAATACAGAACCGCAGACAGCCGGTGGCAACAGCCTTAATGGACCCAGAGTTCGCCTGCCGAGGTTACCAGATAAAACTATCCTCAGTGGTAGTTGCCAGGCCTCTGCATCTGTCTTGTGCGGGGGCTTGTTTCATTAATTACAGTGAAATCAATATTTTAAGAATTAAAATCACTATTGAAGGGGGTGAATGAATGCCCAAAATCGAGGAAAAACAGCAAGTAGTTAAGGAAATCGAGCAGATGCTGAACGATGCTACCCTGGTTGTCTTCACCGACTATCGGGGAACCACAGTTGATGAGATCAGCACACTGAGGAACAGTCTGCGGGTGCCCGGAGTCAAGTTCCAGGTCCTTAAGAACACTATGACCGAATTCGCTCTAAAGAATATAGGCCTGCCCGAAATGGCTGATCAGATCGCAGGGCCCAACGCAGTTCTTTTCAGCAATGAGGATCCGGTCGGACCGGTAAAAACCCTGGCTGAGTTCATCAAAAAGACCAAGAAGATGGAGATCAAGGTCGGGATCCTGGAAGGCCAAGTAATTGGACCAGAAAAGATCAAGGCCCTGGCCGATCTGCCGCCACGTGAAGCCCTGGTGGCCCAGGTGCTGGGAACCATGCAGGCTCCGATCACCAGCTTCGTTTATGTGCTTAATGCCAACCTGACCGGATTGGTCAGAGCCCTGGATCAGATCCGGGAATCAAAGGCCAGCTAGGCCTTAAAATTTAAAACAAAAATAATGCGCAAAGCGCAAGGGAGGAATTTTTAATGAGTAAAGTACAGGAAGTTATCGATATCGTAAAGGGCCTGACCGTTCTGGAGCTGTCCGAGCTGGTAAAGGCATTGGAAGAGGAATTTGGAGTCAGCGCCGCTGCTCCCGTAGCAGTTGCCGCTGCCCCCGCAGCTGGTGCTGCTGAAGCCGTTGAAGAACAGTATGAGTTTGATGTCATCCTGTCTTCAGCAGGCGACAAGAAGATCAATGTTATCAAGGTCGTTCGCGAGATCACCGGTCTGGGCCTCAAGGAAGCCAAGGATCTGGTTGACGGAGCCCCCAACCCCATCAAGGAAAAGGTCAACAAGGAAGAAGCTCAGTCCATCAAAGCCAAGATCGAAGAAGTGGGCGGCAGCGTAGAAGTAAAATAGTCCGCAACATAACGAATAAAGAGCCTATCCTGAATGGATAGGCTTTTTTATTTGTACCTCTTTGCCAATATAATGTGCTTAAATCGTCCTTCATTAAGACGATCCGTGTCAATCTATGATGAATTAAAAATCATCGTCTGGTTTAAACCTTTCGTAATTCCCGGTTTTTGTGACTTTTTTCTATTGAACTAATACATTTTCTGTTATAATCTAGTTTTAGGTTTAAATTGAACGGAGAAGGGAAATGATGTTAATGAGAAAAAATTTCCCCATTTTGCTATTATTGGTTGCTATCATCTTGTTTACATCAGCGGGACCGCTGACGGCGGCCCAGGCTCCCGCCTGGCAATTGACCGTGCGGGATGATGGTACTATTGCGGAGCGGGTGACCCTGGCAGCAGGGAGTGAACTTAAGTCGACTGAATGGCAAATAACATCAGCCGATGGTCAGCTGACAGCAGAGAGGACCACCAAGAACTGGCCGGCTTATATGAAACTGAAAGACCGCCTTCCCCTGCAGTTTGAAAAGAAGAACTATATTCTATGGCAGGATATCGATATCAAGAAAAACAGCGCCATAACTCTACAAGGTTTGGCTGCGACAGTCCTTGCTGATAACAACAGCAAGATCAGCTTGAGGGTCCCCGGCGTTGTAAACCAAAGTGCCGGAACTCAGCTTGCCGAGGATCAGGCGGAGCTTACCGGTTCGGTGATAGGTCAACTGGGTGACGGTGCTTCATTGCTTCAGGCAACCACCTTTAATGGTCTGATGCTGGGTATCATTTTATTTGTGCTGGGGTTCCTGGTAGTTGTCATCGTCTTTATGAACCGTATCCGCAAGGTAAACCGGATGATTGAAGAAGAGTATTCTTTGGAAAAAGCCCATGAACAGTTAGAGTTAGAAGAGAAAGAACAAAGAGAACAACAGGAAAAACAAGAACAAAACCAAGCTGAGAATAAGGAGGATGAATAAAAAGTTTGGATGTTAGCTAGATTTTCTTGACTATGAATCTTTCTTATGCTATCATCAATAATTGCCATTTGAATTTATATAATGGTAAAGTAGGGTCTATTATTTGGAACTATGGAATATGTGTTGATGCTTTGATTAAAAAGCGAGGTTTGCTTAACCTTGCTTTTCACTTCTTTGGCAATAAACGACAAGGGGTGAAGCTCTAGAATGGCTCATACCGAACTACACGGCAGAGTGGAAAGACTCAGTTATTCTCGCATTGGCCAGCCCATCGATCTACCTAATTTGATTCAGGTGCAGCTTAGTTCTTATGATTGGTTCCTGAACTATGGGCTGCGCGAGGCATTGCAGGAGATATTCCCGATTACCGACTTTTCGGGGAATCTCGAACTCGATTTTGTTGACTACACCCGGGGGGAACCCAAGTACTCCGTTCCTGAATGCAAAGAAAGGGACGTCAGTTTCCAGGCTCCTCTAAAGCTCAGGGTGAAGTTGACGGACAAGTCCAGCGGTGAGATCAAGGAATCCGAAGTATATATGGGTGATCTCCCTATCATGACTGACAAGGGTACCTTCATTATTAATGGAGCGGAAAGAGTCGTGGTCAGTCAGCTCGTAAAATCACCCGGAGTATATTTTGGCGACCGCCTGGATGTTTCCGGCAACAAGCTGTACAGCGCCACTATCATTCCGAACCGGGGCGCTTGGTTCGAGCTGGAGATGGACAGCTCGGGGGTCATATATACCCGTATCGATAAGACGCGCAAGATACCGGTCACTGTGCTCCTGCGCTCTATCGGTTTTGAGACCCGGGAAGCGATCCTGGAGCTCTATGATAATGACGAACATATCGAAAAGACCCTGGAAAAAGATACGACTACCAATAGGAAAGAAGCCCTGATCGAATTCTACCGCCGTCTGCGGCCAGGTGAAATGGCGACCGAGGATGCGGCCGAACAGCTGCTCAATAACCTCTTTTTTGATCCCCGCCGCTATGATATGGCTACGGTAGGAAGACACAAAGTCAATAAGAAGCTGGGGCTGGATACCCCGGTGACAGTACGGCATTTGACCGTAGAAGATATAACAGCCACTATCGGCTATCTCCTGCGCCTTCTAAAGGCAGAGGGCAAGACTGACGTTATTGACCATCTGGGCAATCGTCGTCTGCGTTCTATTGGGGAACTGCTGCAGAATCAGTTTAGGACAGGCCTGGTCAGAATGGAAAGAGTAGTGCGGGAACGCATGTCCATTCATGACGTTGAGACCCTGACCCCGCAGGTTCTGATAAACATAAGACCTATAACCGCTGCAGTCAAGGAGTTCTTCGGGAGCTCCCAGCTCTCGCAGTTTATGGATCAAACCAATCCTCTGGCTGAATTGACCCACAAGCGACGTTTAAGCGCCCTTGGTCCGGGCGGTCTGACCCGTGAACGAGCTGGATTCCAGGTCCGCGACGTACATCACTCCCACTATGGACGAGTTTGCCCGATAGAGACACCGGAAGGTCCGAACATCGGACTCATCGGTTCACTGGCCACCTTTGGCCGGGTAAACGAGTTTGGTTTCATCGAGACTCCCTACCGCAAAGTGGATAAGGAAAACGGACGGGTAGTGGATGAGATCCATTATCTGACTGCCGATGAAGAGGACAATTTTATCGTTGCCCAGGCCAATGCACCTTTAGATGAAAACGGCTACTTTATCGATGACCGGGTAGAAGCCCGCTATTTTGAAGAAATACTGGAAGTACCAGTTAACAAAGCAGATTATATGGACGTTTCGCCCAAGCAGGTATTCAGTGTGGCGACCTCACTGATCCCCTTCCTGGAGAATGACGATGCCAACCGTGCTTTGATGGGTGCCAACATGCAGCGCCAGGCGGTGCCGCTGATCAAGACCGATGCCCCGATAGTGGGGACCGGACTGGAGTATAAGGCGGCCAAGGACTCGGGAGCTGTAGTAGTGAACAAAAAGGGCGGTTTGGTTAAAAAGGCCAGTGCCAACCGCATAGTTATCCAAACCGATGACGGCGATACCGAAACCTATGACTTACTGAAATTTATTCGCTCCAATCAGGGCACCTGTTATAACCAGCGTCCGATCGTGCGCGTGGGCGAAAGGATACCGCCCGATTCCATCATTGCCGATGGACCCAGCACCGCTGACGGTGAACTGGCCCTGGGGCGAAATGTACTGGTGGCCTTTATGCCATGGGAGGGCTACAACTACGAGGACGCCATCCTGATATCGGAGAAACTGGTACAGGATGATGTATTCACTTCCATCCATATAGAAGAGTATGAGTGTGAAGCCCGTGATACCAAATTGGGACCCGAGGAGATAACCCGGGATATTCCCAATGTCTCTGAAGATATGTTGAAGAACCTGGATGATCAGGGTGTGATCCGGGTGGGGGCGGAGGTCCGTACCGATGACATCCTGGTAGGCAAAGTCACCCCCAAGGGCGAGACCGAGCTGACCCCGGAAGAACGATTGCTCAGGGCTATATTTGGTGAAAAAGCCCGGGAGGTAAGGGATTCCTCCCTGCGGGTCCCCCATGGTGAGGGCGGCAAGATCGTGGCGGTCAAGCGTTTTTCCCGTGAAAAGGGTGACGAGCTGCCCCCGGGAGTCAACCAGTTGGTGCGGGTCTACATTGCCCAGAAGAGAAAGATCTCTGAAGGCGACAAAATGGCCGGGCGTCACGGCAATAAGGGCGTAATATCGCGGATATTGCCCCAGGAGGATATGCCTTACCTGGAGGACGGCACTCCGGTCGAAATCGTTCTGAATCCGCTGGGTGTGCCTTCCCGTATGAACATCGGACAGATTCTGGAGTGCCATATGGGCTGGGCGGCCCGCACCCTGGGACTAAAAATCGCAACTCCGGTTTTCGACGGAGCCACCGAGGAAGATATATTTGAAAAGTTAGGGGAAGCAGGCTTGCCCGAAGATGGCAAGGCTGTGCTCTATGACGGTCGTACCGGTGAACAATTTGACCATAAGGTCACGGTGGGACTGGTTTACATGCTGAAGTTGGCCCATCTGGTTGATGACAAGATCCATGCCCGCTCGATCGGGCCTTATTCACTGGTTACTCAGCAGCCTCTGGGTGGTAAAGCCCAGTTTGGCGGGCAGCGTTTTGGCGAGATGGAGGTATGGGCCCTGGAGGCATATGGCGCAGCCTACACCTTGCAGGAGATCCTAACCGTCAAGTCTGATGACGTGGTAGGCCGTCTCAAGACCTATGAATCTATCGTTAAGGGCGATAATATACCGGAACCTGGTGTTCCGGAAGGCTTCAAAGTTCTGATCAAGGAACTCCAGAGTCTGGCGCTCGATGTCAGGATACTGTCTGGTGATGATAATGAGATAGAGATCAAGGACATCGATTATGACATGAATGAGAAGGAAAAGGCCCGTGAGTTGGGCGTAGAGCTGCCGGATGCTCCGGTTACCGGTCTGGGAGACGTGGAACCGGAAATGGACGACGAGGATATCGAAGAAGATGAAGAAGAGATCATCGCAGACGATATTGGCGGCGATCTAGATGAGGGTTTTGAAGAATAGATTACCGATAAACGGCAACCGATGTGTTGGATGAGCTGAGGCCGAGGCAGGCAAGAGGCCGACTGCAGGTAAATCTTCTGGAAGGGAGAGAATCACTTGTCAGACGTAAACAATTTTGACCGGATCAAGATTTCTCTAGCATCTCCGGAGCAGATCCGTTCCTGGAGCAGCGGAGAAGTAAAGAAACCAGAAACCATAAACTATCGTACCCTTCGGCCGGAAAAGGAAGGGCTGTTCTGTGAAAAGATCTTTGGCCCGGTCAAGGACTGGGAATGCCATTGCGGAAAATATAAGCGGGTAAGGCACAAGGGCATTGTCTGCGACCGCTGCGGCGTGGAGGTGACAACCTCCAAGGTCAGGCGCGAGCG
>JBLMZJ010000036.1:0-20496 GCA_050258735.1 Deltaproteobacteria bacterium | reverse complement strand
TATATCAACCGGCGAATTCCGGGTTACTGAACTGGAAGGATCCGCTGCTGCTTCCCGCCTTAAAAGTGAACTGCAGAGACTTTCACCGTCAGAATGCCTGATCAGAGAATGGAACGGCTTTCCGGCAGACCCCTCGATGGATACCTGGTCAGAACGAATAAAGTTAAGCAATATCAATGACTCGACCTTGAATTTGGACAAAGCCCGACGCATACTCCTGCAGCATTTCCAGGCTGCATCACTGGAGGGTTTTGGGCTTAAAGACTATACTTCAGGGATCATAGCTGCCGCTGCCATCGTCCTGTTCCTGGATGAGACCTGTAAGACCAACCTGAAACACATGCGGAACCTGGGGGTCTATCAGGACCGCGATTATATGGAGATAGATTATTCCAGCCGGCGCAACCTTGAATTAAATACCAGTCTGCGAGAAGGCAAACGAGAAGGTTCATTGCTGGGGATACTTGACAGCTGCTCGACCGCGATGGGCAAGCGAACCATACGGCGCTGGATGGAACAGCCGCTGCTGGATATCGATAAGATAAGCGCACGTCAGGATGCTATTGCTGAACTTCTGGATGACCTGGCAATGCGGGGAAGGATAAAAAACGGGCTATCAGGTGTTTATGATCTGGAACGTATCGCCGCGCGAATAGGAGCAGACCTGGCCAGCCCACGCGACTTGTTTGCTTTGAGAAACTCTATAGCTGCGGTTCACGATCTGGCTGATATTTTAATAAGTTGCCGAAGTCCTCTATTGATGGAGATAGCCGCACTGGACCGTTTGAGAGACATTTTCGAATTACTTGACCGCTCGATTAATGAGGAGGCTCCCCTGACCATCCGAGAGGGCGGCATCATTAAAACCGGATACCATTCAGAGATAGATGAACTGCGCGGACTCTCCCGGGAGGGTTCAAGCTGGCTGGTCGATTTTGAGAGTCGGGAGAAGCAGCGCACCGGCATCAAATATCTTAAAGTAGGCTTCAATAAGGTGTACGGTTATTACATAGAGATTAGCAAATCGAATCTTTCGCAGGTACCGCCCGACTATTACCGCAAACAGACCCTGGTAAACAATGAACGCTTTATTTGTGAAGAACTCAAGATTTATGAAGAAAAAATTCTGGGAGCCCGTGAAAAACTATACGCACTGGAATACGAAGAATTTATAAAAATACGGGATTCGCTGGTTGGTCATCTCGGTAGGTTACTGGAGAGTGCCGGGCATATAGCCGCCCTTGACGTGCTTCACAATCTTGCCGAAAAGGCTTTTCTCAATGATTACCATCGACCGGCGGTAGACCATGGAAACGAAATAGAGATACATAACGGGCGCCACCCGGTGGTTGAGCATACTTTGCGGGAAGGCCGCTTCGTTCCCAATGATATTCATCTGGATGATGGCGATCACTGTTTTGCCATCATCACCGGACCCAATATGGGGGGTAAAAGCACCTTCATGCGGCAGACCGCGCTGCTGGTTATCATGGCCCAGATGGGATCATTTATCCCTGCGGAAAATGCAAGGATAGGACTGGTAGAACAGATATTCACCAGGGTGGGTGCGGCTGACGACCTGGCTGCGGGGCAAAGCACCTTTATGGTCGAAATGGTGGAAGTCGCCAACATCCTCAACAATGCACGTAAGAAAAGCCTGATAATCTTGGATGAGATAGGACGCGGCACCAGCACATACGACGGTCTCAGTATCGCCCAGGCGGTTGCCGAATACATACACCGAGATATTCATGCCCGAACCCTTTTCGCCACGCATTATCATGAGATAACCGCCCTGGCTGACAGCCTGCCCGGCATTTTTAACCTTGCGGTATCAGTATTGGAGAAGAACGATACCGTAGTTTTTCTAAAAAAGGTCCTACCCGGGAAAGCTGATAAGAGCTATGGTCTGCATGTAGCATCCCTGGCCGGTGTGCCAGAAGCGGTGGTTTCAAGAGGCCAGGAACTGCTGGAGAGTCTGGAGAGGAACCAAACTGCCAAACCAAGGAAACGGGTGGTCCAACCCGACCTGTTTTACCAGGAGGACAGTGTGGCTCAGGAACTCAGGGCGCTGAATCCGGACTGCCTGAGTCCCCGAGAAGCACTTGAACTGATATATAGATGGAAGGAACAACAATAGGGCAAGGGATAGCGAATGGAGGTGACCCCGATTGCTGATTGGGATTGACGTGGGCGGAACCTACACCGATGGAGTAATTTTCGACCAGGGTGAAATCAAGGCCAGTACCAAGGCACCCACCGACAGCGAAGATATCAAGGGCAGTGTTTTAGCGGTTCTGGACGGGTTATTGGGACCCGGCAGTACCCACGATGTGCAAAGGATCGTTTTGGGAACTACACTGGTCACCAATATACTGGCGACCGGAAGGGGAGAACCTACCGCACTGATCCTGCTTCCCGGTTATGGTTTGCCTCATGATGCCTATAATATCTCGAGGTATACCTGGTATCTGAAGGGAGCGGTGGATTTTCGCGGACGTGAGATAGAGCCGCTAGATCGAAAAGAATTGACAGACACCGTGGAGGCCATTATAAACATGGGCTTGAAGAGGGTCGCAGTAGCAGCCAAGTTCGCCAACCGCAATAATAGACTGGAACTTGAGATCAGAGACTATATACAGGGTAAATATCCCGAAATCAAGGTTTCCATCAGCTCCGAGGTATCCGGCAAGCTCAACTTTCCACGCCGGGCAGTGACCACCTATTTTACTGCCATGACCCTCACAGAATGGAATCATTTCGCGGATGAGATAGAATCCGCTCTGCAGCAAAGGGGAATAAACATTCAGGTCGATATCCTCAAAGCAGACGGTGGAACCGTATCTATGGCTTCCTCCCGTATCATGCCGTGTGAAACTGTGTTTTCCGGTCCGGCAGCCAGTACAATGGGTGCCCTGGCCCTGGATAACGAGAAAGTAAACTCGGTGGTGATAGATGTGGGTGGCACCACCTCGGATATATCGCTGATCATTGACGGGAATCCACTTTATTCTGCCCGGGGGGCCATGATCGAGGACCACCTTACTCAGGTGAACGCCTTTGCAGTACGTTCCCTGGCTCTGGGCGGTGACAGTCCAATAATAATAGAAAACGATATCCCGGGTATCGCCGGGATCCGTCAGGGACCGGCTGCTTGTTTTGGGGGGAAAGTGCCCACCGTTACCGATGTATTCAATGTTAAATACCAGCTTGATATCGGGGATGCTCAGGCATCCCGGGAAAAACTCACCAGGATCGCCGCCGAGCACGGTCTTGATCTTGATGATATAAACGGTAAGATCGTAGAAACTGTCACCGATCGTTTGACTCAGGCTATCAGGGAGATGTTTGGCCAGTGGGAAAAAGAACCCGCCTATAAGGTCTGGGAGGTCATCCACCGGCGTAGATTCGAATTGCACCGGATAATAGGTATCGGTGCAGCCGCTGAAGCTATCCTACCGCCATTGGCCGAAAGGCTGGGAGTGCCTTTGTTCCTGCACAGGTATTCGGCGGTAGCCAATGCTCTTGGGGCCAGCGTAGTCAGACCTACACTTAGCGTTCAAGTGCATGTTGATACTGCGGCCAATATTTGCACGGTTGATCCCGGAGGTATCCAGGCACCCCTGATAAACGGTGCCAGGACCCAGTTGGAAGATGTTAAAGCCATGGCCTGCAAGTATCTGGTGAGTATCGGCAGTGAGCGGGGTATGGGAGAGTACACTGGAGAATACAAGTTTTATATGGAAGAACAGTTCAATACCATCAGGGGATACAGTGGTTCTGGCAAGCTCTTCGATGTAGGTGTACAGGTCTTGCCCGGTTTCATTAATGAATTCAAGGGGGTGAGATCATGAAGCCGACCGGAGTATTGTTTTTCCCCGCGTTTGATTGGGCTATCAGTCCCACCCATCCGGAAAGGGAAGAACGCCTTCTCTATACCAGGGACCAGATATTTGAGGAAGGCATCATGGATATGCCTCAGATACGCGAGTATGAACCGGGTATAGCCAGTCACAGCGACATCGCCAGGCTGCACTTTTGCATACCCGATGTCGATTCTCAGATCACCGAAGCCCATTTGATCTCAGCAGGTTCGGCCCTTCGTATAGCTGATGCTGTGCTGCAGGGCGAGGTTCGCAACGGATTTGCCATCGTAAGGCCCCCCGGACACCATTCCATGACCGTAAGCCATGGCAACCGGGGTTTCTGCAATATCAACAATGAAGCGATAATGGTGGAATACCTCCGTCATAAATACAATATAAAAAGGGTGGCCATCATCGACACCGATGTTCACCACGGCGACGGGAGCCAGGAGATCTTCTGGGATGACCCCGACGTACTCTTTATATCTTTCCATCAGGATGGACGCACCCTGTACCCCGGCAGCGGATTCCTGGACGAACTGGGCGGTCCGCTGGCCTATGGGACGACCATCAACCTGCCATTGCGCCCACGAACTACGGATACCGGGATCCTTTTCGCACTGGATGAACTTATCATGCCGCTGCTGGAAGAGTTCAAGCCGGAGATCGTCATAAACTCAGCGGGCCAAGATAACCATTATACTGATCCTTTGGCTGATATGGCCTTTACCGCGCAGGGTTATGCCAAACTGAACTCCCGGCTGGCACCGGATATCGCTGTCCTGGAAGGCGGTTATTCAGTAGAGACGGCTCTGCCCTATATCAATATGGGTCTGATCATGGCCATGGCCGGTCTGGATTACAGCTCTTTAAGGGAACCTGATTTTGATCCGGCACGCTTCAAAGAGTCGTCAGCTAATTTGGATTATATAAAGCAGATGGTGGACCGTCAATTGAAAGCCTTTCGCAATCGCGAAGATGTGATAGCCGGCAATCGTAAAAAGGGCGATGATTTTTTCAGCGGTCACCGCAGCATATTCTATGATACGGAATACATTTCGGAGGATCAGCGTACTCGCTTGAGAAACTGTTCCAAGTGCGGGGGCTTCAGGATCATAGATTCCAGTGCCCAGCACAATGATGGCAGTTATTACACGGCCTACTGCATCTCCATCCCATCCTGGACCTGTGATAGGTGCCGGCATGAAGCCCGGTCATTGTATAAGGACATGCTGCATAAGGCCTCTGACAAGCAGGTCTTTCTGCAGGATCGGCCCGCCAATGAGTTCCGATGCTTTGACGTAAAAACGGAAAGGGAAACGGTATTATAGGATGCCGATCAAATTGCTCGACGATAAACTTATAAATAAGATCGCGGCCGGAGAGGTCATTGAAAAACCTGCCTCAGTAGTGAAAGAACTGGTGGAGAATTCACTGGATGCCGGAGCCAGTGCTGTCAAGGTCACCATTGCTGGCGGCGGCCTTCAGCTGATAGATATCGAAGATGACGGCAGCGGGCTTAGCTATGACGAGATCCCGCTGGCCTTTCTTCGGCATGCCACCAGCAAACTGGCTAAAGAGGCCGATCTATTCGACATAAATACCATGGGATTTAGAGGTGAAGCACTCCCCAGCATCGCTTCCGTGTCCCGGGTCGAGGTCTTCAGTAAGGCTTATGACAGTGAAGGGGTCTATGCCAGGCTGGAAGCTGGCAATATGGAGGAAATCAAGAACTATCCCTGTCCGGAAGGCACACGTATGATCATTAAGGATATCTTTTTCAACACCCCGGCGCGTAGGAAATTCATGAAAACGCCGGTCAGTGAGGGCAATGCTGTTTATGACGTCATTGTAAAATATGCCCTGGCCCGTCCCGAGGTATCTTTCACTTTTAGCAACGACAAAAAGACTTTTTTTAAGACTCCAGGCAATGGACGCCTCCGCGATACGGTAGTGGCCATATTAGGGGTTGATTACGCCGGTCACCTCCTGGAGATAGAACACAGCTATGAGGGTACTAGTCTGACCGGCCTGATCGGTGGACCAGAACTGACCCGGGCCAATCGCAAACAAGAATTCTTCTGCGTAAATCAACGTCCGGTACGCAGCCCTATGGTTTACCGTGCTCTGGATTCGGCTTACAGCGGATTGCTGCTATCCCGTGAATACCCGGTAGTCATCCTAAACTTAAGTTTGCCTCCTCATACCATAGACGTGAATGTGCATCCGCAGAAAAATGAGATCCGCTTTCAGGATGAAAAGCCGATATTCGATTATATCTATGGCGTTCTGAGGGAACGGCTGAAGAAGGCTGACTTTACACCCCGACCGGGCGGCATTTCGATGGGAGTCAGCCAGGAAAGAAAATCGTTAGATTATAAATATAGTCCGCGGCCAGTGGTGGCAGAAGGAGCGTTACCGTTGCCATTTGCTGATACCAGGGCATCGGGATCGGTCACTACCGGCAATAAACCAATGTTTAGCAACTCGTTTGGGGGATACAGCAGAGAAGGCAACCAGGATGTATATGTGAATCAACCCAATATTTACAGCGACACCCTGAGCATCGAACCAGGACAGGAACTGCACATAATCGCACAGACCCTCAATTCCTATATATTGATCGAAGCGGGTGACAGTTTGTGGCTGATAGACCAGCATGCTGCCCATGAAAGGATCATTTATTCCGGACTTCTTGAAGCTGCGGGGGCCAAGGATGAACCCTCGCAGATACTCGCACTGCCATTGACCCTCGAGTTCTCCACCAGGGACATGGACCAGATAGAAAACCATACACAATTGTTCGCAGAATTGGGATTTCAATTGGAAGCAATGGGACCTACCACGCTGGCCATAAGATCGGCACCGGCATTGATATCCGGCAGTGAGGATGAGGTCATAGCCGAGATACTGGATGCCATGGCGGAACGGGGACAGGTGAATATAAAAGAAAAAGCCCTGGCCCTGATGGCTTGCAAGAAGGCGATCAAGGCCGGAGAAAAACTTGACTTCAATCAGATGGAGAGACTGATCATCGACCTCCTGGCCAGCAGCGATTATAAGAACTGCCCGCATGGCAGGCCTACTATGATCAAATTGGGCCGCCGGGATATCGATCGCATGTTCAAGAGGTAATATCCATGAATATCATTGTTACTACTACGCAAGCCTGCCGGGAACCGAATGATGTTTTATATTCTTTTCTGGATGAATCCGGACTGCCGTTCGTTCCACGCAACCGCAAGTCTCTGCCAGTGATTTGCCGGGAGCAGGGGGCGGACGCTGTTATAGTATGGAAGGCAGAAGGGCCGGTTTTATACAGCGGCGAGAATATGGAAGAATTCTATTTTCATCCCAGCATGGCCAAGAATCGCTTGTCGGCTTTAAGAAAGCTGGGCTTACCGGATCCCTTTTTAGAGGCTTGTCAAATACAGAGAGGAGATACGGTTCTGGATTGTACCATGGGACGCGGTGCTGATTCTATAGCCGCCAGTTATATTTGCGGATCGGGGAAGGTATTTGGACTGGAAGCGGCCTTGCCAATAGCCCTGGTAATGAAGTGGGGTATGAGACTTTACAAGTCCCGGATGACCTGGCTGGACGAAGCGATCCATGGTATTACCGTGGAACACGCTGACCATAACATACTTTTGAATAAGGCAGAGGATAGATCATTTGATGTAGTATACTTCGATCCAATGTTTCGGCATCCACGCCATAAGAGTCAGCCAATCTCATCGTTGCGTCGGCTGGCCGATCATCGACCGCTGGAAATCAGCGCTGTCAAGGAGGCCTGCCGGGTAGCCCGTAATAGGGTGGTGTTGAAGGAAACTTACTCCAGCGGTGAGTTTGCCCGGCTGGGATTTGAAAAGATCCTGGGCAGCCGTCATAATCCCATTAATTATGGGGTTATCGAGTTATGATTTAAGTATAATCAAATACATGAGGTGGATTGGTTGGACAGACTGGCAGCTATTGTGGGCCCGACCGCTTCCGGTAAGAGCGTATCTGCCATAGAAGTGGCAAAGTTAATAGACGCCGAGATAATATCCTGTGACTCCATGCAGGTCTATCGTGGCATGGACATTGGTACTGCCAAGACCAGCATAGCTGAACGGCAGGGGATACCCCATCACTTGATCGACGTGGCGGATCCTGATGAAGACTATAATGTTGCACGGTATCAGATGGCCTGCCAGGCTTTGATCAGCGAAATAAACAGTCGAGGGAAGATACCCATGCTGGTTGGCGGGACCGGACTGTATTATCAGTCGGTAGTGGACAATTACTGCTTTACCCCGATGGAATCAAGGATAGCCGTCCGCCAGAAGTGGAATGAGCTTATAGAACAGCACGGTCTGTCCTTCGCCTATGACAAACTGATCGAGATCGATCCACAGTATGCAGAAAAGATCAAGGTTCAGGATCAGAAGCGCATCGTCCGCGCTCTGGAGGTATATGAACTGAGCGGCGCTACATTTTCTTCCACCCAGACCAGGGAAACTGATCACTACCAGTTGGCGGTGGTCGGGCTGTATCTCCCGAGGGCGGAGCTTTATGCCGGGATAGAAGCCCGGGTGGACCGGATGCTTGAAATGGGCCTGATTGAAGAGGTGGCCATTCTCAGGGAAAAAGGATGCAACCTTTCACACAACTCCATGCAGGCCCTGGGTTATAAACAGGTGATGTATTATCTGGATGGGCTTATAAGCAGGGAACAAATGGTTAATGATATAAAGAAAGAGACCAGGCGCTATGCCAAACGCCAATTGACCTGGTTCAATAAGGACGAACGTATTACCTGGATAAACCGCGCCGAATACGCTGAAGCGGAAAAATTGGCTCAAAATATTTCGAAGCTGATTGAAGGACAATTCAGGATGATGTAGAATCATATAGATGTTTAAGATTCTGTCCGGTTTGCCACACCGTTAAATAGACTGGCGCAAGCTGCCGGAGTTAAGAATATACATTAACTTAGGGTCATTATTATTGAAATGGGGGACAATTATGATGGGTAAAAGTCAAATAAATTTGCAGGATGCCTTCTTAAATCAGTGTAGAAAGGAAAAAGCACCGGTAACCATCTTCCTGGTTAATGGTTTTCAGATAAAAGGCGTAGTCAAAGGCTTCGATAACTTTACCGTCATCGTAGAGCTCGATGGAAAACAGCAGTTGGTTTATAAGCACGCCATTTCAACGGTAGCACCGCTGAAGAATATCGGCATGCTGGTAATGGAACCCAAGAACGAAGAGGACGACTAAAAATAGTTTTTTAATCAAATTTAAATATTCTTTATATGGAAATGTATCACCACTTCTCAATGGCGATGGAGTGGTGATTTTTCGTGCTTATAAATCACAGTGTCACCACTTCTGTCTGTCAGGAATATGATAACCCAGATTATAAGGAGTGGTGATTTTTTGTGCAGATCTCACTGAGATACTCTGAGCCTGAAGCCAGCCCGACTGCTGCTGAAAGCATAGCGGTACCAGCTAATTTCCCTCAGAAGGACTCATTTAAGGAACTGGAACACCTTATCGGCCTGCAGGAGGTAAAAAGAGTACTGGCCGAAATAACCGCTTTTGTCCTGGTCCAGAACAAAAGGAAACAGCAGCAGCTGCGCACTGATGCCACTACCCTCCACATGGTTTTTAAGGGTAATCCCGGTACCGGCAAGACCACCGTAGCCCGCATTTTAGGCAGGATACTGAATGATATCGGAGTATTGCCACGGGGGCATCTGGTAGAGGCGGAAAGGGCTGACCTGGTAGGAGAATACATTGGCCATACCGCACAAAAGACCAGGGAAATGATCAAAAAGGCCCAGGGAGGCATCCTCTTTATCGATGAGGCCTACACCCTGGCTCAAGGCGGGGAGAAGGACTTCGGGCGTGAGAGCATCGGCTGCCTGGTAAAAAGTATGGAAGACAACCGGGATAACCTCATTATAATTCTGGCCGGATACTCTGATGAGATGGACAGCTTTTTAAGCAGCAATCCGGGACTGAGATCACGTTTTCCACTCCATATCAACTTTAGCGATTACGATCCGGAAGAGCTCTTCAACATCGCATTGCAGATGTATGCTGACCGTGATTACGAGCTGAGCAACCGCTGTCGCTGGAAGCTCAAGCAGATGCTCGCGGAATTCGTTCGCAGCCGTCATCCGCACAGCGGCAATGCCCGTTATGTGAGAAATCTGGTGGAGAAGTCGATCCGCCTGCAGGCTCTTCGTATCGTGGACCGGGAAAGCCCTAACCGGCGTGAACTGGTGACCATCGAATACAGCGACCTGCCGGAACCATCCAGTATACAGGGATAATCTCAATTTTGCCATTTGCTTTCGCTTGGGATATGATATTGGATATATAATCAGATATTAATCGAAACACGAAAGTGGTGCAAAAAATTTGGACCCCATTGGTATTATCAGAAGAGCCGAAACAAAATTAGCCAATCGATTTTCAGAGATAGAGGAGACTGCATATCTCAATCAAGTCAAGGTAATAAATGCATTTCAGGGAGAGAAGATCAGAGATCACCACTTTTTCCCTTCAAGCGGATATGGATATGGTGATTTGGGACGAGATGCCCTGGAAGCTCTTTATGCTCGGATATTTGATACTGAAGATGCACTGGTCCGCAGCGGGATCGCATCAGGGACCCATGCCATATCAAGTTGCCTGATGGCATTGCTCCGGAATGGTGATTCTTTGATCTCAGTTTCCGGCAGTCCTTATGACACTCTGGGACGGGTTATCGGTAAAGGCGGGGCATTCAAGGGCACCCTGATCGATCGGGGGATAAGCTATTCAGAAGTACCTCTCGATCCAGCAGGAAGACCGGATATCGGTGGGATAGGCCGGGCAATAGGGCCGTCAACTACTATGGTAATGATCCAGAGATCCCGCGGTTACAGCCTGCGCCCTGCACTTAGCATAGCCCAGATCGATGAGATCTGCAGGGTAGTGAAAACCAGGAATCCGCGTACTATCATCATGCTCGATAATTGTTACGGCGAGTTCACCGAGAAAGCGGAGCCCGGAAAAATCGTCGACATCATGGCCGGTTCGCTCATCAAGAATCCTGGCGGTGGACTGGCTACTGGCGGCGGATATATCTGCGGACGGGCGGACCTGTTGGAACAGGCGGCCTGGCAGTTGACTGCTCCTGGCCTGGGTAAGGAACTGGGATCAAATCCAGCCGGCCATCGCAGTTATTATCAGGGATTGTTCATGGCTCCGCATATAGTGCTGCAGGCCTTGAAAGGGGCTATATTGTTAGCTTATCTTTTTGAGGAAATGGGGTACGATGCCCTGCCCAAATGGTATGAGGAAAGACCGGATATCGTGCAGGTAGTCCAGTTAAAAAACGAGAGCGAGGTGCTGAGGTTCTGTCAGGTGGTACAGTCCAGTTCCCCGGTAGACAGTGATCTGAGGTTGGAGTTTGCCCCAGTGCCAGGTTATGAAGATCGCGTAGTAATGGCTGCGGGCACCTTTATTCAGGGTTCGTCAATTGAACTCTCCTGTGATGCACCATGCCGAGAACCTTATTCAGTATATATCCAGGGCGGCCTGACCTATGAGCATTGCCGCTATGTTGCCTGTAGATTGTTGGAGGAATTGAGTTAAGGAGTTGATGGGATGAATTCGGATAGTCTGGTCCTTGGTTTAGCGATAATATTGATGCTGATAGGGCTTGCTGGCACCATAATGCCGGCGTTGCCCGGCGTAACCTTAATATTTCTCACCATAGCTGCCTATGGTTGGTATGAAGGATTTCACAGCATCACTGCTTACTACCTCATTATCCTGGCTGGTCTTACCCTGCTTTCACACGTTGTGGAATACCTCTCCGCATATTGGGGGGCCAAGAAATATGGTTCGAGTAAATACGGCACCTGGGGCGCGATCATCGGTATGCTGCTGGGCATATTCGTTTTCCCGCCGCTGGGGATTTTTATTGGCGCCTTTGCCGGGGCTTTGGTAGGCGAGTATATCACATGCAAGAACTGGGAAAAAGCAGCTCGTGCCGGTCTCGGTACCCTGGTGGGTATTTTGTCCGGCATGGTATTCAACGTCATATTGGCGCTGGGTATGATCATTTCCTTTTTTATCATTGTTTTTTAATAATTTTATATTTTATTTGGAATCCGCAGGGGAATGTGATAAAGTAATTAAGGCCAAAACTACGGTAAAATGGAGGTTTGTGTATAATGAATAAAGAATACATTATGCAAAAAGTAAAAGAAGCCAATGTTAAATTCATTCGCCTGCAGTTTACGGACATTCTGGGTGTACTGAAGGCAATATCGATAACCGATGATCAACTTGAAAAAGCATTGAATGGCGAACTCATGTTTGACGGCTCTTCCATCGAAGGATTTGTTCGTATCGAAGAATCAGACATGTATCTTAGACCCGATCCCAGCACATTTTTGATCCTGCCCTGGGACTCTCCCGTTTCTCCAGCCCGTACAGCCAGGATCATCTGTGATATCTATGATGATAAAGGCCAGGCTTTCTTAGGTTGCCCCCGTCAGTGCCTGAAACGCGCAGTGGATAAAGCTGCGGAAATTGGCTACAACATGATGGTTGGCCCCGAGCCTGAATTTTTCATGTTCGAGGTTGATGAAGAGGGACAACCTACCCTGCAGACCAATGATAAAGCAAGCTATTTCGATCTGCCCCCGGTAGACAACGGTGAGGAAGCCCGCCGTCACATGGTGGAAGTGCTGCAATCGCTGGGGTTTGAGATTGAGGCCGCCCATCACGAGGTGGCTCCCGGTCAGCACGAGATCGACTTCAAATATACCGATGCCCTTAAGACGGCTGACAACATAGTGACCTTCCGTATTGCAGTCAGGATAGTAGCCCAGATGCATGGTCTGCATGCTACCTTCATGCCCAAGCCGGTATTCGGCATCAACGGTTCCGGTATGCATATGCATTGCTCATTATTTAAAAACGGTGAAAACAGCTTCTATGATCCTAATGCCGCGGATGGACTCAGTGAAACCTGCCGCTATTTTATCGGAGGAGTCATGAAACATGCCCGGGCTATCGCGGCAATTACCAATCCAACAGTTAATTCCTACAAGCGTTTAGTGCCCGGCTATGAAGCCCCCGTGTACATTGCCTGGTCTTACCGCAACCGCAGTCCATTGATCCGGATCCCAGCCAAGCGGGGCATAAGCACCCGTATAGAGGTCCGTAATCCTGACCCCAGCTGCAATCCCTATCTGGGTATGGCAGTGATTCTAACCGCTGGTCTGGATGGAATCAAGAACAAGATCGCAGCGCCGGACCCGGTGGAACAAAATATCTATGAGATGGATCTGCCGTCCCGCAAAAAATACGGTATCCACTCCCTCCCGGAGAACCTGTACGAGGCTCTGGATGAACTGAGCAAAGATACCTTGATCCAGGAGGCATTAGGTCCCCATATATATGATCGCTTTGTTTTGGCCAAGACCAAGGAATGGGAGAATTACAGTTCGCGGGTATATGATTGGGAGATCGCGGAATACCTGCAGAAGTTCTAAACTAATATAAATGAGACAATTAAAAAGGACGGCGATGCCGTCCTTTTTAATTGACGTTATATAATTCTGCGCAAATCATAAATCTGCGTCCAGGCTAACCCCTACATCCTGCGCAGTAAGCCGGTAACCTTCCCTACGATCTGGACCTGATCGCTCAAAATAGGCTGCATGGCAGAGTTTTCCGGACGTAATTCGACGTAGCTGTCCCGGCGATAGAAGCGTTTAACAGTGGCTTCGTCCTTGATCAGGGCTACTACGATCTCGCCATTGGAGGCTACTTCCTGTTGATGGACAATGAGATAATCACCATCCATGATACCGGCCTCGATCATGCTTTCACCGGCTACTTTGAGCAGGAAATGGGTCCCTGATCCTACAAAATCAACGGGGACTGACAGGTAATTATCTATGTTCTGTTCAGCCGTTATCGGCATACCGGCGGCAACCTTGCCAACCAACGGCAAGGATATGGACTGGCTGAGGATATCTTCATCAGAATCTACTGGGATGATCGCACGTGGTTTGGCCGGATCACGTCTTAAAAAGCCTTTCTGTTCCAGGTGGATCAGGTGAGCGTGTACGGTAGAACTGGATTTTAGACCCACTGCTTCTCCAATTTCGCGAACTGATGGGGGATAACCGTCAATTTTAATCTTATTCTTTATATAATTCAGGATATCTTGCTGCCTTGATGTCAGGTTGTTATCATCAATGACCATAATCTTATCCTCCCCGTATGTTTGTTCCCATTATAGCATTTGTTAGAGTTTGAAAACAGGTGTTCGTTATAATTTACCAGAAAACTCCGCTCAAATATTTGTAACAGGACGATTTTCACCAGAAATCTTCTGGTCTTGCATTTTCGATACTGGCCAGAAACTTGCGTCGGGCTCCGGGGTGAAGTTTTTCGATCTGGTTTAACAGTTCGGCGGTTTCACTTCGCTTGGTCAGGCCGTCAGCGGGACAAAGGTTCTTGACAGGCTGGATATCGAGATAGCTGCAAAGCGCCCGGATATCTTTTTCCTCTACATAGACCAATGGCCTTATAGCATAAAGATCGGCCCGGCTGAGATAGGTGAGAGGTTTGAAGACATGATAGCGGCCCTCATAGAGCATAGACATGAAAAGTGTATTAACGACGTCATCCAGATGATGGCCCAGAGCCAGCTTATTGCAGCCATGAGCGGAGGCCAGCCGGCATAGAGCGCCGCGTCGGAGATGGGAACAAAGTGCACAAGGGTTATCGGTTTTTCTTGTTTCAAAGACCACCTTACCGACATTGCTTTCCTCTACCAGCAAATCATAACCGATTTCCTTACAATAACGGGTAATGGCATCTTTATCGTTGCCAAAGCCCATATCGAGATAGACCGGTTTTATCTCAAAGAGCAGAGGAGTATGTTTGAGCAACCGGTCGAGAAAATATAGCATAGCTATACTGTCTTTCCCGCCGGACATGGCCACCGCTATTTTGTCGCCACTGTCAACCAGTCCATATTTTATATTTGCATCCCGTACCTGTCGAAACATCCGTTTGATCAATCTTTGACTCATTCTAAAACCTCTTGTGCCGGCATGATCTTAGATTTTACACCTATTTGTAATTCATGCTTCGAAAATCACGATATTTGTATACTGTATAATTGGCCTGGTAACTTCTAAAGATACCCTCGACCATTATATAATAAACGAAAATAGTGATACTAGGACAGTGAAGTCCTTTCGACTGGTTGGCTAACCTTTCGGAAGGGCTTTTTTCGTTTTTTGGGGGGAATGCATGATATGGGTGATCCAATAGTATCTACCGGAATAGCCGGCATTGATGAGATAGTTGATTCACTTCGTCTGGGTGACAACGTTGTCTGGCAGTGCGACAATATCGATGACTATGCGAAAATGGTCAGGGCTTACGCCAGGCAGGCCAGACGCGATAATCGGAACTTCATTTATCTATGTTTTGGACAGCACCCACCTTTGCTGGAGGATGCTGAGGTCACTACTACCTACTATTTAAATCCTAAACTTGGTTTTGAAGCCTTTTCGACCTCTGTACATGAAATAGCGACCCGGGAGGGACGATATGCCTTTTATATCTTTGATTGCCTGTCAGACCTGCTTTCTTCCTGGGCTAATGACCTGATGATAGGAAATTTCTTCAGGGTAACATGTCCCTATCTTTTTGAACTGGATACTGTTGCCTATTTCTGCATACTGCGTAACCGGAATTCCATGGATACTATCGACAGGATCCGGGATACCACTCAGCTGTTCATCGATTTACTGAGGGTGGATGACCAGTGTTTGGTATATCCCCGAAAGGTATGGCAGCGCTATTCGCCTACCATGTTTATGCCGCATATGTTGATCGGTGAGACCTATGTCCCGGTAAACAGCAGTCTGCAGGCATCAAGGATGCTGTCGGGAATTCACGGCTTGTACCCCGGCAAGCTGGAAGGGAAACTGGATTATTGGGATAAGATATTTATCCGTGCCCGTGAGTTGACGATAATGGATGACCCTGATCCGGTTATAGACGAAGAAGCAGCCCAGATGTTGGAGCAACTGCTGCATATGTTGATTTCCAGGGATGAACGGGTGCTGGAACTGGCCCGGACTTATCTTAAACTGGAAGATCTGCTGGAGATACGCGACCGCCTGATCGGTTCGGGTTTTATCGGCGGGAAAACTGTGGGTATGTTGCTTTCACGCAAGATACTGGATTCAGACACTGCTATGGATTGGAAAGACTGGCTGGAACCGCATGATTCCTTTTATATCGGCTCCGATGTATATTACACCTATCTGGTCGAGAATGGCGCCTGGAAGCTGCGACTGGAACAGAAGAGCGATGAGAATTACTTTTCACTGGCCGGAACACTAAAGGAAATCATTCTTGCCGGAAGCTTTCCCGAATTTATCAGTAAACAATTCTACCAGATAACTGAGTATTACGGACAGGCTCCGATCATAGTCAGGTCCAGCAGTCTTCTGGAGGATGGATTCGGTAATGCCTTTGCCGGTAAATATGAAAGCATATTCTGTGTAAATCAGGGGAGCCCGGAACAGCGTTTCCGGGCCTTTGAAAATGCTGTTAAACAAGTCTTTGCCAGTACCATGAACGATGATGCCTTGACTTACCGCAAGCTAAGGGGGATGGCTGCCCGAGATGAGCAGATGGCACTCCTGGTACAGAGGGTTTCGGGGGCCCAACACCAGAAATACTTCTTCCCTGATCTTGCAGGAGTGGCCTTATCCCACAATTCGTATGTATGGAGAAATGATATAGATCCCGCAGCCGGTATGATGAGGATCGTAGTGGGTCTGGGCACCAGGGCGGTTGACCGAGTAGAAGAGGATTATCCCCGTATAGTAGCCCTGGATCGTCCTCAGCTTAGAGTCGACAACAGTCCGGAAGGGCTGCGTAAATATTCGCAGCATCGTATGGACGTTTTGGATACGATCGTAAACATGGAGGGTGTCATCAGCGTAAACAACGTTGATCCGCTCCTGGCAAACCTGACTTATTGGGACCTAATTGCCAAACGTGATAATGAGACAGCGAACCGTATGCGGAAGCTGGGAATCGGCCAGGATGCTTGGCTGATAAATTTTGAAAGATTATTTGGGGAAACCGACCTGGTAGATAAAATGCGAAAGATGTTGAAGGTACTGGAGACAGCCTATGATTATCCGGTCGATACCGAATTTACTGTAAACTTTACATTGAACAATGAAATGCATCTGAACCTTCTGCAATGCCGCCCCCTGCAGACGATTAAGACCTCACGCGGGGTGGGTTCATCCAGGGTCAGTAAACCGGATGAGAAACTGCTGTTTTCTACTTGGGGCAAGTATATGGGTTGGGGAATCGAAAAGTCGGCAAGTTATGTAGTCTATGTGGATGCCGGATCATATAAATCACTGGCCAATAGGGAAAAATATGATATAGCAAGGTTGATCGGCGGATTGAACCGCATATTGAAAGACAGCGAATATGTCCTGATCGGCCCGGGTAGATGGGGGAGCGGGATGCCCAATCTGGGAATACCGGTATCCTTTGCCGAGATCCATCACGCTTCGGTTATGGTCGAATATGCTGTTAATCAGGAAGGCTATATGCCCGAATTATCCTATGGAACTCATTTCTTTAATGACCTGGTCGAGACCGGCATACTGTACGTAGCCTTATTCCCTGGTGATGGGAATAGTTCTCTGGATTTTGATGTAATCGGCAGCTATGAAAATTGCCTTTCCGTTTTGAACCCGGAGTGGAGTGAATACGGAAACACCGTTCGGGTTTTGGACCTGGCCTCCAGGAAACAACAGCTCTGGATCGATATCGACCACAATTCGAACAAGTTGGAGGCATTTATTGAGAGAATTTAAAAAACCGCTGATATTCATCAGCGGTTCAGACCGTCAAAAAACACGAATCTCATTGTTACAAAGGAAGCCCCGCTCATTCGACGTACGTTTAGTACGACTCAATCGTGGGACTTCCTTGTGCCGCAGATTGAGGGTCCTACAAATGGGGTCACCGTAGACCTGCTAAATACCGACTACTGAGGTGGCTTATCATTCTTGCCTCAACTGAAAGATTGTTTCGTAACTTACCTTCACATTTTTTGCTCGGTCTGTCTACTTCTTTACGAAATAAAACCGCTGATATTTATCAGCGGTTTTATTATGGTTTGATTTACCTTTTTTTACTTTTTGACTATGGCTTGCTGCAGGCTGCGGTTGGCAAGGACAACCGGATGCACGACTTCGCAGTTCCAGTGGCATCGCTCGGTGCCGTATTTCAACTGCATGGTGCAGCTGGGACAGCAAGTAGCCAGTTTAGCGGCACCGGTCGACATGGCCCTGTCCATCTTTTTGTCCAGGATCTTCATGGAAAGATCATAATGGGTCACGCTGTAAGTGCCAGATCCGCCGCAGCAGGTATTGGCTCCCGGCATCTCAACAAAATCAACTTCAGGTATACGCCGCAGCAACTCGCGCGGAGCGGCCTTGATACCTTGAGCGTTAGCCAGATGACAGGGGTCATGATACGTGACCCTGGTCTTTTTAGTTACATTCTTCTCGGGCATTTTGACATCCAGTACTTCGACTAAAAAGGTGGTCAGGTCCATTACCTTATCGGAAAACTGCCGAGCCTCATCCTCGATCTTCAGTCCACCCAGCAGAAACTCCACGTTCTTGTGGGCCAGAGCCGATGAACATGATGCACAATCACTGATTAGATAGTCCAGGTTATATGAATTGAATATTTTTACATTATGAGCCATAAGTCTTTGAGCGGTATCCATCTTGCCGTTGGCAATATGTGGCATGCCGCAGCATTTCATATCTTTGGGGATAATGACGTCACAACCGAATCGGGTCAGTACATCTACGGTAGCTTTAGCCACCTCGGGATTCAACAGATCGGTGGCACAACCCAGGAAGTATCCGACAGTATATTTCTTTTCTCCTCTGGCCCGGTTGAATTTGGGTATCTGCTTGCGGGCAGAGCGTGTCGGCACATTGTTCATGATCTTTTCCGCCCTGGGCATATCGCCGGGCAAAATCTTGGTCAGGCCAATATTTCTTGCAAATGTCTGCAGACCGAGTCTTTGCACTCCACCCATCAGCATGGTGGTGGTGCGCAGGAAACCTGGACGGGTCCACATGGTATCGAAGATCAATTCCTTGCCCGCGTTGGGATTCTTGTCGTAGATATAGGAACGGGCGGCTGCATTGAGCTCATGAATATCGATTCCGGACGGGCAGTTAACACTGCAGGTCTCACAGAGCAAGCAGTTGCCAAGCTTTTCATAGACTTCAGGTTTTGGTTCGACTACTCCGTCACGCAGCATTCCCACCATGAAAACATGTCCCCGGGGGGCGGCGGTCTCGTTTCTGATCTGTTCAAATACCGGACAAACACTACGGCATTTACCACAGCGGACACACTTCATGATCTGTTCTTTAACTGGCGGCAGCTTCTGAAATTCCACGATAACCCCTCCTTCCAGGGTTTAAAATAGTTTACCCGGGTTCATGATGCCTTTTGGATCGAATGCATCCTTGACTCCCTGCATATATTTGACCGCCAGACCATGCTCCAATTCAGCATACTGGCGTCTGACTGCTCCTACTCCGTGTTCGCCGGTAGTGGTCCCTTCCAGTTCAACCGCCAGGCGGTGGATATCATCGACTAATTGCAGGACCTTTTCGACCTCCTCCGGATTCTCAGGATTGATCACCGGAGCGGTGTGAACGTTACCGTCACCAATATGGCCATAGTTGACTACCTTGATACCGTATTTGTCACCAAGAGCGCGGATCTGGCGCAGGGTATCGGCCACCTTGGAAAGGGGGATAGAGATATCTTCGCCGGCAAATATACGGCTGCCGTCAGCTTTTACGCGGGCAGCGGCTGTCGCGGTAATGCTGCGGCCTTCCCATAATTCCGCCATACGTTTCGGCTCGGTGGACCATTCAATGGTGCGGGCTCGTTTACCTACTACTTCTTTTATAATGTTGCCTTCGAATTCCACTCCGGGCGGATTGCCATCTACCTCAAAAAGAAGGATGGCTTCGGCATCCGGGAGATTGATCTGCGGTTTGAAGGCATTGACCGCATTGATGGCTGAACTGTCTAAAATCTCGATACCTGAGGGCAGCACGCCGGCCCGATATACATCCAGTACTGCTGCCGGCGCCTCATCCAGGTTGTCGAAAACGGCCATAGCTATACCGCGGGCCCTGGGTTTGGGCCAACAGCGCAGTCGTACGCGGGTCACAACCCCTAGCACCCCTTCAGAACCCACCATAAGTTTGGTCAGGTTGAGACCGGAGACATTCTTGATGCATTTGGCCTTCATGCCTCCGGTGATGATGACATCGCCATTGGCCAACACGACTTCAAGACCAAGGATGTATTGTTCGGTGGTGCCATATTTGACCGCACGGAGTCCGCTGGCATTATTGGCCACCATTCCGCCAATGGTACACATTTGACTGCTGCCAGGATCCGGCGGAAAGAACAGGTTGAATTTAGCAAGCTCTTCATTAAGTTTGGCATGTATAACGCCAGG
>JBLMZJ010000035.1:0-24942 GCA_050258735.1 Deltaproteobacteria bacterium | reverse complement strand
ATCGCAGTATATCTTGGTCAGACTGCTCGGCAAGGAAGGAAGATTTGTCAATAACGGGTCCCAATAGCAGTTAAGCCGTAACAAGCCGGTTCCCTCGAAATTCTCCAAGCCGGCCAGGCTGGTTACGCTCGTGTTGTTAGTTAGACCAAGGATATAGCTCTGGGCTGCCATCCGGTTAATTAGATCCTGTTTAGTGAAAGAACCTGGAGCGCCGGTATTTCCCAGCCACTGCCATACCGCTTGTTTGAATACGGGATCAGTAAAACTGCCGGAAATATCGGGGGGAGCAGATACGTTTACTAAGAAGGTCCTTACAGCGGTCAACTTCCCGGTTTCGCTTGTGGTTACCACAATGGTAAGGGGCGCTGCTGATGTAATGGTGTAGTTAGTTCCGCTGGTGTAGGCAGCACCGTTGATGGTGATAGTCGATATGGCCGAACCCGTGTCAGTAACCGTAAACTTGATGGTGGCAGCGGTTGAACTAACCCAGCCGGCAACTGCACCGGTGCTATCAGTTGAACCGTCTGCTGGTAAGATCACATTCGTAACTGATGCGACCGGGTTGCTGCTGCCCTGAGCCAACTGCACCGAACTGGGAGCAGAAGCAGGCAGCGCCTGAGTAACCGAAATGATAAAGGTTCTGGTCGTAGTGATTTTCCCTGTTTCAGTGGTGGTTACCAGGATATTAAGCGGTGCTGTAGATGCAATAGTATAGTCGGCCCCGCTGGTGTAGGCTGTCCCATTTATAGTAATGGTCGAAGAGGCAGGAGAAGTATCAGTCACCGTAAACTTAATGGTACTTGCGGTCGAACTCATCCAACCGGCAACTGCCCCCGCAGTGTCAGTGGCACCTGCTGCTGGCAGGGCCACATTCGTAACTGATCCGACCGGATTGGTGCTGCCCTTGGCTAATAAGACTGAACTTGGTGCCGAGGCGGGAGTCTGCAGCGCTGCTACCGATATACTGAACGTCCTTAATGCTGAGGTTTTTCCTGACTCACTTGTAGTAACTATTATGGTAAGGGCAGACGCGGAAGTAATTGTATAATCAGTTCCGCTGCTATACGATGTACCATTGATAGTAATAGTCGAAACAGCTGGAGAGGTATCAGTAACAGTAAACTTAATGGTATCAGCTGTGGTTGCTGCCCATCCGGTTACTGCTCCCGTGGTATTGGTCGCCGAGACTGCAGGGATGGCTACGTTGGTAACGCCGCCAACTGGATGAGTGCTTCCCGCTGCCAGGGTAACCGAACTGGGAGGCGAAGCATAGACGATAGGGGCTTCGCCTCCACCGCTGCTATTATTGTCGTTATTGTTTTGGTTATCTTGAGGTAAGCTGTCAATTTTGCCCTGCAGTTCATTAGCGATGTCGGGATTTACCTGCTCCAGAGCCTGATTTATCTGCTCAGAGAGTCTATCAACTACCTCTGGTCTTAACTCAATGCCGGTTGATGTCAAAGCATCCAGGACTGCTTGCACGGCGCTGTTTACAGTCGCATCCTTTGGGGCTTGTTCTTGTAACTGTTGTTCGTTGGCCGGTACATCAGGGATCGATAATAGTATTGTGACAGGAGTTACCTCAGCCGCCTGGTTTACGTCCTGCTGGAGTGCGGTATCCACTACCCAGGCCTGGACCTGATCAAACCCGGCCTTGTCATCTGCGCTCATAGGACCAGCCTGTGCAACTGGTGCGCCCTGGTCGGCTATACCACTGGCCTGCCCGCCCCCAAGGGCAACGCTGCTGCCGCTGTTGCTGGACACTTCAGCGCTGCCGGTAAGACAAGCTACCTGGCAGGTGCCATCCGGGTTAACTGTTACTTTAACAAATGTGCCTCTGATAGCGGCTACGCCCCAGGGCATGTCTACCTTTACTTTTACCTTTTTCGCTTCCGCTGTCTTGTACCAGGCGGCCCCTTGACCTTCATTGGCGGCCAGGTATCTAAATTTGTCCAGCGCGGCTAATTGATGCTGTGTTTTGTTTTGGAATGCTTGCGATGCAGCGGTTTCATGCTTGGTGGCCACTGTGTCAAAGATCGTGCCCTTTTTCAGATCCAGGTTAACGTAGTCAACGGCGATGCCGGAACTGCCGTCCTGTTTGATATATCTTCGGCCATCTGATTGTTTGACGATAACTTCACTATCAGCTTCTACTAAACTGCTGCTGCCATCAGGATAATCTAGCCTGACGCTGCTGTTGGCACCGGTTACTATCTGGTCGCCCTGCACCACCCTGCTGTCCGTACCGATTTTGATGCTGCGGCCCTGTCTGATCAGCGTGATCTGCCCCTTGACCTCGCTTAGTTTACCTTCAAGATTGACCTTATTCAGTCCGGGGTCTTTGGTGAGCAGAATGGCCAGAGCACGAGCAAGGCTCCCCCGGCTCATGGCAGCATCAGGATATACGTTTTTGCCGTCCTTTGATAATCCGATCATTTTCAGTTCCAGGGCAGTCCCTATGCTGGATGCTGCCCAGTGATCGGTTTTCAGATCATTCAAAGCAGGTAGGGGAGCCAGTTCGTGTTGGGTGCATAAGCGCATAATGAGGCTTACACCCTGGGCGCGGGTCAGGTTTGACTCTGGTTGGTAGGTACCGTCGGCAAATCCTTTAAGGTATCCGGCTTGGGCGGCCGCGTTTATATAGGCAGCGGCCCAATGATCAACAGCTACGTCCTTGAAGCTGCTATTGTTGACGGGCAGAGTCTGCAGGCCGGCGGCTTTACATATCACTACAGCAGCCTGGGCCCGGGTCAAGCCTGCCTGGGGGTAATAATTCCCATCGGGAAAGCCGCCAATGATGCCTTGTTGGTTTATATATGTAATGAAGATACGGTTGGGATTGCTGGTGGTTACATCTTTAAAGGGAGATGATGATGTTTGTTGGTTTGTCCTGGTTGTGTCGCTGGCAGCCGTGGCGGTAAGACACATATTGAAGAGCACAAAAACGACAATAAAGAAAAGGAGGCAGAGAGTTCGCAAGCGCTTGTTCACCATATTGTTATATCCCATCTCTCTATTAATTAATATTAGGCCGACGGATAGAGTAGTATCTCGCCATAGGTAGATTATATTACGTATATTATATAATAGTTCGACAGAGAATACTGCCATTTTAATCTTTTGATAGACCCTCTCTTGAGGTTATATATAAATTGGCTACATCACGGATTGTTTTTGACAGGAAGATGTGCAATGCTAATCAATAAATGCTATTTATAGGGGTAACAGAGATGAAAGGTAAATCGTTTAGCCGGACGCAATATATTGGGCTTGTTTTGCTCCTGGTCTTGATCATAACTCCCGTTATCTTGAACTATTATGTAAAAATGGCTGCTTCCCCATACATTCTTCCAGCTGATGAACTTCCACCGGCTGATGCAATATTGGTCCTGGGGGCTTATGTTCTTCCCGACGGGAGCATGTCATCAATGCTGGCTGACCGAATAAGCGTTGGATATGGGCTTTATCAATCAGACAAAGCTCCGAAGATCCTGGTCAGCGGGGATCATGGCCGTAAAGATTATGACGAAGTAAATACCATGAAAGCCTACCTGAAACACCAGGGTATCCCAACTCAAAATATTTTTATGGACCATGCTGGTTTCAGCACCTATGAGAGCATGTATCGGGCGCGGGAGGTTTTCAAGGTCCGCAAGGTCATTATCGTAACGCAGCAATATCATCTGATGCGAGCGGTTTTCATTGCCCGTGAACTGGGATTGGAGGCTTATGGGACCGCTGCTGATCTGCATAGTTATGGAGATGTCATGCCATATAATGAATTGCGGGAAATTGCTGCACGTAATAAAGACTTCTGGATGTGTAAAGTCTTTAAACCCCAGCCGACCTACCTAGGGGAGCCTATTCCCGTTTTTGGGGATGGCCGTGCAACCGATGATCGGGAAGAAGACCCCGGTCAGTCGGAACAGAAGTGAAGCTGATTAGTGGAGAATGGGTATGAGAAGATCTGACAAAGAAATCTCTGATGAGAAGATTATAGAGCTTGTATTGAAGGAAAGTACGGTCTGTCATCTGGCTATGGCTGAGGATAATGTACCTTATGTCTTGCCAATGAACTTCGGATACGAAGAAGGGATCGTATATATTCACTCGGCAACAGAAGGCCGTAAGATCGATCTCATCGGTCGTAATCCGCGGGTTTGTTTTCAAGCGGAAAGCCAGGTGGCTATCTGCAGCGATGAAGTCAATGCATGTGCATGGGGAACCAGGTATTTGAGTGTTATCGCTGATGGTTTGGCAAGTATAGTTGAGGATAACGATGAAAAAAAGAAAGCCCTTGATATAATAATGCACAAGTATTCAGGGAGGGACGGCTGGGATTACAAGGGCGAGTCTCTTGCCAAGATAGTAATTATCCGGATCAAGCTAATCGGGGTCAAGGCCAAAAGATCGGGATGGCAGATCGGAGAATTGGGTCCGCAGTAGCTGAATAGGAGGTGATCCTAATGCAGGTAGCGATCGTTCCGGCTAGGTCGGAACACTTTGAAGAGGTGCTGGTATTGCTGCAGCAACTTTGGCCTGGGCGTTTACTGGACGGGGAAGCCATACATAATGTTTACATGGGGAATCTGACCTCTGAGGTGCAGGCGTACTATGTTGCCCTGAAAGGGGATAGGGTAGTCGGTTTCATCACCTTGCACATCATAACCAACCTGTGGGCTCAGGGATGTTTAATGCAAATAGAGGAACTGGTGGTGAGCGAATCCTGCCGGGGGCAGGGGATCGGGCGGGAGCTGATAAACCAGGCTTTGCTGGTTGGGAACGAAAGAGGCTGCCGATCAGTGGAGGTTACTTCTGCTTTCCACCGGACCCAGGCGCATCGTTTCTATGAAATGAATGGATTTGTCAAGAAGGCGTACCATTTTATATGGGAACAATCCTAAAACAATAAAGCAAAGGAGTAAAAACAATGCCGGTAATAAGCATGGAGATCGGCAAATTGCCGAACGAACAGAAGACCAGGCTCATCCAGCAATTATCACAGACAGCAGCCTCCATCACCAATATTCCGTTAGCCGCATTTACGGTCATAATCAATGAATTGGAGGATACTAATATCGGCATCGGCGGGAAAACCATCGGCCAGCTAAAAGCAGAGGCTGGGGACAGGTAAAGGGCCGAAGAGTCTCCGGATAAGTTTTTTGATAGGGTATGCCCCCGGGATAATCCCTGCATCGTGGCGAATAGCTAAGCCTGAATGAGTTATTTCTTGCCTAAAATCATAATGTAATCGATAGACTGTTCCGATACTATATACAACCCTGATTGTACTACTGCAGGAAATCAGGTTGGGATGAAATGTAGAGGGAGCCGGTATCATGCCCGATAACACGGGTATCTATGAAATGGATAATCAGCCGGGGGGAGGCGGGATCCTTTCCAACTCCGGTCTGAAAGTGGAAGGGACCTGTGAAGAGATCCTTCTATTTCCGCAATATAACGAACAATACCCGGTCTATGTCAATATGCTTGTATGGAGACAGTTATGGCAGTATGCCTGCGACAATAAAGACCGGGAAATTGGCGGAGTATTGTTGGGCAGTGTACTGCATGATGACAGCGGTGAGGGCCTCAACATCCAGGCTTATCTGCCGGGCCGCCATATGGAAGAAACCCTGGCCAATCTCACCTTCACGCATAAAACCTGGACCGATATAAACCAGCGCCTGATGAGGGAACACAATGACAAGCGGATAATTGGGTGGTTCCATACTCATCCGGGCCACGGCATCTTCATGTCAAGATATGATCTATACATCCATCAGAACTACTTTGCCGGAGAAGGCCAGGTCGCTGTTGTCTTCGATCCGGTACACAACAGTGCGGGTTTTTTCCAGAGGCGGGATGATCGTATGCTGCAGTTGAGAAGAATACACATCTACACCATGCCCGGAGATGCCTTTGACCCTAATACCAGAGATTTTATTGCCAGGGTCGGTCAGCACAGCCAACCGCAGTGCCAGCCCACCCTGGGGTTGCCCTCGTTCAGGATAGATATCCAAAACAGCCCGGCCCGGGAAGCCAGGCATCAGGGGCTGGCTTTTCTTGTGCAATTGATGGATATACGAAAACAGGACAAAAACGGGGCAACAACCAAGGAAACTAATGCAGTACCGGAAGGGGAGGGCAGTGCCGTTGAAGGCGCACCGGTGAATGATCAGGCTGCTGTTGATTTGAGTTTGGATGGGGGTTTGATTACCTTACCGCTGCCGGAAGAAAACACAATAAATGCGGATTTAGTGAAGCAGGGCACCGTCACGTCCAGACTTGAGGACTCGACCCCGACCAGAGCAGAGGTAATCGGACAGTTGGGTGAAAACCTGGATCTGTATTCGGAAAACAACCCGGCTGCCCCGTCCAAAGTATATCGAACCCAGGATGGAACACCACTGCCGGGGAACGATATGATCTCGCCCTTATCCAGCCCATCGGAGCCTGATTCGCTTAGAAGAATAAGTCATCAGGTCGATGAGGAACGACTCGATATGGTAAAGAAAAAACTGACTCCCATAAAAAATCAAGTGGCCAGAGATCTGCGGCAAGCCGAAAGGGAGATACTATCCCCTTCAGGCAATAAGCGCTCGGATTATAAGAGCAATACGCCATATCATGAAGGATTCGATGCCGATGCAATCAATATAATGATGTGAAATAACGGGATCATGCTTTCCCTTAGGGAAAGACGGTACTTTGATTGGCATCAGGACCATTCAGATAGTATAATAAGCGACAGACTGTAAGACATTGCGTAGGTACAGTCTGTTTATTTATTTAGGGGATGTGTCTATGCCTGCTGTTAAAATGTTTGGGATGATCGCTGCTGTTTTTGCCATAGCAGTTCTCGTATCATGGCTCTACCTCGAAAGAACATATTGGCCGAGGAAATCGACCCGTGATTTCTTTGCCTTCAGTGATATGACATTTATGCAGAAGCTGGAGGGATATTTTTACGGGGTAAGACCTGATCTCTACCTAAAGCCTGCCAAATGGCCATGGGCAGTAAAAAAACTTGAAGGGACCACAGCCAACGAGTACCATGGCAAGGTTATCACCCGCAGGGATGCCGCCAAAATTGTTAAGCTTGACCGCCCGGTAAGCTTTCAGGCGTCGGAGAAGGTGATACCGTTTCCGGTAGCCCGTTCAATTATCCTGGAAGGAGCCCCGCCGCTGGCAGTGATGGAATGTCCATGTCGTGCCCAAAAGCCTGATGCCTGTGAGCCGCGGGACGTTTGTATGGTGGTCGGTGAGCCTTTTGTTTCTCTGGTATTGGAGCACAGGAGCGGTCATGCCCGCCGTATCACAACCGAGGAGGCCCTGGGGATCCTGGAGCAGGAGGAAAAACGCGGTCATATCCATACCGCCTGGTTCAAAACAGTAATGCATGACCGTTTCTATACCATTTGCAACTGCTGTACCTGCTGTTGTTTGGGGATGGCTTCCTATCACCGCGATGTGCCGCGGATCACCCACTCCGGTTACCGGCCGGTGAATGACAGAGATGGATGCATAGAATGCGGCGAGTGTGAGACTAGTTGTCCCTTCCGGGCGGTGATTTGCCTGGAGGGATCACCGCAAATCAACGATAATAAATGTATGGGCTGTGGTATATGTGTTTCACATTGTCCTGTCGGAGCCATAAAACTGGAATTAGCTCCTGACCGAGGGATCCCGCTTGATCTTGACAGGTTGGCCGAAGAATAAGTAAAGGGTCATTACTAATTAACTCCCGGAAGTTACAGAAGCTAATGCTTCCAAACTACCTCCAAAACGTAATATATGCTATACTTAGTAAAAGGATATAAATGGTATGCTCCGACTGTTTCCTGGTACATATATTTTGGACGGGGGGATCGCCGTGAAGCTTAAGGAAAGAATAAAATGCCTCTTCTGCCTGGTTTCAATATATATATTATGCAATCCAGCGGCAGTTGGCGCCGTCGACTGGAACCAGTTCCAGGGTACGGTCAATAAGGGCTTCAGCAAAGAGAACATATATGACAGCAACAAGATATATGCATTTATGATCGCTATCATTGCCGTGATCGTCATTGTTGCACTTTTCCAGTGGTGGAATGCCCAGCTCCGTAAGGAACAGCAAGCGGCCTTTAAACAATATAAACAAAAACAGAAGGAGATCGAGTCCAAAGCTTCCAACCCGGCCCACAAACGTAAGTGGTTCCGCCTGGCTACACGTGCCCAGCTGCGCTGGATACAATCAGACCAAGCTGATCATGTCAGGGAAAACAAGTATTTCGTTGATCAACTGGTCGATATAAGTGCCGAGGGTATGTGTTTTTCCACCGCGCAAGAACTGCTGCCGGGTACGCATTTAAGTTTTTTGCTTGACATCGGCGATAACCGGGTCCTTTCTATAACGGGAGAGGCTCTCAGAATATTTGATTCCAATGAAGAGTTTTATGATAGTGAAGGACAAAAGATCGAAAAGCACAATGTTGCCATCAAATTTAGTTACATGTCTCCCGGTGATAACGACCGGTTGGTATCCTGGATCACCAGGCGCCAGCGTGACTCGATCCATGAGACCCAGGAGCAGGACAAACCGAAAGAAGATAATTGGTAAACTTATAAGTATAAGGGACGGTTCCAAAGGGACCGTCTCAGACCGTCAAAAAACGCGAAACTCATCGTTACATAGAAAGCTCAGCTCAATCAACGTACCCCGTGTACGCTTCAATCGCTGAGCTTCCTTGTGCCTCGATCTTCACGCTTTTTGTTCGGTCTGCCTATTTCTTTGACAAGCTGGGACGGTTCTTATGGGACCGTCTTTTTTATTGTAGGTTGCGCTTCACGGAGCCCCACCCCGTCAATCAATCACACGTTTCTTGTTTCCCGAATACTATAATCAGAGCTAAACCAGCTTACTTTTTGCCGTTTTGTTGACGGCTAAAAGGAGGATTGTCCTTCTGCGCAACCTTTTGACCAAATTCGATCACCGCTTGTTTCTGTATAGCCTCGGTGTAGTCTTCTTGTCGGAGATGGGTGATAAAACCCAGGTAACCACGATGTTATTAGCCGGCCAAAAGCCGCTCTACATTCTTTGGGTAGCATTAGGTTCATTGGCCGCCTTGATCTGCACATCATTTTTGGAGGTGATAATCGGGGCTAATATACTGGCGCGTTGGATAAAGCCCGATGTCATACGGTTCATTTCAGCCGGAGTATTCATTTTGTTGGGGATAATGCTGCTCACAGGGGTGATCGGTCAAGTCGATCCCGGCAGATAGTATTGAGGTGGTATTCCGTGAGTTTGGAATTGGTAACCTGGCTCAGCACCTATGTATTGATCGTTTTAGCCGAGTTGGGGGATAAAACACAGTTGGCTATTCTATTAGTAACCAGCAACCACCCTGCTCAGCGCTGGACCATATTTATGGCCAGCTGCCTGGCCCTGGCTTTCTGCGTCATGATTGAAGTCACTATCGGCAGCACGCTGGCGCATTATATTGGAGTGAACCTGATCAACCGGATTTCCGGGGGGATTTTTTTATTGATCGGTTTGATCGGATTCTTCAAACCTGAGTAAAAAGAATGAGTCAGGGAATTATCCCTGACTCTCAGACCGTCAAAAAAGGCGAATCCAGTTTGAAAATAAATATTACATTTGAGGTTAGGGTCAATAGACACCCTAACCTTAGGTTTTCAACAGACTTACGTTGATCACATCAGGAGAACTTCAACCCCTTCGTTACAAAGAAGCCCCGCTCAGTCGACGTACGTCTAGTACGCCTCAATCGCGGGACTTCCTCGCGCCTCAGTTTTGAGGTTCTGCAAATGGGGTCACCGAAGACTTACTAACCCGAATATTTAGGTGGCTTTTTATACTTGCCTCAAATGTAAGATTGTCTTTGGCAGCTTACCTTCACATTTTTTGCTCGGGCTGCTATTTCTTTGACAAGTTGAGGGACAGTTATCCCTGACTCCTAACTTATTTGAATTCAGTGACTATGGCAAGAAGATCCCTTCCGGATCAACGACATTATATAGCAGTTCAATCTCGCGTTTGCTGGGTAATGGTGTTTCTCCGCGGACCCGGGAGACATTGAGATCGAAGCTGACATTGTCTTTGACCTGCTCGATGGTGAAACCCGGATGCACGGTGTCCAGGTACATGACACCCGTTTCGTCAAAACGAAACACTCCCATATTGGTGATGACGGCTTCAGGTCCTCCGCGAAAGTACTTGCCGTAAACTTCGCGCTTATGTACATATTCGCCCCCTGGCCATTTGCGGATCCGCCAACCCGGGGAGGTGATATAATCCACGTTCTCTTTGAAACGCCGCTTTTCCTGGACCATGATGAAAACAGTACGGCGGGCGAGACCGTTGATATCAGGGTTACCGCCGGAACCGGTCAAACGTTTATGCGGTGCATTATAGTCGCCGATCACAGTTGTGTTCACATTCCCATATTGATCGATCTCGGCTCCGCCCAGAAAGGCTGTATCGATATAACCGCTATGCAACTGCCCGAAAAAGGTTTCGATCAGACCCGATATGATAGAAGCCTGATAACCGCAGCGTGCGTCTCCTACCGAGGTGGGCAGGTCGATCGGTTTGCCGTCTATGGTTCCCGCTTCATAAATGCAGGTGGCTTTTGGAGCGTGTGTGTTTTGGGCCAGCATGATGGCCAGCATAGGCAGGCCGGTACCTGCAAAAACGACATCACCATCCCGTACCTCGCGGGAAGCTGCTACAGCCAGCAGATCTATAGGCCGGTATTCACCGGGTTTGACCAGTTGATTATCTGTCATTATCTCGTCCCCCTTTTGGCTCGTTTTGAATAGCCCAGGGCATTGTTGGCTCTCAATTTCTCCAAACGGGTGATTCCCAGCTTTTCGAGGTATGCGCTGTGATCAGCGGTCTTAAATATCCATTCCTCTGCCCATTTATCGAAGGTGGACTGGCTCTTGGAGGCCTGGTAAAAATCCTTGATAAAGTCCCCGTCCACGTCATAGTAACCCTGGGATCCGGTGGGATGGGCCGCCCAGGGCAGTTCCACCAGATAGTCTATGGCGTAACCTGCGGCAATATTTTGTTTCGGATCCTGCCGCAGATAGCTCTCGGGTACGATTTCTTCCGCCACCACGATTACCTTATCCGCACCCTTTATTATTTCGGGGTCAGCATAGGTTTGCGCATTGACTCTAATGGTGCCTTCTTCGCCGGCCTGTGACGCATAAACGATGGCCCAGGTCGGATTCAGCGCCGGCAAAAGCAGTATATCTCCGGATCCAAAGAAAGGGTCGCTGATAATGTCATACTTCTTCGCAGGGATCTCGGGATGGGAACCGTCACGCAGACCGGCTTTTTTAAAGCTATCATAATCCGGGTTCAAGATATCAGTGCCCATGGCCAGAGCACAAGGCATGAAAGGTAGTCCCCAGGCGCCAGCCAGCAACCTTGCCACCATATGTCCGTGGCTATAATCCTCGATGATCATGCCGCCATTAAGGTGGCGGTCCGCTACCATTTCGCCCAATTTGCCATAGAGCTCATGACCTGACCAGCATGATTCCCAGATACCTACGCAACCGGCACCCACCAGGATTTCCGAATGGGTACCCCCGTTGACTTCGGCGATATGCAGATTACGTTTTTGCTGTCTGACCATCTCGTAAACGATAGCCATAGGCCTGCGCCAAATGGTGAATCCGCTGAAGGTGATCATGTCCCCGTCTTTGATGAGGGAGACTGCATCCTTGATCGTAATACGTTCCATCGATGATCCCCTATCTTCAATAGTTTCTTGAAACTCATGAAGAAAATTTATTATAGAAACGGAACCATGTCAAATCATTTCTATTGTAAGAATATTTTGTCGATTTGGAATCTTGTGAGAAGTACGACGACTGGTGTGAGAATACGGATGTCTAGGTAGAAATAGCAAATATCTAGCAGGAAAACGATAAAAAATATAGAACTAATACAATAATATTCTGAATAATCTGCCGACTCCCCTGGATAAGCCATCATCTATCTTCTCTCTTTAACCGCATTATGTCAACGACGGTACAGGAGGTTATCATGGATAATTCTCAGGATACCCGCTCGATCCCGTTTGATAAAATCATCGATTATCACGAGCTTTTCGATAATGCAGCGATCCTGCTGTTCACTACCGATATCGAAGGTAATTTTATCAGCTGCAATAAGCATGTGCGGCAGTTAGGCTTCGAACCCGGTGAGATCGTCAAAATGAATATCTTTGATCTCGTTGCGCCGGAATACAACGATTTGGTAAAGGCAAAGATCGCGGATAAGATCCAGGGTGTCGATATAACTGCTTATGATATCGAGATCATCAATCGCGTGAACGAACGGATTTTTCTGGAACTAAACACCAGATTGATCTATGATGGTGAGCGGCCTATAGGCATACAGGGTGCAGCCCGTGACATAACCAATCAAAAGAAGGTCCAGGCGGCTCTGGAAGCTAGTGAACAGAAATTTCGCATCTTGACCGAGAATAGCAAGTCTATTGTTTATATATTGAAAGAGGATTCCTTCATTTATGTCAATCCGGCTCTGATCCAAATCACCGGCTATAGTGAGGGAGAGCTCTTGGGTATGAATTTTTGGGACGTGGTGCACCCCGACTCACGGATCATGGCCCAGGAAACTGGTTTAGCCCGCCTGAGGGGCGAAGACATTCCTTCAAGTTATGAATTAAAGCTGCTTAGTAAGAATAACGAAGATCGTTGGGTCTATCTTACCGGGGTGAGGATAATCTATGATGGCGAAGCGGCGGTTATGGGGTCGGCTATCGACATCACTGAACGTAAGCGGAGCGATGAGGCCCTCCGCGAAGCCAAACAGCTACTGGACAATATAATCGATTTCCTGCCCGATGCCTTTATGGCGATCGACTCTCAGGGAAAGGTCCTGGCCTGGAACCGGGCGATGGAAAAACTGACTGGGGTATCGGCCGCAGATATCGTTGGGAAAGGTGATTACGAATACGCCATTCCCTTTTACGGCAGTCGGCGTCCCATACTGATCGACCTGATGCTGGCCTCAGAAGAGACTGTGAAAGAGAGTTACGCGGCTACCTCGCGTTTTGGATACACCATAACCGGTGAGGTGTTTGTGCCTGGCTTTGGCGATGGGGGGGCATATCTCTGGGGCATAGCTACCCTCCTTTACAACTCTGCCGGAGAAATCATCGGGGCAATAGAATCCATCCGTGATATCACCAAGCGTAAGCGAATGGAGGAGGCTCTCATCAGCCAGACCGAATATTTGACTATGCTCCTCGAGAAATCCCCTACCGGTATCGCCATTCAGGACAGCAAGGGGAATTTTACTTTCCTTAATAACAGGATCACCGAAATGACCGGTTATATCATAGAGGATATTCCAACCATGGAAGCCTGGGTGGAAAAGGCCTATCCTAATGCCCGTTCCCGCAAGATCCTGATGGATGATTGGGACTACCAGATGCGCCTCTATCAAAAGGCCAATGGGGTCGCCCGGGTCCATTGCATGGACGGTTCAACCAAGAACATAGAGTTCCACGCCGTGAGATTACCTAATGATCAGGTCATATTTGGCCTGTGGGACATGACCTGGCAGAAGCAAGTAGAAGAAACCCTGCGCATGGGCGAGGCTCGTTTCAAGGCTTTATCTGATGCCAGTTTTGAAGGTATCATTCTTACGGAGAATGATATATGCATCGAGGTCAACCGCAAGGCCGCCGAGATGCTGGGCTATGATATTACTGAGCTTATCGGGATGAATACCGTTACGCTGGCTGTACCGGATACTTATGCTGCTATCAAGTGCAGGATGGGTGATGAATATGACCTGCCTTACGAGGGTTTCATCGTTCGCAAAGACGGTTCTACCCTGCCCGTTGAGATCCAGACCCGGAGTTTTGAATATCAGGGCAGGAATATCAGGGCTGAGGCCTACCGGGATCTCAGTGAGCGCTTGCAGACGGAAGCCGAACTGACCAGGCAGAGGCAGAACTTGCAGGCCTTATTTATCAATTCGCTGAATGCTATAGCTCTCCTGAACAAAGATAGTGTGGTCATGGATATCAACCCACAGTTTACTGCCATGCTTGGTTACAGCCTCGAGGAATGTCGGGGCAAGCATCTAAATGATTTGATCATCCCTGAAGGACTTGCCCATGAATACACAGATATCCAGTCCCGGGTCCAACGTCGGGAACCGATCCAGGTGGAAACGATACGAAAGAGTAAAGATGGCAGGGTGCTCGATGTATTGGCGCAGGCGGTGCCTATACCCAATTATGGCGCCTATGTTACCTATTACGATATCGGAGACCGCAAGAAGAAGGAACAGATCATAAATGACCAATTACTTGAACTGGAGGCCAAGAATGCTGAAATGGAGCGGTTTACCTATACCGTATCCCACGATCTGCGTGGTCCGCTTATTACTATTAAGGGATTTGCCGGTCTCCTGATGGATGACATCAAGCAAGGTGAGCATAAGCGCCTGGAATCAGATCTTACCCGTATAATCAGGGCTGCCGATAAAATGAATGAACTCCTGAGCGATCTTTTGGAATTATCCCGCATTGGTCGCCTGCTAAATGATTTCACCAGTTTTTCGATGACGGCTCTGGCAGAAGAGGTGGTGGAACTGCTGGCGGGAAGCATCAAAGAACACCAGGTAGAGGTAGTGATCCAGCCGGACATGCCGCCAGTCTTCGCTGATCAGGCCAGGATACGCGAAGTGATCCAGAACCTCGTTGAAAACTCCATCAAATTCAGGGGAGAGCGGAAGAAACCCTTGATCGAGATCGGTGCGACGAAGATAGAAGAAGAAATCGTGTTCTTTATACGCGATAACGGAGTCGGTATTGACACCCGTTATCAGGACACTATTTTCGGCCTGTTCAACAAACTCGATGCCAGTGCGGAAGGTACCGGGATCGGGCTATCCTTGGTCAAGAGGATCATCGAATTCCATCAGGGGCGGGTATGGGTCCAATCTGCCGGAGTGGGTCATGGTTCGTGCTTCTATTTCACCCTCGGTCACAAATCGCAGGTAAATACCAACAAATCAGGACTTGAGGAGTGAACCGGAAACTCATTTTTATTGCAAAAATTTTTGACAAGCGCAGTTTGCTGGACTATAATTGAAATTGCCTTGTTCTAAAAGTAAGCTCCTTTCCGGAGTACTTAGTCCAAGAGTATTCAGAAGGGAGATGAAAATATGTTTCAAGACAAGTATTTGGTATGCAAAGATTGCGGTAATGAATTCCTGTTTTCCGCATCTGAGCAAGAATTCTACGCTGAAAAAGGCTTTGAGAATGAGCCCGGTCGCTGCTTAGAGTGCAGAAGAGCTCGCAAACAGCAACGCAATACCAGAGAAGATCGTCCAATGTTCCAGACAGTATGTGCATCTTGCGGCCAGGAAACTACTGTACCGTTCGAGCCTACTGGCGACAGACCGGTGTATTGCAGAGATTGTTTTCAGGCGAAACGGAGTCGCAGCTATAGATAATAGTTAAGGCATAGAAGAGGGGTTAGTATACATATACTAACCCTTTTTTTATTATTTACTTTTGGAAATTATATTCCTGGCCATGCATATGGCAAACTCTACATGACCCCGCAGGTGGTCACCACAGGCAATAAAAAAGACGAAACTGGGAGTGGTCTTCACTCCTAGAGAAAGATTCTAACACCTATTTTCATTACAAGGGCTAAGGAAAAAGTACTGAAAGTCACGTGCTAGCGGAATTGATTGCAGCGCGTCCTTTCTGGTCCCAGCTTCATACTATTTGCAACAAAAGGGAGTAGATGCCATGAAATTACCAGCATTGACCATAGGGGACAAGACCGCTCCAGTCCCTATCATTCAGGGAGGCATGGGGATAGGGGTCTCCCGTTCCGGCCTGGCTTCTGCGGTGGCTGAACAGGGTGGTGTGGGCGTGATATCGGCGGTCCAGATAGGCTATATGGAACCCGATTTTGAGACTGATCATAATGCAGCCAATGCCCGAGCCCTGGAAAAAGAGATCATTGCGGCCAGAAAAGCGAGCCCGCGTGGGATACTGGGCATCAACGTGCTGGTAGCCATGAAGAGTTATCGGGAAGTGGTGGCGGCCGCGGTAAAAGAGAAGATAGACCTGATCATAGCCGGAGCCGGATTGCCAACTGAACTGCCGCTCATGATCCAGGGTTCAGCAACTAAAATTGCACCGATCGTTTCGTCAGGCAAGGCGGCCATGCTGATGGCCAAGATGTGGGACCGCAAGTTCTCCTATGCTCCCGACCTGGTAATCGTAGAGGGACCCGAGGCCGGAGGGCATCTGGGTTTTTCCGTCCAAGAACTGCAGGCTCGTCCTCTGCCCAACCTTTCTTCCATTGTTAAAGAAGTTATAGCCGCGGTAAAACCCTTTGCCGATAAATACGGCAAGCCCATCCCGGTAGTGGCAGCGGGCGGGGTCTATACCGGAGCTGATATAGCGGAGTATATAAAGATCGGGGCGGCTGGAGTACAGATGGCTACCAGATTTGTGGCTACCGAGGAATGTGACGCCCACATCAATTTTAAGATGGCCTATGTGAATTGCACAGAAGAAGATATCCAACTGGTGCAAAGCCCTGTGGGTATGCCGGGCCGGGCCATTCGCAATGAATTATTGCGCCGTTTGGAAAGCGGCAGGATACCCTTTAAAAAATGCTATCTATGCCTGAAAACATGTCAACCTAAAACTACCCCCTACTGCATATCCCGGGCACTGATCAATGCGGTGCAGGGCAATATTGACGAAGGACTGATCTTTGCAGGCTCCAATGCCTGGCGTATCGACGGCATAACCACAGTAAAACAGCTTATGCAGCAACTGGTGGCTGAGGCCGAGGCCGCCCTGGCATAAAGACCGGGCATTTGCCCTTTACAGGAGCCAGGTAATGGAACTATCATTATTTTATAGTCTCATTTTTTAAAATATTAGAATCAAAAGTGTGGAGTGATCGGTTAAGGGGGGTTCGGGATGAGATGGCTCATTACATTACTGGCTATATGCCTGATTCCCTTGATTTGTCCTCCGGCACTGGGTATAGAAGAGATGGTCGGCGATTATAAGATACCCCTCAGCCTGGCCGCTTCACCGCAAAATGCCTCTAATGCACTGCTGGCTGCCAGCTTCCTCAACGGCACAGTAGTTCAGCCCGGTAAGAAATTCTCATTCAATCAGACCATAGGTCCGCGCTCGGCAAAACGCGGTTTCATCATGGGATTGGTCTCCAACAAAGATAAATATACGACCGATTGGGGCGGCGGTGTTTGTATGACCTCCAGCACCCTCCATCAGGCGGTCAAGGATGCCGGACTCACTGTTCTGGAACGTCATGATCATCAGCAGCGTTCACGCTATCTGCCCCTGGGGGAAGATGCCGCCGTCAGTTTCGGGGTGGAGGATTTCCGCTTCAGGAACGGGACCGCCTATCCTATTCTCATAAAAGCCGGTGAAGACGATAAAGCGCTATTCGTAAGCCTGTGGGCCTTGAGACCCGATGCCCGGATCAAGGTTAACGGTATTGCCACGGGAGAGAAGATCTATGTGGAAACAGAAGAAGGGAAGGCCATAGTGCCGGTGAGAGCGATAACGAAGAGCCTGGGGGCAGAACTTGCCTGGAATCCTTCCATGCGGCGGGCGATAATCGTTAAGGGCCAAGACATAATCGAGCTCCAGGTTGACTCCAGCCAGGCCTTTATCGACGGAGATCCGGTGTTGTTGGGGACCCGGCCCGGCATCAGAAACGGGACACTTGCATTGCCCTTAGATGATTTGGCTGATATCATGGATTTCAAAGCCAACTGGGACCAGGCCGGCCAGACCATATCTATCACCTTCGTACCGGATAACGCCCCCCGGTCACGGTAGTAAGCCCGCAAGGCTGCCGGTCATAATCTATGAAGTAAACGAGGTCGTCCATGAAAAGAGTAGTGATTATCGGTGCCGGTCCCGCCGGAATGATGGCGGCCGCTGTCGCCGCACAAGAGGGAGCCGCAGTGACCCTGGTGGAAAAGATGGACCGCCCGGGGCGTAAACTGGCTATCACCGGCAAAGGACGCTGCAATATCACAGCTGCCGTGGAACGGGACCAGCTGATAAAAGGCTATCCGGGCAACGGCCGTTTTCTCTATAGTGCCTTCAATGAGCTTTCCAATTACGATCTTATCGATCTCTTCAACAGTGAGGGACTGGAAACCAAGGTGGAGCGGGGCAATCGAGTTTTTCCGGTGTCCGATGATGCCTTTCAGGTGGTTGATGTCCTATATAAAAGGGTTAGGCGACTGGGAGTAAAGATACTGACCGGTACGACCGTTAAGGGGTTAAATATTGCCCAAGGTGCCGTCACTGGACTGGTGACGGTCCAGTGCGGTCTGCCCGCCGAGGCGGTCATCATCTGTACCGGCGGCATGTCCTATCCGGGGACTGGCTCTACCGGCGACGGCTATGCCTGGGCGGCCGAGGCTGGTCATACCATTATTGATCCACGGCCGGGTCTGGTTCCTCTAACGGTAAGTGAATCTTGGGTGGGCGATCTGCAGGGACTAAGCCTGAAGAATGTCAAGGCCAGTGCCTTCACCGAAGATGGAAAGAAGATAAACGAAGACTTCGGGGAGATGCTCTTTACCCATTTCGGCTTATCCGGCCCGATCATCCTTTCTATGAGCCATGACATTGGCAGAGAACTCCACAAGAACGGAAAACCGGTAAAGGTGAAGATCGACCTGAAACCGGCTTTGAGTGAGGAGAAACTTGATTCTCGGCTGCTAAGCGATTTAGAGAAATACTCCCGCAAGATTTTTAAAAATGCTCTGGGCGACCTGCTACCACAGAAAATGATAGCGGTGATCATAGGGCTGAGCGGGATAGATCCAGAGAAAGAATGCCATCAGATCACCCGCGCCGAGCGTCTGGGATTGGGCAAACTCCTGAAGAATTTCACGCTTACCGTAAATGGCACCCGTCCTATCGCCGAAGCCATAGTAACTGCGGGCGGGGTAGCTACCCGGGAGATAAATCCCAAGACCATGGAATCACGCCTGGTTAAAGGGCTGTTCTTTGCCGGTGAGGTATTGGACGTGGACGGCTATACCGGAGGGTATAATTTGCAGGCAGCTTTTTCCACGGGCTATGTAGCCGGCAAATACGCAGCACGGGAGGATTAACCTTCGTTTTCAGGCACCGGAAGGACTTCTACCTCGGATATAAAGAGGGCAGCGACCAGGTTGACCAGCGCAATAAGACCCGCGGTCATGAACACCCACTCGTAGCCATAGGCGGCCCATAATATCCCGCCGCCGATGGGAACCGTCATCGAGACCGCATGATCCAGAGTGAGACCCATCGACAGTGTAGGCGCGATATCATCAGCAGATTCAGCTATACGGTTAAGATAGGTGGCGCGGGCTATGGTCACCGCCATCAGCAGTTGATCGATAATATAACAGGCCATAATCACATAAACAGCGATAGCTGGAACGAACCAGTGCCGGCCCATGGCGTAAAGTGAACAGATGATAACCAGGACCAGGGATTCGCCGATGATGACCGTTCTTTCTCCGAATCTGTCTATAGCCCTGCCGATCAGAGGCCTGATCACCAGACTGAGGACGGTACCGATCAGGCCTAAAATGGCAAAGAGCCGCACATCGCTCTGGAATATCTTGATGAGTACCCAGGGGGCAAAGGTCAAAAATACTTGTTTGCGGGCGCCGAACAGCATACTTAGTAAATAATAAAGCGAATATTTCTTCTTGAACATCAGGTAGCGGGGTGGACGTTTGACCGGCTCCGGACGGATCATGACAAAAGCCAAGGCGGCGACCAGGGCGCAGCTTCCCGCGATGGCAAAAATGGCGCCGAAGCTAATATGGAAACGGGATACCCCATAGAGCACCACCAGCATGCCCAGCAAAGCACCGGCCGATTCGTAAGCGCCCATGCGGCCGAGCAGGCGACCTTCCCCTCCCTTTTCCGCCAGGCGCAGCCCCAGGGAAGAGCGCAGCAGCATGGAAAGATGGGCACCCGCGCTCCATAGGAGCATCCAGAACACCACCGCCCGCATATCAGGCGACAGGAAACCCTGCCCCCATAAAGATATCCCGACCATAAGAGCGGCAACAAAGGCGATGCGGCTGTCCCGTAAGAAAATCAAAGCGGTAAAAATGAATACTATAAGAAAGCCCGGCAGTTCGCGGGGAAATTCCAACCCGCCCCGGGCCACTTCGCTCAGATGATGGACCTGGAAGAGATAATTGTTGAACGACGGATCATATAATCCGCCGTACAGACCCATAAATAAACTGGCACCGGCCAGGAAGAAAACCGGTGTTAACAGATTCTTTCGTTCCATATTGACTTACCTCTCGGCGATGATGACGTTTCTAATTATAGCAGGGAAGACTTGATTAATCATTTTTTCTTAGCCAGGTATTATACCATACTATGAGATGACTCAAAATAATGTCAGCCAAACGACAGCGTGAATCAGCCGGTTTGAAATGATCGATATTTTGCCGGCAGGTCATCAGGCCTCTGAATACTGCTGCTTTCCGACAAATACCGCTGTTGTGCTATCCCAACAAAAAGAGTAAAATGCATTATACCTTGTTGGTGCTGCAACGTTCAAAGCGGCAGGAAGCCGATCAAAATGACCATACGATGGTAAAGGAGGAGTCATGATGGCTGCGATAAGACTTTATGCTGACAGCGCCTGTGATTTGGACAGAGCCGTCCTTGATATGATGGGGGTCGGGATATTCTGCCTGACTACCACTGTTAACGGGCGGACCTACCGGGATCGCCTGGATATCCAACCACCTGAGTTCTACCGAATCATCGCACGTCCCGGAGTCTTGCCCATAACCTCGCAGGCCAACGTAGCCGAATTTGAAGAAGAATTCCAACGGGTGATCGATGATAGTGACGACGAGATAATATACATAGCCTTTTCTTCGGGTTTGAGCGGGACTTATCAATCAGCCTGCATTGCTCGTGATAGCGTAGACCCCCAGCGTATAACCGTTATCGATACCCTTAGTGCTTCGGTGGGTTATGGGCTGACAGTGATCAAAGCATCCCAGGATATAGCCGCCGGCAAGAGCAAGGATGAGGTCATAGCCGGTATCAACGACAGCATCAGCCGCATGCAGCATATCTTTATTGTCGGCAACTTCGAGATGTTGAAAAGGGGCGGACGGGTGAGTGCCGCAGCCGCGGCTATCGGCAATCTGCTCAATATCAAGATGATATGTCACTTCGTAAACGGCAAGATCGTGCCGCTGGAAAAGGCTCATGGTTTAAAAAAGGCAAAAAAACGATTGCTGGAACTGATGGCCGAAAGAGGCTCCGATCTGTCCAGCCAGACTATCGGTATCTGTTATTCAGTCGATTATGAAGGCGCCTTGGAGATAAAGCATCTGATCGAAAAGGAATATGGCTGCAAGGATTTCGTGATCTCAGAAATTGGGTCGGTCATCGGTTCCCATGTAGGATCTGGTACCTATTCTGTCTTCTTTTTGACCTGATGATCTGCTCGGTCTAACCGGGGGAGTTCTCCAGTATCTCCTGGTATGCCTTTATATAGTCATCCACCATCCGCTGCCGGGAAAAGCGTTCCTTGACCCAATTACGGCAGTCACGCCGCTTTAGAGTGGTAATCATTCCAATTGCCGGACAGGCTTCCCCAACGTTTTTGACCAAAAAACCGCTGATACCATGATGGATCACCTCGGGCATGGAACCCCGGTTAAAGGCTATGACCGGAGTACCGCAGGCCATGGCCTCGATCACGCTCAGCCCGAAAGGCTCATCGAAGTGAATGGGATGCAGCAGAGCCAGGGCTCCGCCCATCACCTCATTACGCCGCTCCGGTCCAAGGGACCCCAGGTAAGTAACTGTCTTGTTATCGATATGGGGAGCAATGCGTCCGTTGAAGTAGTGCTTGTCCTGGATGATGCCAGCGATGAGCAGGCGTTTTCCGCAAAGCCGGGCGATCTCTATGGCTTCCGCCGTTCCTTTATCCGGATGGATCCGCCCGAAATAGAGCAGGTAATCACCGCCCTGCGGACTAAAGGTGAACTGGTCTAGATCTATGCCATGATAGACTGTAGCCAGATAATTCAGGTCCGGGCTGCGGTCAGCATTGCTGATGGAAATATAGTGCGTATTGGCATCATATTCGCGATAGACCGGCATGATACGGCGCGATGAAAAACCGTGAATTGTCGTAAGCATAGGAGTCCTGATCAGGCGGCTGAAGCAGAGCGGCAGAAAATCATAATGATTATGGATGAGGTCGAACTGGTCGGCCTTTTCCATGCAATGAGCTATATGCAGACCTTCCCAAACCTTGGGATCGACACTCTTATTCTCTTCATAAGGCAGGGGGCAGATGTAATCTAGTCTGCCGCTGGTCTGTGAATCGCCGGTCGCGAAAAGGGTGACATCGATGCCTCGCTCCACCAATCCCTCCGCCAGCAGTGAGACCACCTGTTCCCAGGGACCATAATGCCGGGGCGGGGTACGCCAGGCGATGGGTGCCAATAGTGCAATTTTCATCTCGTACTCCTGTATAGCATAAACATCATGTAATGTTTTCGGCGGATCATTACAAAATGGCCTCAGCCACGAGGTTATTATGCCCAGGAAAGGGAGCTGGTAAACGTTGTGAGGATCGGCCGACCAGTCCAGGTAGAAGGGATATACCCGTGCATGGAGAGATAGTTAAAGTAAATGGCGGGACTCTGCGGCCAGATCCGGCGCTCTTCCTCCAAATCGTCAGCGCCTTCCCGGCGTTCGAAATCCCGCCGCCAATACATAGCCTTACGATCCGGCCAATAGTTTACAACGGTAAGAAAAATCTTTGCTGATCCGCAAAGTCACCTCGGTCTTTAGTCTGCCCGGGCGATGGCCAGGATAACATAATTCTTATAGACCCGCGCCATTATCTTGACCCTATAATCCTTGTTGTTGCGGAACTTGAAGTCCGCAGTGCCCCAGGATACCGTAGCATCATTCCCGGAAGCTATGTAATGCACCGGAAGAGTATGATGATGACGCTCTATAACCTGCATACCGCTTTCGCGGGCGGCATTATACAGGGTAGTGGAGGTCTGGCAGATACCGCCGCCAACCCCGGTCACGACTTTATTTCCCGAATATACCGGTGCCGTACGGTATCCTCGCTGGGTGGTCCGTTGGCCTACTGTACCATTAAAGGAAAAAACCTCTCCGGGTGCCAGTACACGGCCATTGATGCTCGAACAGGACAGGACGATATTATTGATGCGGTTGGCCGAACTGTTGGTGATAGTAGTATAGTAACCGCCAACGATCTCATCATCCGGCCATACGCCGGTCATAGCCGGCACGGAAGCGAGATTGCCCCAGCCCGGTAATCCATCCGGTATTATATCCTCGGTTTTTATGATGGCCTGCTGTTCTAAACAGGCCGGGCTGATCAGGCTGACTGTACCAGCTGACTCTTTTAGTTGGTAGCCCCACTCCGCAGCTATCATCGCCAGAGGGAGGTAGATCATATCCAATCTGACCGCCTTGCCATCCGGACCGGTAAAGGTCGACCAGGAATCGTATTTTATGTACTCATCAGGAGCGAGGACCAGGGTGTGCCCGTCGCCCTGTAAATGCAAGTTCTGCTGGGCATCCAGCAGTGTGCCGATTCCCAGGAGATTTTGAGTATCAGAGAGGGAAAGCAGCAAACTTCCTTGCGTATCCTGATAAGCGAGAAAAGACAGAGAGCAGATTTGGCCATCCACCGAGAGGGTCAGGGATTTGCCGGGGAGGGCCAGGGGCGTACCAGCAGTGCCGAGACTATCGGCTGCCAGGGCAGGTGCCGGAGACAACAATTGCATGATCAGCCAAAGGACTGCCAGGAAAACACCGGCGGGGTTTTTGATACTTCGGAACCATCTTGAACAGTGCATGGAAGATACTCCTTTCGTGGGCTTGACGGCCGTAATATACAATCCTATGTATATGGCCAAGCCGGGTATTTATTACCTGTTAATTGGAATATTTTAGTATTCTTCTTGAGTCTTGCGGCGTAAAATCGGGGCCGGCAGTATCTATGTCCATGCATAGCGGGGGAGGTTATGCTATAATAAGACCGAAACACGGCTATTATCTACTACGAGAGGAAACATTGACTGTTATGCAAGACTTTTTACACCTGGGCCTTAAAGATGAGATATTGAAGATGATAGATGAGCGGGGTTATGAGATCCCCACCCCCATACAGACCAAGGCCATCCCCGTGGCCATGAACGGCAGGGATGTTATGGGACAGGCCCAGACTGGTACAGGAAAAACAGCAGCCTTCGGTATCCCCATACTCAACCAGATCCATAAGGGCAGGGGATTACAAGCCTTGGTATTATGCCCTACCCGTGAACTTGCGGTACAGGTCTGTGAGGAGATAGGCTTCCTGGGACGCGCCCTTGATATCCATGTTCTAGCTGTTTATGGCGGACAATCTATAGAGGTGCAGTTTCGCGCTTTGAAGAAAGCGCCGGAAATAATCATCGGTACTCCGGGGCGGCTGCTGGATCATATGCGGCGGGGGACCATTGAGCTTGCCAACCTCAGATTCCTGGTACTGGACGAGGCAGATGAAATGTTGGATATGGGCTTTCTGCCCGACATCGAAAAGGTAGTGGAAGAATGCCCGCCGGAGCGGCAGACCTTTCTGTTTTCCGCTACCCTGCTTGAAGATATCAGAGGGTTGGCCGCCCGTTTTATGGTCAGCCCGGAATTAGTCATGGTCGAACCCGAGGTGAAGACCATTGCCCTGCTACAGCAGCGCTATTATATCGTGCCCTCCCGCCAGAAGATAGCTGGTCTGTGCCGTATACTCGATCTGGAGCAGCCCAAGGTCAGCCTG
>JBLMZJ010000034.1:0-8535 GCA_050258735.1 Deltaproteobacteria bacterium | reverse complement strand
CTTCATACATCAGAATGAGCTCTTTATCGAATAATGACCGCTTTTTGGCAATGGACATTTCTCTGATCCGCGACAGTAACTCGGCAGCATCTTTATTGCCGAGATCCATGCCGTACTCGTGGAATTTTGCCTTTACTGCTGCTGAACCCGAGTGCTTGCCCAGAACTATCTGCCGTTCCAATCCTACCTCCTCCGGGCTGAATACCTCGTAAGTCAATGGGTTCTTCAATACTCCATCCCCATGGATGCCCGATTCATGGGCGAATATATTATTGCCGACGATGGGCTTGCTGACAGGCAGGTCACGCCCGGATGCTTCCGCCACATATTCTGCGACCTCTTTGAATATGGCTGTGTTGTACGGCAAATTCATCTTCATCAAGTGCTTCATGCCCATGATAACTTCCTGCAAGCATGAATTACCTGCCCTTTCTCCAAGGCCGTTCACCGTCACCCCAACATGATTGGCACCGGCATAGACCCCGGACAGAGAATTTGCAGTAGCCATGCCAAAATCGTTGTGCGTATGCATCTCCACATCTATACCTACCGCATCGACCAGGGTCCGAATATACCGGAAGGTAGTCAACGGATCAAGGATACCGACAGTATCGCAGAAGCGCAGGCGATTGGCTCCGGCATGTTTAGCCACCAGGGCAAATTCAGTCAAGAACTCGATATCGGTACGCGAAGCATCCTCTGCATTTACGGAGACGTAAATTCCCCGGTCCTTGGCGTATTTGACGGCATCCGACATGCGTTTCAGTACATCCTCGCGGGTGGTCTGCAATTTATGGATAATATGGATATCCGAGGTCGAAATCGAAATTGCCACGGCGTCGACCCCACAGGAAATGGACTCCTGGATATCGGATATGACTGCCCGGTTCCAGGCCATTATGCTTGATTTAAGCCCCAGACTGACGATCTCTTTGATACAATCCTTTTCGAAACCACCCATTACTGGTATCCCGGCCTCAATCTGATCAACTCCGATCTGATCAAGATACTTGGCTATTCGAATCTTTTCATCATTGGTAAACACTACCCCAGCGGTCTGTTCGCCATCGCGCAGTGTAGTATCTACTATATATACCTTTGCGTTTTCTTCTAAGAACCAGTCCTTATTGGCCCTTCCTGTTATTCTCATATATGTCACCCTTCCCTTTACAATCTTTCTCTCAATAAACTGTTTAATACTCCAGGATTGGCCTGGCCCTTGGTGGCTTTCATTATCTGACCCACCAGGAATCCCAGGGCCTTATCCTTCCCGTTGCGGTAATCCTCCACAACGGATGGATTAGCGGCTATTACTTCATCAATAACTTTTATCAGTGTATCCTGATCGGAAATCTGGGTCATGCCTTTTTCCTTAATGATCTGCTCAGGCGGCTTGCCACTGGCAAACATGTCTTCAAAGATGCTCTTAGCCATCTTGCCGCTGATGGTTCCCTCGTCAATAAGGGTCAGCAGTCGTGCCAACTCGGCCGGTCCGAACCTGCAATCGCCTATCTCCATATTATTCATATTGAGCAGCCGTGATAACTCACCCATCATCCAGTTAGATATTGTCTTGGGCTGAGGATATATCTCAACGCATTTATCGAAAAACACCAGTGACTCCGGGCTCAGGGTCAGGATCGCTGCATCATAGGAAGGCAGTCCAAAGCTTTCACGAAGTCTAATCTCGGCCTGATCGGGCAGTTCCGGCATATCCGCCCGCAACTGTTCCACCCATTCGCGGCTGATTTGCAGGGGAGGCAGATCAGGTTCCGGGAAATAGCGGTAATCATGGGCTTCTTCCTTGGAGCGCATGGAGCGAGTCGCCTGTTTATCTTCATCCCAGGTACGCGTCTCCTGGATTATCTCTTCTCCGTCCTCAATAGCTTCTATCTGGCGTCGGGCCTCATATTCGATAGCCCGTTCCAGGGAGCGGAAGGAGTTGAGGTTCTTGATCTCAGCCCGGGTGCCCAGTTTGGTTTCTCCCATCGGACGTACTGAAACATTGGCATCGCAGCGCAGAGAGCCTTCCTGCATCTTACAGTCGGAAACTCCGGCAAATAACAATATAGCCCGCAGTTTCTCCAAATAAGCCCTGGCCTCACTGGCACTTCTCATGTCGGGTTCAGATACTATCTCCAAAAGCGGGACCCCGGAGCGATTCAGGTCAACCAGCGAGAAAGTAGTACTGGTTATATTGCCCTGGTGTACCAGCTTGCCGGCATCTTCTTCCATATGGGCCCGGGTTATCCCTATCCTCTTCTTCTCGCCATCTATTTCAATATCCAGATATCCGCCCCGGCAGATGGGCAGATCGAATTGCGATATCTGATAAGCCTTGGGCAGATCAGGATAGAAATAATTCTTGCGGTCAAACTTACAATAATCCGGAATTTCGCTATTCAGCGCCAAACCGGTGATGATAGCCAGTTCAACGACCTTTTCATTAAGAACCGGCAGCATACCTGGAAACCCGGAACAAACCGGGCATACCTGGGTGTTGGGCTCGGCCCCGAAAGCGTTGGAACAGCCACAGAATATCTTGCTGTCGGTCTTCAATTCGGCATGCACTTCCAGGCCGATCACTACTTCATAGTCCTTGCCCATCTATATCACCCCCTGCTGCGGTTTGAGATGTCTTATCCCGCTGATTTCTTCATAGGCAAAAGCCGCCTTGATCAGTGTGCCTTCTTCGAAGGGCTTGCCGATTAATTGCAGTCCCACTGGTAATCCGCCCAGAAGCCCGCAAGGAATCGACATTCCCGGCAGACCGGCCATGTTTACCGGGACTGTTAAGATATCATTCATATACAGGGTCAAGGGATCCCCGGTTTGTTCCCCGATCTTGAAAGCCGTAGTCGGAGTAGTGGGGGCGACGATCAGATCGAACTCCTTGAATACCTTCTGGAAATCCTCATAGATCAGACGCCTTACTTTCAGCGCCTTCAGATAGTAAGCATCGTAGTATCCCGAACTCAAGGCATAGGTACCCAGCATGATGCGCCTCTGTACTTCTGAACCGAAACCTCGGGAGCGGCTAACCGAAAACATATCGATGACATTATCGGCTTCATGGTCACGCAGGCCATAGCGAACCCCATCGAAGCGAGCCAGGTTGGCACTGGCTTCCGCCGTTGCCACCAGGTAATAGGCCGGTAATGCATACTCGCTGTGCGGCAGCGAAACCTCCTCAACGATAGCTCCAGCTTCCTCGTATTGAAGTAAAGCCTTCTTTACAGCCTCTTGTATCCCTGCATCTACTCCCTGGCCGAAGTATTCACGGGGGCAGGCTATTTTCATTCCTTTTACGTTGGTATCAAGAAAAGTCGTATAATCCGGAACCTTGACCTCCAGGCTGGTGGAATCCCGGGGATCCCGCCCGGCAATCAGGTTCATCACCAAAGCGCAATCCTGTACATCCCTTGTAAACACTCCCACCTGATCCAATGAGGAAGCATAAGCAATGACTCCCCACCGCGAAACCCTTCCATAGGTAGGCCTCAGTCCAACCACTCCGCAAAACGCTGCAGGCTGCCGTATTGAGCCGCCGGTATCGGTTCCCAGAGCAAAAGGAACCTCACACGCAGCTATAGCTGCGGCGGAACCGCCGGAAGAGCCACCGGGGACGCGCTCGAGGTCCCAGGGATTATGTGTGGGGAAAAAGGCCGATGTTTCCGTAGAGGAACCCATAGCAAACTCATCCATGTTCAGCTTGCCTACCAAAATCCCCCCGGCATCATTCAGTCTGGCACCGGCTGTGGAATCGTAAGTGGGGACAAAATTCTCCAGCATACGTGAAGCACAGGTAGTCTTAAGGCCGCGGGTGCAGAAGATATCCTTCAAACCGAAAGGCATGCCGGCGATCTTTCCTGACCACTTTTCATTATCGGCAGCTTTTGCCTTGCGCCGGGCATTTTCCTCATCCAGGCTGATAAAAGCCTTCACGTCATCTTCGACCTGGTGGATGCGCTCAAAGATCGAGTTGGTTATTTCTTCAGACGAGGCCTGGTTATTATTATGCAGAGCTAACAGCTCATGCAGAGTCAACTCAAACAGTTCCATGATCAGCCCGCCTTTCTACAAGATTTTGGGCACTCTATACTGCCCATCTTCCACCAGCGGGCCGTTGGAAAGGATCTCTTCCCGGGGTGCCGAAGGTTCGACCTTGTCTTCACGGAAGACGTTGAATACCGGCAGTATATGGTCAAGAGGTTCTACACCGTCCGTATTTAGCTGGTTTATCAGACCGGCATATTCTAAAATAGTACCAAGCTGGGCGGCAAAGATCTCCTTATCCTGCTGGCTGAGACTAAGCCTGGCCAACATGGCCACATGTTCCACTTCCTTGATAGTCAGGGCCACTGCTATGCCTCCTCTTATATAGCCTAAAACAATATTATATTATTATAACAAAAAGCAGGCCGTTTAACTAATCTATTTGGCATCATTTAAGGTATACATTATCCCATGTTTATGTTTAATCTATATTAGCTGTAAATGCTATAATTATCCAATAGAATGAAATAAACATTGGAAGGTAATCGCTATGAAAATTCGGCTGGCTGGCATGGATGACGTTCCAGCTATCGCCCGGGTAACGGTCGATACATGGAAAACTGCTTACCGGGGGCTGCTGGACCAGAAATATCTGGACAATTTATCCTATGAAAAACGGGAAGAGGGCTGGCGCAATTTCCCCTTTGATACCGCTTTTATCTATGTGGCCGAAGACGGTGCAGGCAATATCATAGCTTTTGCGGCAGCCGGCCCGGAAAGGACTGACCATCCGGTCTTTCATGGGGAACTCTATGCCATTTACATCCGAGACGACTATCAGCGGCAGGGCATCGGTGATGCGCTTTTCCAGGCGGTCAAACAGCACCTGCTTGATTCCGGCATCGATTCTTTGATGCTCTGGGTGCTTTCCGACAACCACTACCGCCGGTTCTACGACAAGCAGGGTGGTATCGCATTGGAGAGCAGACAACTGCAGATGGATGATCTGACCTGCCAGGTAACGGCTTATGGTTGGTTAGATATATGATCAGCTGACGTGATTGACCGAAGAGGAGGATTCAGATGTTTATCCTGGCTATCAACGGCAGTCCCCGTAAAAATGGTCGCGTCACTCAAATGGTTGAAGCGGTCCTGGCCGGCGCCGCCTGTAATGGACATTTGGTAAAACAGATTTTCCTGGCCGACATGGAAATTGCGGACTGTAAAGGTTGTATGAGTTGTCAACAAAAAGGCTATTGTGCCTTCCGGGACGATATAGCCATTATCGAAGAAGATATCCGGCAGGCCGATATCATAGTCTGGGCCAGTCCCACTCACTGGGGCAATCTATCAGCTCTCAGCCTGAAGGTATTCGAACGGCTCTTTGGATTTTTTATCGAGGAGAAAGCCCTGGGTCTCCCCAACAAACGGCAGGGTAACGGGAAAAAAGCAATACTGATTACTGCTTGTAGTACCGCATCTCCCTTCAACTGGATGTTCAACCAATCCCGGTCCACCATCAATCGGATGCGGGAGGTATGCAGGTACAGCGGTCAGCAGGTAGTGGCAATCCTGGTCCTGCCAGGCACATTTGCTATGAAAGAAGTCCCTTACCGTGTATTGCAGAAGGCTCGCAGGGTAGGAGCCGGGCTCTAAGCGGCTATTTATAGCCTATCTCCCGAGAAGATCCAGCAATCCATCCTGGTCCAGGATATTGATGCCCAACTGAACCGCCTTGTCATACTTCGAGCCAGGTTCAGCTCCCACTATGACATAGTCCGTCTTTTTACTTACACTGGAACTGACTCTGCCCCCCTGAGCGATAATCATTTCTGATGCCTCATCCCGGCTGAGATCAGGCAGGGTCCCGGTCAGAACGAAGGTCTTGCCGGCAAGTTCTTGACTCTCCAGGCCTTTGTTTTCGGTTATGGTATTCACGCCGGCCTTTTTTAAACGTTCTATAGTGTCGATGTTGCGCGGTTCAGCAAAAAAGGCCACCAGGCTTTCAGCCATCCGCGGGCCAATTTCCGGAATCTCCATCAACTCTCCGTTTTTTATCGTAAAGAATCCATCTATGCTGTGGATATGATCACAGAGGATACGTGCGCTCTTGCCGCCGATAAAGCGGATGCCCAGAGCGGTGACCAGCCGGTGCAGGGGCCGGGATTTACTGGATTCAATAGCCTGAATCAAATTGGCCGCAGATTTAGGTCCCATCCGGTCCAAGGAAGCCAGCTCTTCTCCAGTAAGTAAATACAGATCATCCAGTTTACGTACCAGCTCGTGTTCTACCAGTTGTTCAATCACTGCCGGGCCCATGCCGTCTATATCCATGGCATCACGTGAAGCAAAGAATATCAGGCTTTCCTTCAGTCGAGCCGGACAGTTGATGTTCTCGCAGCGGTAGGCCACTTCACCTTCGAAGCGCACCACCAGGCTCTGGCAGGCCGGACAGGCTGCCGGCGGTCTAATCTCGACTTCCTGACCGGTCCGGTAAGCTGTCATTGGTTTAATTATCTCAGGAATGATGTCTCCCGCCTTATGCAGGAGGACCATATCCCCGATGCGTATGTCCCGTTCGCGTACCAGGTCAAAATTATGCAGGCTGGCGCGGCTGACTGTAGTTCCGGCAAGGAAGACAGGCTCCATTATGGCTGTTGGAGCTACTACGCCGGTCCGCCCTACGTTGATCTCGACATCTACCAGCCTGGTCTCCCGTTCCTCGGGAGGGAACTTGTAGGCTATGGCCCAGCGTGGGCTCTTGGAGGTGTAGCCGAGTTCCTGGCGGTCGGCCAGTCCATTCAGTTTTATGACTACCCCGTCGATCTCATAGGGCAGCTGATGACGTTTTTCCTGGTATTCCAGGCAATAGGCATCGACTTCCTCGATACTTGAACAGTAACGAGCTTCGGGGTTGACCGGGAAACCACAAGCAACCAGGAAAAGCAGCATCTCCTGCTGGTTTGGGATCTCATGGCCCTCAATATAGGTAACATCGTATATGAAAGTGGACAAAGCCCGGCTGGCACTTATGGAAGGATCCAGCTGACGCAGTGAGCCGGCGGCGGCATTGCGGGGGTTGGCAAAGGTCTTTTCTCCCTTTTCCTCCTTTTCAGCGTTGATCCTTAGAAATTCGTTCTTGGGCAGATATATCTCGCCTCGCACCTCCAGGCGCGGCAATCCACGGTTTATGCGCAGCGGGATGGTCTTGATAGTCTTGATATTGGCAGTGACATCTTCACCTACCCGTCCGTCTCCGCGAGTGGCCGCTGTTTGCAGCAGTCCATCCTCGTAGACCAGTGCGATAGAAACCCCGTCGATCTTAAGTTCAGCCATATAATCCGGATGAGATACTGCTGAGCCGACTCGTCGGTTAAATTCCCTGAGATCCCCCGTGGAAAAGGCATTATCCAGGCTTAGCAACGGCCTGCGGTGTGCGACTCTTTGAAAACGCTCTGCCACCTGCCCCCCCACCCTCTGGGTAGGCGAATCTGTGGTAACCAGCTCAGGATGTTCCTTTTCCAGAGCAATGAGTTCCCTGTTCAGAGCATCATATTCCGCATCGCTGATCAGCGGTTCATCCAATACATAGTACTGGTATTCATGCTTGCGGATCTCCTCCCGTAAGCTATTTAGCCTGACTGCAACACTGTCCATCAGGTATCCTCCATATATCTATCAAGGTCTTTACCCTATCTTCTCCATTGGGGCCAGGTCTAAACGCAGCATGCGGGTCCCGGCGTGGGCAAAATCGATAACCGCAATATTGCCGTCTTCCAATAATTCGATGACTACACCCACTCCGAATTTTCGGTGTCTTACCCGATCCCCCACTGATGGTGCCGAGTCCAGTGCGGCATCCTGTTGGGGCGTCGCCAAAACCTCCGGCGGGATCTCTGCCAGGAACCGGGAAGGAGGATTGTCCCTCTCATAGCCATTAAGAAATCTGGTTACGGCATTGGTCAGATATAGTCTTTCCATGGCCCGGGTGATGCCTACGTAGCACAAGCGCCGTTCTTCTTCCAATTGATCGATGGTTTCGCAGCGATAGGAGGGGAATACCCCTTCCTCCATGCCGGTCATGAAAACCACCGGAAATTCCAATCCTTTGGCCCCATGGTAAGTCATCATGGTTACTGCCTCCGAGTAATCGACCTCATCGTTTTCCTGAACCAGCGCCACCTGGGCCAGAAACTCTCCTAAACCGCTGCCGCCCGCTTTCTCGAATTCAGCTGCCAGTGACTTCAATTCCTCCAGATTGTCGATGCGCGCTTCAGCTCCTACCGGATCGGTAGTTATCAGATCATCAGCGTAGCGGCTGGCTTGCAGCAATTCATCCAGGATCTCTGTCACCGGCATATCCGCTTCAACCAGGGAAGTTATATACAGCATCATTCCGAAGAATTCCTCCAGTGCCGCTGCGGTCTTCTTATTGACTCCGCCAATGGCTGAAGGTTCATCCAGTACATCCATCAGGACCATGCCTTCATTCCGTGCCCGTTCTTCGATACGTTCCAGGGTCTTGTCTCCTACACCGCG
>JBLMZJ010000033.1:0-12710 GCA_050258735.1 Deltaproteobacteria bacterium | reverse complement strand
CGATCGGCTGCCCTACCATCGTCAATGCTGCCATCATTGCCGCTCAAGCTGTAAAGCAATTCTGTTCAAATACCAGTGCCATCTATGATGAAATCAAATCACTTAACGCCGTGCAGGACGTGCTGTCTTTTTTTGGCGGCAGTCTGGCCGTCACTCCCAAGGAAGTTGATGATATTATTGAAAACACTTCACGTATTATTGCCATGGGAGTGGCTCAGTCACTCTTCCCCGGCATCTCCCGCGAACAACTGGAACTCTACGCCACCTGATGTTATGCAAAAGAGAGAGACCGGTTTTAAGCCGGTCTCTCTTACGAGTCAGATTGCAGTCATCTTATCGGGACTAATGACAATCCTGTTTATTCCAGGCACCGTGTTGGCCAGGGTCCTTTATGGCTTTAAGTTTGGCCTGCTGTTCAAGTGTCAGGATAGATTGGATTTTTTGACGTTTTTGCTGGTGCAATTTATGAAGCTGGTCTTTTAGGTCGTTTATTTCCCTGGTTTTAACTTCAATCCCAGCCTGGTCTTTTCCGTCAATTTTTAATTGCCGGAGTTGGAATCTAGCGTCAAACAGCTTGATTTTTAAAGGTCTGGCCGCCTGATAGGTGTTTAGATTGATTTCTTTGAACTGTTCAACTTGCCGATCGGTCAAATCAAGTTTCTGGGCCAAAGGCCTATTATTCACATTAAGTCCGGAAGATTCATGGGAACAACCAGTGTTTCCTGCACCGGCAGCAACAGCTCCGTGAGTAAATAATACTGCGATCATCAGGGTAAGGCTCAAGACCAATAGTTTTTTCTTCAACCTGCCATCTCCTTTTAGATCGGTACTGGAACTTTATTGCCAATGATTTGATTGTCATGGTTGAATTGAAAACAAGCGGATAATAATTAATCCGCTTGTTTGGGTTAGTATGATTAGTTATTTTGAGGTCACTACTTAACCTGGCCGTTTTGGTAAGCCTGAATCATCTTCTTGACCATCTGTCCGCCGATGCTGCCGGCCTGTTTTGAAGTCAGGTCACCATTGTAGCCCTGCTTCAGCATTACGCCTACTTCCTGGGCGGCTTCCATCTTGAAAGAATCCATAGCGGCTCTGGCTTGGGGAACCAACAGGTTGTTGTTTGCCATTTGTCTTCACCTCCTTTGTTGAATGTAGTCTTATTCTGTCCCCAGCCACGACATATATGCTAGAAGTATTTTCATCACTTTTTATTTTTTTTCTCCTTTTCATCTAGTTGATCTGATCTAGTTGGCAGTCCCATTTCCTGACTGATTTCAAATTTCAAACGCTTGATGAGCTCTTCTTCTCTATTTTGGCTAGTCATCACTACACCTCCTGAAAACAAAAAATACTCGGACCTGTCCAAAGTATTTTTTCTATTATTATTTGATTTTAAAAATCCAATATTCAGATCATCAAGTCAAAGTAAACGAAAATTTATAATTTAATTATTGGCGATCTGCGCTGATTTCTTGAATTTTTGATCGATATATAAAGCGAGCCCCTCCCATTCACTCCGTGACTGGGAATCTGCCAGATGGTGAGCCATTTCAATGATCCGCTGATCTTTCAGGAGATCGGCTACCTTCAACAAATGCAGTCCATGCTGCCGAACCCCCCAAAAATCTCCCGGTCCCCTGAGCCTCATATCTTCCAGGGCGAGTTGAAATCCGTCATTACTTCTTTCCATAGCACGAATGCGTGCTATAGCCTCATCGGTCCGCGGATCGGCGATCAGCAGGCAGTATGACTGCAGACTGCCCCGGCCTACGCGCCCCCGAAGCTGGTGCAGCTGCGACAGGCCAAAACGTTCAGCGTGTTCGATAACCATGATGGAGGCATTGGGAACATCCACCCCAACCTCGATGACCGTGGTAGAGACCAGGACCTTGATAGCTCCCGCCTTAAACTGGCCCATGATATAATCCTTCTCGGCCGGTTTCATCCGCCCGTGGACCAGTCCTACGGTCAGGTCAGGCAATATCTCGCGTCTAAGTTCTTCGTACAGGCTCGTCGCCGCCTGCAGATCCTGTTTTTCCGATTCCTCGACCAGAGGACATACTACATAGGCCTGGGTATCCTTTTCGGCTTCTTGTTGGATGAAACGATAAGCCCTCATGCGCTCATTGGTCTTGATATGAACGGTTTTTACCGGTTTACGTCCCGGGGGTAAATGATCTATTACCGACAGGCTCAGATCTCCATAAGCGGTGAGAGCCAGAGTCCGCGGGATAGGAGTGGCGCTCATTACTAAAATATCGGGGGTCTTTCCCTTGGCTCCCAGCAGAGCCCGCTGTCTCACTCCAAAACGGTGCTGTTCATCTATAATGACCAGGCCAAGGGATTTGAACTCCACCCCGTCTGCGATCAGGGCATGGGTCCCGACCAGGATATCCACCCCCCCGTTCTTCATACCATCCATAATGCTACGCCGCTCGGCCGCAGTCGTTGCCCCGGTGAGGGATGCAATAGTTACCTCAGTACTGTGAAAAAAATGCCGCATTGCCTGAAGATGCTGTTCAGCCAGTATTTCCGTCGGAGCCATGATAGCTGCCTGATATCCGCTGGATACGGCCTTGGCCATAGCCATAGCAGCAACGACCGTTTTACCGGAGCCGACGTCTCCCTGTAAGAGACGATTCATGGGCCGGTCAGCCTCCATATCATTAAATATCTCCCGTAAAGCCTGGCGCTGAGCCAAGGTAAGTTCAAACGGCAGATCACGTTCTACTTGGGATGCAAGGGAACCTTTGGCCCTATGTACGGTTGGGCGTCCTGGATCAGAGGTGCGGTCCTTGTCCTGGCGCAGACTGATCTGAAAAAGGTATAACTCCTCAAAGGCCAGGCGCTTGCGTGCCTGGAGATACGACGGGCCATCTTCGGGGAAATGAATAGAACGGAAAGCCGTATGGATCGGGCATAATCCATATTGTTCCCTTGTTTCGGAAGTGAAAATCTCCGGATAGGAATGAAGGTGCTCCTCGAGAACGGCCAGAACCAGCTTCCGTATATATTTCTGGTTGATCCCTTCGGTGAGCGGATAGAGCGGCAGGACCTTGAAATCAAGATCCTCTCCCTCCAGCAACTCATATTCGGTGACCTGGATATCGAATGAACCATAAGAAGCCTTGACTTTGCCGCTTATGAAAATTTCCTGCCCGCTGCTGATCTTGCCGTCCAGGTGAGGCTGATTGAACCAGACGGCGGTTATCATTCCAGTTTCGTCCTGGACCAGGGCCTTAAACAGGGTCATGCCCCTCCGGCTGCGCCGGGCTTCGGTCCCCAGAACTGTGCCGCGGATATTGACATTTTCCCCATCATTCAATTTGCCTATTTCATGCAAATTGCCCCGGTTAAAATAAGCCCGGGGCACATGCCATAACAAATCAAAAACCGTTTCAATGCCCAGACGCCTGAGCTGAGCGCTTCTTCTGGGCCCTACGCCCTTTAGATACTGAACATCTTTGAGTAGCGCTTCCATGGCCCTCCCCATTATCCCCGCCCTGAAATCGGCAGGTTTTACACGTTAATCGGGGGCATCCCTATTCTACTGATAACAGATAACTATAATGGGGTTGCCCTCCGTAGTGGATCTCTACCTCACAAGACTCATAGCTCGTGGATATACCATCTGCCAGGCTGTTAGCCTCAGTCTCGCTTATACCTTCTCCATAGAACAGAGTGATCAACAGGCCATCGTCTTCTATCATTTTTTCCAACAAACACTCTACCGCAGCAGCCGGATCAGCCGCAGTGAGCACCACCTGGTCGTCGATAAGACCGATAGTGTCGCCCTCTCTTATATCCAGGCCATTGACATGAGAATCACGCACCGCATATGTAACCTCGGCATACCTGACAGTCTGGACCGCTTCCGACATCTCATCGGTCAATTGATCAACGTCCCCCTGCGGGTCGTAAGCAATGAGCGCGCTGATAGCCTGCATCACTGAACGGGAAGGCACTACCCGGACCGGCTTTTCCGATAGTTCTGCCACCTGTTGGGCGCTCATTATCACATTGCCATTATTGGGCAGTATTATTACCGATTCTGCATTAACAAAATTACAGGCATTAAGCAGGTCTTCCGTGCTGGGGTTCATAGTCTGGCCGCCTTCTACTACCTGATCTACTCCCAGACTTTTCAAAACGGCAATAATGCCGTCACCAGCCGCTACAGCAACCAACCCGGTCTTCTTGCGGTCGCCTTCGTCGGCTGCGCCGGCAACCTCTTCCTGCTCTTTCCAATTGTTGATATGTTCGTGGACCTCTTCTAACATATTATTTATCTTGATATCACTCAATTGTCCGAACTGCAGGCAGGTCTCCAGGACCTTACCGGGATGATTGGAATGAATATGGACTTTGACGATTTCTTCGTCCCCGACCACCAGCATGGAATCGCCCAGTGGTCCCAGGTGATCCCTGATGTCTTCTACCTTAAGACCGGTGCCCTTGATCAGCACCTCATTACAGTACTGATACTCCAGGGTAATCGGTTTTTCATCCTGCTCCCTGCTCCTGGCTGAGGGAGCAAATTTCTCCCGGTACTCTCCGAGCTCGATATCTTTTTCCTGGGCCAGGCCCTGCAGTAATCCTTCCAGGAAGTACATAAACCCCTGACCACCGGAATCAACTACTCCGGCCTCCTTTAGGATAGGCAGCATGGAAGGGGTTTTGGCCAGGGTAGCATTGCCTGTTGCGATCCCCGCCACCAGAACACCTATCACGTCGCTGCCCTTCTGGGCTTCCGCTTCACAGGTAACCGATACTTCACGGACCACTGTCAGTATAGTTCCTTCCACCGGTTTCATTACAGCATCATACGCGGTTTGGGAACCTGCTTTCAAGGCCAGTGCCATATCCATGGCATCGGCCTTTTCCTTACCCTCCAGAACCCTGGCAAATCCTCTGAATATCTGGGACAGTATAACGCCTGAATTGCCCCGGGCTCCCATCAGCGAACCGCGTGAGATGGCTTTGGCTACTTTGCCAACAGGTTCATTGATATTCTTTTCAGCTTCCTTTACCGCTGACAGCAGAGTCAGATACATATTAGTACCCGTATCCCCATCTGGCACTGGAAATACATTTAAAAGGTCGACGCTGTCACGCTGGTGTTCAAGATTGATACACCCGGCCTTCAGACATCTGACCAGATCATTGCCATCAATAACAAGCAAAGCCAAACTACAGTCCTCCCCTATTTGTCTCGAAGTACCTTTACCCCCTTGACGTTAACATTGACATGTGCCACTTCAAGGCCGGCATTGTTATTCAAAACATAGGTAACCTTTTGCATAACGTTGTAGGCCACTTCCTTGATCTTAAGACCATAACCTACAATAACATAAACATCAACAATTAATCCATCGGAACTACTGCTTACTGAAACTCCTTTACGGATAGATTCCAAACCCAAAATACTTGAGATACCGGAAGTGATATCCTGGGCCACCATACCCACCAGCCCGTAGCAATCGACCGCTGCCAGACCGGCTATAGTCTCCACCACTGACTTCTCTACAGTTATTTCACCCAGTTCGGTTGTTTTAATGGTATACATCCCATTACCTCCTATCCTCTATGCAAATACATATTAGAACCTCTATTTAGAACAAAGACTACTCCCAAGCTACATGTTTTCACCAACCCGCGTTGACCCGCTTTGTTTCATTCACCGTCTCTATGAACTATTTAATTCTACAGTCCAATATTTATTCCTTCTTCTTGCCCTTTGCCGTTCCATTAGTTATAATATTTAAGTGCACTTTATTGGAAGGGGGCTAAAGTATGGCCAAATGTGAAGTTTGCGGCAAAGGTGTTGGCTTTGGCAAAAAATATAGTCACTCCCATATAAGAACCAACCGGCAATGGAAACCCAACGTCCAGCAGGTAAAGGTGATCTTAAATGGAACGCCAAAGAAAATGAATGTTTGCACCCGCTGTTTGCGGTCGGGCAAGGTTCAAAGAGCGATCTAACTGGTTGAGCCTTAGATAATTTGTTTCTAAGGCTTTTTCATTTTTCTGATATCCCATTTTTCCCGGTCCTTTCTCCAGCCATTACGACCATCGATAGAATCAATGCTGGATGTATTAGTAATTATACCCTCATTTATAACAAAATCAAAAGATGTTACATAAATTATTCCCTGGCCCAGGGTCAAGAGGTACTATATAACAGGCATATGCATGGCAATACTTGCAATGTCCTTGTTATTATGATGTGATCTGTCAGGCAGGAATAATGGTCATTAGTCTATCGGTTATGGAAATACTGATAAATAACTATTTTAGGGGGGGTAGTTGTTTTGGCTATTTATGAATTCGAGGGGAAAAGGCCGCTGATCGGCCAGCATTGCTTTATTCACCCGCAGGCTGTCCTTATTGGTGATGTACAATTAGGTGAGCGTTGCTTTGTAGGAGCCGGAGCCGTAATACGTGCGGATTACGGCAAGATAGTGGTCGGGGCAGGCTCCAATATCCAGGAAAACGCAGTTATTCACGCCGAGCCGGAGACAATAGCCCTTCTAGAGGAAAATGTCCTGATCGGGCATGCCGCTATTATCCACGGGCCTTGCCTGATTCAGCACAATGTAACGGTTGGTATGGGTTCCATCATATCTAATGGCTGTGAATTGCATAGTGAATCACTCCTGGGTTCGGGCAGCGTCCTGCCGCCTAACCAGATCGTCCCCAGCCGTAAACTGGCCATGGGTAACCCGGCCCGGGTAGTAAAAGACCTGGATGATAAATATGTGATGTACAATCAGCTGGGGACCCAGTTGTATCAGGACTTGGCCGGACGCTGCATTAAAGGCTTGAAACTGATCGAAGAATAATACATATATAACAAGGCAAGAAGCATCCCTCTTGCCTTGTTACCCTTAAAATGGTTTCTCCGCGAATTTGCCACCATCCTTACACAATCCGTATAATCTCTCCAAGCATATTCCCCTCAGGCAGACTTATGAAGAATTTAGCCGATTCTCTTGGTTTGTCCCGTTGTTGGGACAAAGGCTATGATTAAAACAACTATATGTTGTTATCTTGACAGTCGTAAAGAAAGGAGAACGAGAATAGAAGAAAGGGGTCTTTTATGTCTAAACGAATCACTATATTCGTCTTACTGCTCTTTTGTTTGGCCTTTTTAACCGCAGATACCGGACAGGCCTTGGCTGCAGACTCCACTCTTTATTGGGGTTCACGCGGTGATAATGTAGTAAAATTGCAGCAAACCCTTAATAAATGGGGTTACTGGTGTGGAAATGCCGACGGTATTTTCGGAGCAAAAACATATTCAGCCGTGATAAGATTCCAACGCGATCACGGAATCAGCACCACCGGAACGGTTGGTCCCAAGACCAGGCAGGCATTAGGCCTGTCAAATGTGCAAACCGGGAGCACCGTATCACGTGGGGGGGCCTTTTCGGTCATCGCCACTGGTTACTGTGGATGTACAATATGCAATTATCCTTATGGGGGCCAGCCGGCTTATAACGGGATGCCCCTGCAATATGGAATAGTAGCAGTGGATCCGACAGTAATACCTATGAATACCAGGTTGTACATCGATGGTTATGGAGAAGCCATAGCCGCCGACCAGGGCAACGCCATAAAAGGATACCACATCGATCTGTATTTTCCCAGCCATGAGCAGGCACTGGATTGGGGAATAAAGCGGGTAAATGTGACAATACTATAACTACTACTAAAATATGGCGGAGGGTTAAAGTGCTTAACCCTCCGCCATTTGCGTTAACGTAAACAATTTTGAATTTTTAATTCTTAATTTTTAATAAAGGTGTGCACCCTACGGGTGCAAGAGAATCACTTCAAGCTTTATTGTCCACCTCATTACCCTGCACTCAGCTCACATAATAGAAATACGAAGTATTTCAACCAAAATTTAAAATTAAAAATTGAGAATTCAAGATTTAATTCGTTTATTCCAGGCGCAGCTGTCGTTTTTCGGCCAGACCTGCTCTCACCGATTCAGGTACCAGACCGCTTACGTCTCCGCCCAATAGCGCTGCTTCTTTGATAATACTGGAACTCACAAAGATATACCGACTGTCAGACATTACAAATATGGTCTCTACTTCCGCCAGCATCTTACGATTGATCTGGGCTATATGCATCTCATATTCAAAATCTGCCACTGTTCTCAGACCACGAATTATAGCGCAGGCCTCTCTTTGTTTTACATAATCCACAAGAAGGCCGCTGAAAGACTCCACTTCTACATTAGGAATGTGATGAGTACTTTCCTTAATAAGGTTAACCCGCTCGTTTAGGGAAAACAGCGCATTTTTGCCGACATTGTGTACCACAGCTATAATGATACGGTCAAATAACTTACTGGTCTTTTCCAGGATATCAATATGCCCATTGGTTACGGGGTCAAAACTACCTGGGTAAACGGCCAAACGCACGTCCAACACTCCTGTTCAAGCTTCATATTTTGGGGTACTTTTATATTGTTATATATTGTTCTATCAAAATTGCATTTTCCCTGCATTTTGTTGATTTTTTAATGAAAAAAGGACCGTCATAATGGACGGTCCTTATCAAAGAATTTTCAAAAGCAATTACATGTAACATTCCTCGGCCAGATCAATAGAACTGGTATCGGCAAGTTTCATAGCCTTCAGTATTCCGAATATATTCGGTACCACGTTCATGACAAAGAACTTGGCAGTTGCCATCTTGCTCTTATAGAAGTTAGCGTCGAAATGGTCCTCACCAAGTTCAGCAAGCTTTCTGGCAGCCATAACGCCCTGGGACAAAATAAGCTTGCCGCCAAATATCATGGCACCGGCATGCATGGCCCGGGTGGCGAACAGCTGGACCAGCTTCTGTTGTTCTCCTCTCCAGCCGTTGGTCATATCGACTATTTCCTTAAAGGCTGCAAAGGCTTCGGCCATCAAATCAAATTGTGCAGCAAACTCAGGAGTCTTTTCATTGGCGATATAGTCGCTGATCATGCCCAGCCATTTGGCGAACGGTTCGCCCTTCTTCATGGTAAACTTTCGGCCGGTGAAGTCCTGGGACTGGATGAAGTTGGTGCCTTCCCACAGGGAATATATTTTACAGTCACGGGCTAAAGATGCCGGAGCATACTCTTCCATGAAACCGTAGCCCCCATGGACCTGGATAGCTTCTGCGCACATCTGCCACGCCATGTCAGAGGTATAGGCCTTGCAGAGCGGGTTCTGGATCATGAAGAAGTCCTCAGCTTCTTCTCTTTCTTCCTCAGTGGCAGCTTCCTTGGCCATGTCGATATAGTAGTAGGAAGTATAGATCATTGCCCGGCAGGCTTCCATCATGGCTTTCTGCAACATCAGCATACGGCGGACGTCCTCATGTTCTATGATCCGAACGCTCGGTCCCTTGGGATTTGAGGCGTGCGGGCTCTGAACGCGGACTTTGGCATATTCCAGAGCTGCATAGTAAGCCGCTCCAAAAGTACCCAGGGAGAAGATACCGGTGTTGATGCGCTCCTCGTTCATCATCTGGAACATCTGAGCCATACCTTTCCCGCGGCCGTCTACCGGTCCTTCGCCGATCATCCAGCCGTAGCAATCATCATTTTCGCCAAAGGCCAGGGTGCAGGTGGCCGAACCATGGATGCCCAGCTTGTGCTCGATGCCAACCGTGGTCACATCGTTCCATTTGGTGATGTTGCCGTCGTCGTCGACCCAGAACTTGGGTACCATCAAACAGTTGATACCGGCGGTGCCCGCTTTGCCGTCGGGAGTTTTGGCCAGGACCAGATGAATTATATTTTCTACGCAGTCACTATCGCCAGTGGTGATAAAACACTTCTGGCCTTTTACCTTGTAAAGACCCGGCGTATCGGTGGGGAAGCACTTGGTGGAGCACGCGCCGACATCGGAACCTGCGCCGGGTTCAGTCAGACACATGGAACCGCCCCATTCACCGGCATACATCTTAGGAAGATAAAGGTCTTTGAACCTCTGTGCAGCATTATACTGGATAACCGTAGAAGCACCCTGGGTCAGGCACCACAACATGACCATAGCCGGGGATGCACCGACCTGCATTTCCAGGATAGGAGCATACCATGCCAGCGGCATGCGGCCTTCTGATTCACGGTCGCCAAACTGTGGCCCCAAACCGGCTTCCATGACAGTTGCATATATTGTCTTGAAAACATCCGGGCTTTTTACAGCGTGCTCATTCCCACCGACGAACTGAAAACCGGGATCATCGGCTTCTTTGTTAGCCGGGCAGATAACATCCCGGCATATCTTAAAGTTGACGTCCATAAAGGCGTCAAGATCATCTGATCCATAGTAGTCTTTATAAGCATCCAGGGACAGGAGCTTCTCCATGTCCAGCCATTCTTTCATCTGGAACTTTATATCTCTTGTTTGATACAGATATGTATTATGTGGCACTTAAATACCCCCCTTTATTGTTTGCCGCAATAAAATTCGATGTTTACTCCGCCCTGCGGGAAACCCGCAGGGCAATCGCGCAGACCATTATGATTTATGTATACCATTAACAAACTGATCTGGAAACGATCAGCGTCAGTCATCTAAATCTGCGTGCGACGCAGTACTGCGTCTATTAGTCTTCTTTTATATGTTACATACCTTCCACTATCAGGGCAGTGCCCATGCCGCCGCCGATGCAAAGAGTGGCGAGGCCGTACTTGGACTGTCTCTTCTGCATCTCAAAGAGCAATGTACAAAGGATGCGGCCGCCGGATGCTCCAATGGGATGTCCGATGGCAATGGCTCCGCCGTTGACATTGACCTTATCCATCTTATCGCCCCAGCCCATATCCCGGCCTACAGCGATCGATTGTGCAGCAAAGGCTTCGTTGGCCTCAATGAGATCCAGCTCGTCAACAGTCAGTCCGGCCTTCTCCAAAGCCTTCTTGCTGGCGGGCACCGGTCCAATTCCCATGATCTTGGGATCCACTCCGCCAGAGGCATAGCTGACTATTTTAGCTATCGGTTTGAGTCCAAGTTCATCAGCCTTCTCCTTGGCCATTACAATGAAGCCAGCAGCGCCATCATTAATACCTGATGCATTGGCGGCGGTAACACTGCCGTCTTTCTTGAACGCGGGTTTCAGCGAAGCCATTTTATCCAAAGTAGTAGCTTTCGGATATTCATCAGTATCGAATACGACCTCACCTTTTTTTGTCTTAATGACCACCGGTACGATCTCATCCTTAAAGCGGCCGGATGCGATGGCGGCCAGGGCTCTTTCCTGACTCCGGAGGCCGAATTCATCCTGCTCTTCCCGGGTAATGCCCCACTGCTCGTTGATGTTCTCTGCTGTTATTCCCATGTGATAGTTGTTGAACGCTTCCCATAAGCCATCCTTGATCATGCAATCGATCAGGCTTCCCGGGCCCATACGATAACCACTGCGGGCCTTGTCCAGTGCATAAGGAGCCATGCTCATGCTTTCCATACCACCGGCCAATACGATATCGGCATCTCCGGCCTTGATCACCTGGGCTGCCAGACTTACCGCTTTCAGACCAGAACCGCAAACCTTGTTTATGGTAAAAGCAGTTACTTCCTGCGGTATGCCAGCCTTGATCATAGCCTGGCGGGCAGGGTTCTGACCCTGGGCAGCCTGCAAAACACAGCCGAATATCACCTCATCCAATTGTTCTGCCTTGATGCCCGCCCTCTTGACCGCTTCGGCCATTGCGATGGCTCCCAGTTCCACCGCTGGCGTGTCCTTCAGCGTCCCGTTGAAACTCCCTACCGGTGTTCGACATGCTCCTACGATTACCACTTCTCTCGACATTACAATACCCCCCAAAAAATTTTGAATCTGATATCTACCTTTAATGATAACTGATATAATGCAAAATTGCATTCCCACCAAAGGAAGAAAAATGGGCTGTCCCTATGGAGGTTAATTTCGATATTTTCTTGTTATTTCCTTCAAACAGAATATTTAAAAAACTTATTAAAAAAAAACAGCCATACCTGTTAAAAGGTATGGCTGTTTATTATTGATCGATTATTCCATGGTCTTCCAGAGCACTTCAGCTACATCAAAGACCTTGGTCTGTTCTTCCTTCTCGGCGCCTTTGACACCATCGGAAATCATGGTCAAACAGAACGGGCAGTTGGTTACGATCATCTCGGGCTCGGGTACCAGCAGTTGGTCGGTACGAGTATCGTTGATGCGCTTGTAGCCATCAACTGCATGCTCTTCCAGCCACATTCTGCCGCCGCCGGCGCCGCAGCAGAAGCCGAAGTTCTTGCCTTTTTCAATCTCGACGAGATTGCAGCCAGCAGTCTTCAGAACCGCACGGGGCTGATCATAAACTTCATTGTGCCGACCCAGGAAGCAGGAATCATGATAGGTTATCTTGGCTCCCAATCCCTTCTTGGGTTTCAGCTTGCCTTCGGCCACCAGTTTGGCCAAGATCTCGGTATAGTGGTAAACCTCGAAGTTGCCGCCCATCTGCGGATATTCGTTCTTCAGGGCGTTGTAACCATGCGGGCAAACCACAATGATCTTTTTGACGCCATAGTTGTTAAAGGATTCAAGGTTCTGGTTAACCAGAGTCTGATAGAGATACTCATTGCCCAGACGGCGGGCAGAGTCACCGCAGCAGTACTCTTCAGTTCCCAGATAACCAAAGCTTACTCCAGCTTGATTCAGAAGTTTGACCAGTGATTCGCCGACCTTCTTATAGC
>JBLMZJ010000032.1:0-2766 GCA_050258735.1 Deltaproteobacteria bacterium | reverse complement strand
CTTGACACCGAAAAGGTACAGGTCACCATCCCCGGCAAGACCTTTGATAAAGCTACCCCGATTACCATAGTCAATCCCGAGAAAGTACCTAAAGTAGTGGGCAAGGAAGTCACCCCATTGGGTTCTCCTATCGAAATTTCCGCCGGTGAAGCTGCGGGAGTTCGCCTGAACGAGCCGGTCACCATCACTATGAAAATCGATAAAGCGGCAGTAAAGAGCAAGGACCCTGGACAGGTATGGGTCACCTATTTTGATGGTGAGAAGTGGGATTATATCAAACCGGATAAGGTAGATCTGGAGGCGGGGACTCTAACCTTCGCCACCTATCACTTCAGTCTGTTCGGTTATGGCGAGATCAGTGTTGATGAGAGACTCAAGAAGTGGACCCAGAACGAAGCCCTGACCAGTTGGGCCCAGGGCGCGGTCAACTCCAAATTTGATGAGGCAGCAGGCAAAGTCATCGATTACATCCTGACTGAAAAGCTGGGCATAGAAGATGAAAGCATGAAAATGAAGGTGCTGGGCAGCCTGCTCAAAGACGGTGAGTGGGGCGATATCAGAAAGAATATTGAGGGTGCCTATGCTGATGGCACCAGCGTGGATCAGGTAAGCGATCTTAATGAGAAGATAAACCTGCTGGCCTGTAAGAAGATAGTAGAGATCGTTCCGGAGAGCAAATTACAAGGGGCTTTAGGCACTATCACTGATGATTTTGGCGTCGGTTCCGTGAAGGCTGCCAGCCAGGCCGCCGGAGCCCTGTCTGCGGGTAACAAGCTGGAGGCGGTGCGCATCATGGGTGAGCACCTGTCCGACCAGTTCATAGCCACTACTGCCATAAAGATAGCGGCATCCGCGGTGCAGCTTCAGATCGATAGCTGGAGGAATGCCGAGGTAGAGGCGGCGTATCAGGTTTACAAGAATGGTTCCTCCAGCAAGATCCCCTTCTGGGGCTACAATGTGCAAAAGGAAGAATTCAATGATGTATGGGATCAGATGAAGGGCGTCAGCCGGCAGCTGTGTATAGATGCTATCAAAGCACAGGAGCAGGTGCGGCGCGAGGCCGGCTATCCGCCGCTGACCGAGAAAGAACAGGATAATATCCGGGCTCTGGTCAAGAAAGACCTGGAGAAGCAATTCAAGCAGAGGCTCAAGGACGACAAAGAGGTAGAGGCCGAGCAGGCCAAGTTAAAGGAACTGGTGGACAAATACAAAGAGTCCAAGATGCTGGAGGAAGGCATGTTTGGCTATGACAAACAATACAGCGTCGAACAGCGCCTGGATATCCTGATCCATCTGAAGGATAAGATACTCAAGGATACCGGACGCAAGGGCTTGACCGATGGTGCATTTTCTAACAAGGCCAATATTTCATATGCCGATTTGGTACAGCTATCCCAGGCCTGGTATGCCCAACCTGACGGTTGGCAGAAGTACGCCGAGATGGTCAAAACTAAATTCGGCATCGACCTCTTCCCCAAACCGGAGGAAATGAATGGCCAGTGGAGCGGCAGCTTCACCATTACTAAACTCGATCTTCCGCAGGCTTCAAGCAATGGAAACAGCGGAACTGCTCAATCGGGTGGAGATCTTTTGCCGGGATGTGAGGGTATCGGCCCCGAGGTGCTTAAGGCTCTGGTCAACACCCCTTTGCCCGCTGTGTATCAGATGAACATCGATAAGGCTGGCAATGGCAGAATGAATATGACTATTATGAATAATGGGAAAGCGAGCCAGCCAATAATCTTCGACTGCAGCTATAGCAGCGGCAAGTTGAGGGCTACGACCAGCAAGGACGGCGCATCTTTCAATCTGGAAGGCAAAGTCGGTCAGGATAAACAGATCTATGTTATTAACGGAACCGGGCAGGGGAACGGAAGCGGAACCAGCATCCAGGTGAAATGGACCTGTTCAAAGGTGATTCCGCCGAAGCCACAGGAAGTGAAAAAGGAAGTTAAAAAGACTACTGCGAAGAAATAGCGAGTTGTTCGAGGATGCATCCATATATTGATCTGACTCTGGCCCGGCACGGCCTAACGCTTAAGAGTTATAACCTTTTCATGCTGGCGGCGGCCGTCACCGTGATCGTTATCGGTTACCGGGTGGCGGCCCACCGCGGGCTTCCCGCCAAAAGGACCTTGGCCTGGCTGGCAGTCACCGCCCTGGCGATGCTGCCCGGGGCCAGGGTCATGTATTTAGTGACCCACAGTACTGTTTGGATGGAACACCCAGAGCTGTTGTGGAAACTGCAGATGGTCTATTTCTCGATTTACGGAGGCCTAATCTTGACTGTGGCGGTCGGCGGTCTGGCCTGCCTGCTTTTCAGGTTGCCGCTACGGCGTCTGGCAGACTCCGTGGTGATTGGACTGGCTCTGGGTATAGCAGTTATGAGAGTAGGCTGTTATCTCAACGGCTGCTGTTTTGGGAAGGTCACTGACCTGCCCTGGGGCGTTTCTTTCCCGACCGGCAGTTTTGCCCACAACTATCAGTTGGCTTTTGGGCAGAAGGTGCCGCTGTTTCTGGGACTGCCCCTGGCTGGATCGTCTGCGGTTCATCCGACCCAATTGTACGAACTGGCAGCAGCCCTGCTGGGAACCATTCTGGCCGTATATATCATGAAGCGACAGGAGAGGGATGGCATAGCTTTCCTTGCTTTTGTCATCTGGTTCACGGGTTTTCGTTTTCTGAACCACTACCTGCGAGCGCCTTCGCTCTATTTCACTTCACCCGGTTTGTTTTATCCCCTGCTTTATTCGTTTATAATCCTGA
>JBLMZJ010000031.1:0-3975 GCA_050258735.1 Deltaproteobacteria bacterium | reverse complement strand
CTGAGGAAGAGCTGATCCAGCAGTTGGATGAAGCCGAAAGCAACAAGCTGGCTTTGGCCAGTTCTCACCAGAAGATAGAAGCCATATTTAACTTTCTTCCCGATCCTACCTTTGTTGTTGATGCCAATGGTATGGTCACCATGTGGAACCGTGCTATTGAAGAGCTGACCGGGGTTAAGGTAAGGGAGATACTGGGCAAGGGCAACCGTGAATATTCCAGGGTCTTTTACGGGACCCGGCGTCCGATGCTTATCGACTTGGCTCTGGAAAACCGGGAACTGGATGATAACGAAGAGATCGTCCTAATAAGGCATAGTGAACGGGTGTTGGAGATCGAATCAGTGATACCCAATGCCGGGGATCACATTCAATATCTTAATGGCAAGAGTTCTCCTTTATATGATCATAATGGGGCCCTGCTGGGGGCCATCGAATCATTACGTGATACCACAGAGAGCAGGAAAGCCCAGTGGGAACTGCAGAAGAGTGAAGAGAAGTACCGCGGTATCCTGGAGAGTATAGAAGACGGGTATTTTGAGGTAGATCATACTGGTCACCTGCAGTTTTTCAATCCGCACCTGGTAAAGGTTTTGGGTTATGAACCTGACGAATTGCTGGGACAAAGCTATCGGGTCTTGATGGATGAGAAGAACTCGTCTAAGCTGTTCGAAGCCTTCAGTAAGGTATATACTACCGGACGGCCGGTAAAGGAACTGGACTGGCAGGTGCCACGCAAAGATGGTTCAAAGTTTTTCGTCGAAACCACTGTATTGCCGATCAAAGAAGATAATAGAGTGGTTGGTTTTAGGGGAATAATCCATGACATAAGCGAGCGCAAAGCCGCACAGGAAGCCCTGGCCCGATCAGAAAACCTTTACCGTACGATTTTTGAGACTACCGGCACTGCTATGATAATAATCGATGACGACCGGACCATCTCCCTGGTAAATACCGAGACGGAGAGGCTGCTCGGTTATTCCAAAGAAGAGATCGAAGGAAAGATCAAGTGGGATACGGTCGTGGCAACCGACGACCTGGAGAAAATGACAGGTTATCACACCTTGCGCAGGTTATATGAAGGCCGTGCTCCCCGCAATTATGAGTTCAAACTTGTTTCTAAATACGGACAGCTGCATGATGTGGTTTTAACGATCGCTATGATCCCCGGCTCCACCAAAAGTGTAGCTTCCATGCAGGACATAACTGACCGCAAACGGGCCGATGAAGCCCTGCAGCTCAGTGAAGCCCGTTATCGGGCCATTGTTGAGGATCAGACTGAACTGATCTGTCGGTACCTGCCGGATGGCATTATAATCTTCGTCAATGAAACTTATTGCCGTTATTTCAATCGTACCCGTGAAGAGATCATTGGCGGCGATTTCATTGAGGTTTTTGCTGCCGAGGACCGGGAGATGATAAATCAACAGATCCGCGACCTCAGCCTTCTTAATCCGGTGACTAATGGCGAGGTCAAGCTGCTGTTGCCCGGGGGACAGGAACGGTGGCTTTCCTGGACCCACCGGGCCATATTCACCGATCAGGGCGCACTGCTTGATTACCAATCCGTCGGTCGGGATGTGACTGCCCGCAAACAGGCCGAGGAGCGGCTGCGTTATCTCAGTATCCATGATGCCTTGACCGGGCTTTATAACCGGCTCTATTTCCAGGAACAGATGAAGATGATGGATGGTGAGGAATATACAGGGGCCGGCCTGATCATGGCAGATGTGGATGGTCTGAAGATCGTTAATGATACTCTGGGACATGAGCGCGGCGATAAACTGCTCAAGGGAGCAGCCAGTATCCTGGCGGACTGTTTCCGGAAGGGTGATATAGTGGCCAGGGTGGGCGGAGATGAGTTTGCTATCCTCATTCCACATACCTGCAGACAGGAAATGGATCATGCCATTAAACGTATCCGTGATAAGATCAAGGCTTACAATGTAAAGTATCCCGAAATGCATTTGTCGATCTCCTTGGGCTACGCCGTAAAGGAGAACCAGGCGGCCAGCATGAGTAGTATATTTGAAGAAGCCGACAACAACATGTATCATGATAAGCTACGCAGTAAGCTCAGTACCAGGGGTTCCATCATCCAGACCCTGATCAAGGCACTTGAGACCAGGGACTTTATGACCGAAGGCCATGGTGAACGTATGGAGATCCTGGTACTTCGGGTAGCAAATGCTCTGGAACTCCCAGAGAGGACCTTAAATGAACTGAAATTGCTGGCGCGGTTCCATGATATTGGCAAGGTCGGGGTAGATGATGACATTCTCTTTAAGAAGGGCCCGCTGGATCAGGAGGAGATCCAACAAATGCGCCGGCACTGTGAGATAGGTAACCGAATTGCTTTTTCAGCTCCTGAGTTGGTTTTGGTGGCTGACTGGATCCTGAAACATCATGAATGGTGGAATGGAGATGGTTATCCTCTGGGGCTGATCGGGGACGATATCCCGCTTGAGTGCCGCATATTGTCCATTGTCGATGCTTATGATGCCATGACCAGCAACCGGCCCTACCGTCCTTCAATGAGTAATGAAGAAGCCGTAGCTGAGTTGCGCCAGGCAGCTGGTACCCAGTTTGATCCCCTGCTGGTAGAGAGGTTTATCCAGCTTTTATAACAGTAAAATAGAAAACAGATAATAATCCTGCCACGATCGATTTCATGGTAGGATATTTTTATGGTGATAACTCACTTTATGGATCAGAGCTTTAACGTTTATTAGTTGAAAGGTATTTGAAATGTATATACTTGAAGGACTCAACGAACAACAGAGGGAGGCGGTACTGCACCGCGAAGGGCCTTGTTTGGTTCTGGCCGGAGCGGGCAGCGGCAAAACCAGGGTGCTCACCAGCCGTATCGCCAATCTGGTCGATGGAGGGGTTGCTGCGCATCAGATACTCGCCATCACCTTTACCAACAAAGCAGCTGGTGAGATGCGTGAGAGGGTAGCCGGCATAATAACCGGGTATAACGGTCAGTGGATACAGACATTTCATGCCGCCTGTTACCGTATATTGCGCATGGATATCGATCGCCTGGGTTATAAGAAGGATTTTACTATTGTAGATGATGCGGACAGCAAAGCCCTGGTGAAAGCGCTGCTAAAAGAGGACGGCGATTATCAGACCAGGCCTGAGGAGATGCTCTACCTTTTCAAACAGGCCAAAAACAGTTTGCAGGAATCAGAGGTATATTTCCGCAATCTGGCCAGTCCGCAGTCTCTCAAGGAAAAACGCCAGCGTGTCTTCCGATTGTATAATACACGGCTTAAAGAGTCCAATGCTCTGGATTTTGAAGATCTGATCGTGCTTTGTATCAAGATTTTCCGCGAGTATCCGGATATCCTGGAGAAATACCAGAACTGGTTCCGGTATATATTGATCGATGAGTACCAGGATACCAACTATGCTCAGTACATCTGGGCACGGCTGCTGGCTTCCGGCCATCACAACATTTTTGCCGTAGGCGACCCTGATCAATCCATATATAGTTGGCGGGGGGCCGAGCCGCATAATATCAACCGCTTCCTGCATGACTATCCTGATGCCAGTGTCATCAAACTGGAAACCAATTATCGCTCCGTCCAGAATATATTGACCGCCGCCAACGCCGTTATCAAAAACAACCAGGAACGTCAGGAAAAGAACCTCTTTACCACCCGGGGTGACGGGAACCGGATCGTACATTTCTGCGCCATAAATGGCTATCAGGAGGCCCGTTTTATAGCCAACACTATTGCGGAACTTGTCACGGAAAAGGGGGCCAGGTACAGCGACTGTGCTATATTCTACCGGACCCACACCCAATCGCGGGTCCTGGAAGAGGCTTTGCTGGAGAAGGTCATACCTTACCGGATCGTGGGAGCCAGGCGTTTTTTCGAACGCAAAGAGATCAAGGATATGATGGCTTATTTGCGCCTGGCGGTCAATCATAATGATTACCTGAGTTTTAAAAGGATCATTAATGTT
>JBLMZJ010000030.1:0-27252 GCA_050258735.1 Deltaproteobacteria bacterium | reverse complement strand
CTGACCATTATGAAGAGGTACCAAACCAGAACGCGGAAAAGATCATCGAGAAAGCCCGCCAAGAGAGGGAAGAGAAGGAAAAATAGAGGAATGAAGTATAAGAGGGTCTTAACGACCCTCTTTTTTATTTAATGAGATTATTATGTTATAAATATATTTCAATATCTGCGGTATCTGCGGTCAATGATATCTTTGGCCCACAAATCACGGGAAGCAGATGAGTTATCGATAAAGTATAAAAAGAAGTCTTTCTTATTAGCACTAAGACTGTGTTGGTAAAGATAATAGAGACTGAATGTGAGTGCTACACTGGATAGCAAAAATGCAATCATATATAATGAATTGCAAGTGGCAAAATAACCATAAGTTGAAAAGAAAACAATGCATCCGGAAAGACCAGAAAGAGTAAACAAGGTTTTTATATAGCGCACAGATGAACCTCCACGATTTCTTCCTATGATTATGAACTAACTGAACAGCTTTCATACCGGAACAAAATGGTTTATCAGCGTTATATCAAAAAGGGGATGAAGATAGATATGGATAGTCTGAAGAATCTCCTGGGGTCAGGCGGCACTTCAGTTATTATGAAGGACGCTATTATGGCGCTGGCAATAATCATCGGCTTTCTCTTGCTGGAAGAACTGATCAATGGCTTGGTTTTTAATTGGATGTCCAGATTGCTGAGGAAGGCCAACAACCAGACTATGGAGAACATGATAAAGGCCTTTCACAAGCCGGTCCGGGCTTTTGTAATATTATTAGGGATATACTTCACCCTGCGTTATCTGCCGTTTTCCGAACAGGCCGACATAGCCTTCCTGACGATATTCAGATCTTTGCTTATAATCATTGTATGCTGGGGGTTTTACAGCTTCTGTGATACAAATTTTCTCATATCCGAAGATCTGAAGACGAGGATCAGTCTGGACCCCATACTGATACCATTCCTATCTAAAATCCTGCGCTTTGTCGTTGTAGCTCTGGCAATCGTTCTGGTAGCCAACGAATGGGGATTCAATGTCAATGGTTTCGTTGCCGGGTTGGGTCTCGGCGGTTTCGCTTTTGCCCTGGCCGCCAAGGATATGCTGGCAAACATATTTGCCGGGGTAGTGATCTTGATGGAGAAGCCTTTTACTATTGGTGAACGCATCTCAGCCGGTAAGGTACAGGGGACAGTCGAGGAGATCTCGTTTAGAAGCACCCGGATCAGGGCTGGGGATCAATCATTGATCACAGTTCCGAATTCAATGTTAGGCAATGAGGCCATAACCAACCTGTCCAGAATGAACCGAAGAAAGGTAACGTTTTTTATCGGTCTGTCTCCAGATACCAATGGGGAGAAGGTGCAAGTAATTATAGAGAAAATCAGGCAGATGCTTATGGCCTATCCGGGGTTGGAGAAGGATAACTCCACGGTATCCTTCGATTCATTCAATGGCAGCAGTCTTGATATTCTTATCACTTACTACACCGTTACCACCAGTGGAGATGAACTGCAGGGAATCAAACAGAATATAAACATTAAAGTAAGAGATATTGTGTTAGGGGAGGGTGCAGCACTGGCGGTACCAACCCAGACTCTTTAGAAGTATAAAACATGCAATTTTAAAACCTATTATCATTTGTAAAGCTATTGGGCCAGGACAGCATGTAAAAATGCGGGGAATCGATTCCCCGCATTCAATTAGGTCATATTAAATAATCCTTTGCCCCGATTAATATCAAGCCTCTGCCTGAAAACTCCTGGCACATTTCATGGCTCGCTGCCATCCACTAAGGAGTCGACAGCGTGCCCCGTTTTCCATCTGGGGCATAAATGTTTTATCAACCTGGCGGATAGCCTTCAATTCATCGAAATCCTTCCAGTAACCGGTGGCCAGGCCAGCTAGAAAAGCAGCTCCCATGGCCGTAGTTTCAGTTACCTGTGGTCGTTCTACACATACCCCCAGCATGTCAGCCTGGAATTGCATAAGGAAGTTATTGGCTGCCGCGCCGCCGTCTACTTTCAGGGAATCCAGATTTATATCGGCATCGCGGGCCATAACATCTAAAATATCATAGGTCTGATAAGCGATAGCCTCGAGCGCCGCTCTGGTCAAATGAGCCCGTCCGGCACCGCGAGTGAGGCCGACTATCGTCCCGCGAGCATACATATCCCAATGAGGAGCACCCAAACCAACAAATGCCGGGACCAGATATACTCCGCCATTATCAGATATGGATATGGCCAGACTTTCCGATTCAGCCGCCGATGATATTATTTTCATTTCATCACGCAGCCATTGTATCGCTGCCCCTGCTATGAATATGCTTCCCTCCAGGGCGTAATCGACTTTGTTGCCGATCCCCCAGGCGATAGTGGTAAGCAAGCCGTGATGCGAAGCAATCGCCTGACCACCAGTGTTCATGAGCAGAAAACATCCGGTCCCATAGGTATTTTTGGCACTACCTGGTACAAAGCAGGTTTGGCCAAACAATGCAGCTTGCTGATCACCAGCCACGCCGGCTACCGGAATGGGGTCACCAAACAATCCGGGATCGGTATAACCGTAAACCGAACTAGAGCTAACTACCTGGGGCATCATGCTTTGCGGGATAGAAAAGTAATCCAATAATTCCTGATCCCATTCCAGATTATGAATATTGTAAAGCATAGTGCGGGAGGCATTGGAATAGTCGGTGATGTGGACTTTACCGCCGGTCATTTTCCAAACCAGATAGGTATCAACGGTACCAAACAATAGATCCCCATTCTTAGCCATTTCACGTGCCTGGGGAGTGGAATCCAGTATCCAGGCCAGTTTGGTAGCCGAGAAATAAGCGTCGATCACCAAACCGGTCTTGGCTCTGATCTTGTCATCGAGATGAGCGGTCTTCATCTGTTCACAGATAGGGGCTGTCCGACGGCATTGCCAGACAATTGCATTACATATTGGCCGGCCACTGGCTTTTTCCCAAACGATGGTAGTCTCTCTCTGGTTGGTGATGCCGATACCACTGATGTTCTGTGCGGTCAGGCTGCCGAGCTGCAAGGCCTGCTTGGCGACCTGACAGGTGACCTCCCATATCTCCAGCGGGTCATGTTCTACCCAGCCGGGTTGGGGGTATATCTGGGAAAACTCCCGGTAAGCACGGGAAACGACGTTACCAATATGATCGATAATAAGAACAGTTGTGCCAGTAGTACCTTGATCAATAGCCATAATGTAGTTCCTGAACATTTGCAACTCCTCCCGGTTTTCAGAGTTAAATCAGAAGCTTTTTATCACTCCTTCATCAATTCCGCATCGGCTAATGATTTCCTTTAAATATCTTTTTTGAGTTGTACATAAATATAATTTAGCATCTGGAACAGGGAGGGAGGAATAGTGGTCAATTTGCCGAAATCTGAAGGGAAATATAAATGACACCGGGAGGGAAAGCCCATGGAAAACTACACCGAGAGTACTGGCAACTTATCAGGAAAGGGCGGTATATCGCTATACTGGCATTCTTGCACAGTTGAAAAACCGCTGGGGCTGGTGATCCTGGTCCATGGTCTGGGGGAATATGGCGGAAGGTATTCCAACCTGATAAACCGTTTGCAGGGTGAGAACATTTCCTTTTACACAGTGGACCACCGTGGGCACGGGCGATCGCAAGGCAAGCGAGGTCATCTCGAATATTTCCTGGATTACATCGAAGACCTGAAACTCCTGGTTGACATGGCTCATAATCAACACCCCGAACTTCCGTTGATCATGCTCGGGCACAGCATGGGAGGGGCCATTGCTGCGCGTTATGCCCTTGAGCATCCTGCTGACATTGACGCCCTGATCCTGTCAGCCGCTGGTATCAAGCCCAAAAGAGCGGTACCTGGATGGCAGGACAGATTAGCTAGATTTTTATCTCGGGTAGCACCGGCTGCCACCTTCCCCAATGGGCTTTCGGCTGACGATCTTTCCCACGACCCGCAGGTGGTCAAGGACTATGTGGATGATCCCTTGGTCCATAATAAGATCACTGCCCGCTGGTACACTGAGATGCTGAATAACAGCCAACAGGTCCTGAGCCGGGCGCCGGAACTGGCAATGCCTTTGCTGGTGATCCATGGGGAAGGTGATAGGATCGTTGATATCTCGGGTAGTGAACAAATATTCAAAGCGGCCGGTACGGCTGACAAACAATATAAAACCTTTCCTGGTCTCTATCACGAAACCATGAACGAAAAGCAAGCGGACCGTGAAGAGGTTTTAAACGTAATTGCCAGTTGGATAATAGCTTATCTGGGTCAGAAAAATTAATAAAAGAAAAAACCGCGCATAAAGCGCGGTGTATTTTCTTAATGGCAGGGGAGAGGCGACTCGAACACCCAACCCTCGGTTTTGGAGACCGATGCTCTGCCAATTGAGCTACTCCCCTGCGTTGCCTTTCAGCAAGAGTAATATTAGCATAGATTACTTTGTCATTCAAGGGTTTTTGAGAATGAAAGGCTGTTTTCCTATAAGAAGAGCACCCTCAGAGTTCTCCGGGAGCGTAAAAATTACCAAACAAGATGCGTATTCCATATATTACTCTAACCTTGAACGACATAGGCAAGAGGAGTATCATTTTAAATGTTATGGTAGAAAAGCATATACCATAGGCGGTTGGAATAGTTTTAGATAGAATTATTCAAGAGTTAAATGAATTGGCGGTGATTTTGGTGAAAAAGGTTCTTGTACTTATGGGGGGATTGTCTGAAGAACGAGAGGTATCTCTAAAAAGTGGTCAGGGAGTATACGATGCCCTGCTCGAGAAGGGATATGAGGCAGTAACTCTGGATCTGTCCAGGGATAATCTCGGTCAAATAGGCGAAATCGCTCCGGATGTTGTTTTTATCGCCCTGCATGGACGCTATGGCGAGGATGGGACTGTCCAAGGGCTGCTTGATATACTGGGGATCCCGTACACCGGTTCCGGGGTGGCTGCCAGCGCAATATGCATGGATAAGATCATAACCAAGAAGCTATTGATATATGAGGGATATCCGACTGCTGATTTCACTATACTGAATCGGAGCACGTTTAAAGACAGCCAGGAAGCCGTAAATGATCTTTTGGATAGATACGGGCTGCCCGTTGTAGTAAAGGCAGCTACGCAGGGTTCAAGCATTGGTACCTATATAATCAAAGAACGGGATGCATTGCTGGATTCCATCAAACAGGCCTTTGAATTCTGCCCTCAGGTATTAGTAGAGAGATTTATTGATGGCGACCTGCTGACGGTGGCGGTCCTGGGCAACGAGAACCCACGGGTGCTGCCGGTAATAGAGATAGTATCCAAAAACGACTTCTATGATTATGAGTCAAAATATACTCCGGGTATGTGTGAACATATCATTCCCGCCCGCATCAGCAAGGAAGTGAATGATAAAGTAGAGGCCATCGCTGCTGGCTGTTATATGGCATTAGGTTGCCGGGGAACAGCCAGGATCGATTTTATTGTTGATAGAGAGGGGAACCCATTCATTCTGGAGGTCAATACCATTCCTGGTATGACCGGCATGAGCCTGGTCCCTGATGCAGCCCGAGCAGTTGGGATCAGTTATGCAGAGCTGGTTGACATTCTGGTAAAGCTTGCCTTGGAAAATGAATAGACTGCAGATATTTGAAGTTCAACGCCCCGGTTGGGGCGTTTTCTGTGCTTCAACAAATGCTTATTAAGGAAACTTTTGTTGAAGCGTCAAGGTATATGCCGAATGCACTCCTAAATATAAATAGCAGCAGGTTAATTTGATATAATATTACCAACTAATTTATTTTATTGGATAATGGGAGATGGATAATGGACAGGCATCAGGAAATAGAAGAAAAATTGAAGAATAACATCAGACTTTCGAGAGAGGATGGCATTTTTTTATATAAATCTAATGACCTTCTATGGCTGGCCAAGATGGCTCGCGGTAAAAAGATAGAGGCATCGGGTCGGAATGTCTATTTTAATGTGAACCGGCATATCAATCTCACCAATATCTGCGTTTCACGCTGCAAATTCTGTGCTTTTGGCGTAGACAGTGATGGACCGGGCGGCCCATATTTGATGAGCCGACAGGAAGCCTTTGAATATGGGGCTGAAGCAGTAGGTACCGGTATCACCGAGTTTCATATCGTGAGCGCTTTGCACCCGGACATGCCTTTTGACTATTACGTGGATGTCGTCAGACAGTTTCACGAGGCCTATCATGATATTCATATTCAAGCGTTTACTGCAGTAGAAATCTTCTATTTCACTCAGATCTCCGGTCTGAGCATCCGTGAAGTCCTGATGAGATTGAAAGAGGCTGGAATGGGATCTATGCCTGGCGGGGGAGCGGAGATCCTCAATGATGATATCCGGCGTGAATTATGCCCCAAAAAAGCCATGAGCGATCAATGGCTTGAGGTCCATCGTACAGCCCACCAATTAGGGATCAAGACAAATTGCACCATGCTATATGGTCATATTGAAAACATCGGTGACCGCATAGACCACATGATCCGGCTGAGAGACCTTCAGGATGAGGCGCCCGGGTTCCAGGCTTTTATACCCCTGCCATTCTTGCCGGATAATACGCATCTGGCGAACATAAAAACGACCAGTGCGGTCGAGAACCTTAAAACTCTCGCTATATCCCGGCTAATGATCGATAATATCCCGCATATCAAGGCCTTTTGGATCATGCTGGGCCTGCCAATAGCACAGGTTTCTCTTGATTTCGGGGCAGATGATATAGATGGAACAGTGGTTGAAGAGAGGATTATGCACGCTGCGGGCGCACAGACCAGTAAGGGCATCACGCGGGAGGACCTGGTTGCCCTGATCAAAGAATCAGGCTATATACCTGTTGAAAGAGACACTTTATACAATACGGTAAAAATATATCAATAAATGATATTGAAGGAGTAGTTGCCGGTGAGACCGAGGGTAGGACATATTCAATTCATAAATTGTTTTCCGCTTTTTTATGGACTTATCGAGAAAAAGTTCCTGCTGGAGATCGATCTGATCAAGGGCAATCCAACCGATCTAAACCGGATGCTGGCCGCCAATGTGTTGGATATGGCCGCGATTTCTTCCATCGCTTATGCCAGAAACTATCGAGATTACGTCTTGATGCCTGACATATCGATAAGTGCAGACGGTGATATAAAGAGCATCTACCTGTTCTCCAAGCTTCCGATAGAGCAGTTGCATCATCGCAAGATAGCCATGACTAATATATCAGCCACCTCACAGGCCCTGCTTCGTATCATAATGGCACAGCACTATAATCTGGCTCCGGATTATTTCAACTCAGCTCCGGAATTGGGCGCCATGCTGCTTGAGGCGGATGCTGCTTTGCTGATAGGGGATGACGCCCTGAGGACCCGTTACAAAACAGAAGACAAACTGTATATCTATGATTTGGGTCAGGAATGGAAAAATATGACCGGTTTGCCGATGGTCTTTGCTGTATGGGCGGTCCGAAAAGAATGGGCGTATACACATATCAATGAACTCAGGGAGATCAAACAGACCTTTGTGGATTCCATCCAGTTCAGTTTGGAAAACCTGCAGGATGTTGCCAAAAAGGCATCGCAATGGGAGGATTTCCCGCCAGAATATCTAGTTGACTACTACCAGCATATCGGTTTCGATTTTGATTCCCGTAAACAGGAAGGTTTGATGGAATACTATCGTCAAGCTGCCAATCTGGGGCTTATTGACGAGGTTCCGCCCCTTGAGTTTATTGAGTTGTAAGGATTTTATAAACGCAGATAACGCAAAAATTAATGATCTTATTTTTGGAGAAGGCCTAGCTTTCAAATATTTAGTTTAGTGAGGGCAACCGATTGGATGTTAATAGGATATTGACAGAGGTTTTAAGCGGCAGGCGAATGAAATCAGAAGAGGTTAGGTGTTTATATGAGAATGCCGATCTGCTTGATCTTGCTCAGGCAGCCTGCAAGTTCAGAGATAAACTTCGCGGTAACGCCCCGATAACCTTTGTGATCGATCGGAATATCAATTACACCAATATATGTTCGTGCCGTTGCAAGTTCTGCGCTTTTTACCGGGATAAGGACCACCCGGAGGCCTATATCATAACGGAAACAGAACTCATGAGCAAGATCGAAGAAGCTATTGAGTTAGGGGCTAGCCAGCTCATGATCCAGGGTGGGCTCAACGAAGATCTGGGGCTTGAATATTTTGAGGAAATGTTCAGGTCTATAAAAGCACGTTATGATATATGTATTCATTCTCTGACCGCTCCCGAGATCTTTCATTTGGCAAGGCAGGCAGGACTAAGTATAAAGGATACTCTGCTGAGGCTGCAGGCAGCGGGGCTGGATTCATTGCCAGGCGGTGGAGCAGAGGTCCTGGATGATGAGGTCCGCCACTATATCAGCCCCAATAAGATCAAAGCCGCTGAGTGGCTGGATGTCATGAAAAATGCTCACGAGATAGGTATGAAGACTACTGCCACAATGATGATGGGGAGCATTGATAGACTGGAACATCGCTTACATCATCTGGAGCAGATACGCGATCTTCAGGATGAGACTGGCGGTTTCCGAGCTTTCATACCATGGACCTACCAACCTGGCAACAATGAATTGATGGGAGATAAGATATCATCATTGCAGTACCTGAGATTTTTAGCCTTGTCCCGCATGTATCTCGACAACATCGAGCATATCCAGGGATCATGGGTGACCCAGGGTAAAAGCATTGGTCAGTTGTCCCTATTTTTCGGTGGTGACGACCTCGGCAGCGTAATGATAGAAGAAAATGTGGTTCGTTCGGCAGGAACCGTATATAAAATGCAGAAAGAAGAAATGATCGCATTAATACGTGATGCCGGTTATACTCCGGCCTTGCGCAATACTGAGTATGAAATACTCCAAGTGTATTAAGCGGGGGAGTGGAATGGTGGAAATACCGCAATGTGATCTCGCCTTTATCGGGGGCTCAAGTACACTTAACCTTAACATCCCGGAAGAACTCAATCTTGACTATGTCAAATTGGAGACCTCCAATCTGGTCTTTGATACCCCTTTCGGTAAAAGCCCTGAGTTTTTGGTCCTGTTGGTCGAAAATAAGGGGGAGACCAGAAGGGTGTTATCCTGCCGTATGCATGGCTGGAGAAAGGGAAATACCCGGGCTGATGCCTCTCGCCAGGTATTCTGGGTGCTACAGCAGGCGGGAGTCAAGCAGATCATAGCCGAAGGTGGAGTGGGGGCGATCAACCATCTGCTTCGACCACGTGATCTGGTGATTGTCAATGATTATATGGATTTCTCCATGCGTCAGGATGTCGGTATTGGTGATCGCTACCTCATGGTGATGCGAGATTCGCTATGTCCGCAAATGAGAGCAGAACTTAGCCGAATAGCGGAAAAAAACTGGCCGGGAAGGGTTTTTGATCGCGGAATATATGTTAACACAGACGGAAGGCATTTCGAAAGCCCGGCCGAGATAAACTTTTACAAGCTCGGCGGCGGTGATGTAGTCGGGCAGAGTATCTGTCCTGAGGTATACCTGGCCCGTGAGATAGGAGCCTGTTATACAGGACTATATATGGTGGTCAATTATGCGGAAGGGATCGTTAAGCCCTGGGAGCATGAGGAACTGGCAGAAATCTTCTATACGGAAGGCATAAATATTTGCCGGATCATTTTTTCCTTTTTACGAGACATAACTCTTGAACGTGACTGCAGCTGCAGCGAACTGCGTAAAGACACACTTTTAAGGAAAGTATATGAATAAATTAACAAGACTGACTTAGATTTATCGATTAAGGGGGTTTGGTGATGGCAGAGGGCAGGAAGCGTCTTTCCAGAACTATAAAACTGATACTGGTACTTGGGTTGCTGGGGCTTATTTCGGTTGCTGCAGGACTTTATGCCGATTGGCTGTGGTTTGATTCACTTAGCTATGCCAGGGTTTTCAACACCATACTACTGAACAAGGTAGGCTTGTATTTGGTGGTTTTCCTGATCACTTTTTTGCTTTTCTATTTGAATCTTACCCTGACCAGACGACATCAACGTGAGGAAGAGCGACCCTCTGAAAATATTGAGGGCAGGGAAATAATCTACCTGGAACCGGAAACATCACCCTGGAGAGATTTCCTGCAGGGAAAGAGTGCCACCTGGGTCTTTCTGGTGGTGAGTTTGCTGGCAGCCCTCATGGTCAGCTCGGCTTCCTCTCAGAATTGGGTCGTAGTTCAGCAATTCCTGAACCGTGCAGCAACCGGCACCTTTGATCCCATATTCCACAAGGATCTGGCCTTCTACTTCTTTAACCTATCTTTCTACCATTTTATTTATGGAATACTTATGTCGCTCCTGGTGCTTACCCTTATCGCAACTGCTGCAGTATATATGGTCAATGCCTCGGTGGATATTATTTTCGGTGAGTGGCGAGAGTTCAACTTCGCCAAGGGTCATCTGGCCTTCTTGTTGGTTGCGATCCTTGCCTTGAAGGCCTGGGGTTATAAGCTGGCCACTTATGACATTCTCTTTTCTTCATCGGGAATTTTCTACGGTGCCGCTTATACCGACATCCATGGCCGTTTATTAGCTTATAAAGTATTGATGATAGTTTCACTTGCGGTAGCTCTGGTGATCATAGCCAATCTTTTTATCAAGAGACTCAATTGGATCCTGATAAGTCTGGGAGCATGGCTGGTAATAGCCATCGTAATGAACGGGATATATCCGGCTCTACTGCAAAAACTGGTCGTGCAGCCCAATGAGTTCAACAAGGAGAAGCCTTATATCGAGAATGCAATAAAATATACCCGCATGGCTTACAACCTGGACCGGGTTGAGAGCAATCATTTCAATATTTCTTATAATCTCAACATAGGCAGTGCTGGCAATCGCAGTACCATTCAGAATATACGGCTTTGGGACTGGGATCCGCTGCGTACTACTTATCGCAACTTGCAGCAGCTGCGCCCATATTACGTATTCAACGATGTGGACATTGACCGCTATCAGGTAAATAAAAGTTATCGTCAGGTGATGCTGTCGGCACGTGAAATGGATCAGGAACAACTGCCGACTACAGCCAAGACATGGGTCAACCAGCGACTGTTTTATACCCACGGTTATGGAGCAGTAGTCAGCCCGGTCAATGCGATCGGCGAGGAGGGGTTCCCCAGTTACTTTGTAAAAGATGTGCCGCCACGTTCGTCAACTAATCTTGTTATAAAAAGACCTGAGATATACTTTGGGGAAAGCGACAGTTCCTATGTTATGGTGAATACAGCCCAGAAGGAATTCGATTATCCGATGGGTGACAAGAATGTTTATTCATTATACAAAGGTAAACAAGGAATCAGGATCAATTCGATCGGCCGCCGGATCCTCCTGGCCTGGGTGTTAAAGGATTACAAGATGCTTCTGTCATCAGATATCAATAACAATAGCCAGGTCTTGATGTACAGGAATATAGTCGACCGTGCTACTAGGATTGCCCCCTATCTCACTTTTGACAATGATCCCTATATCGTAATAGGAGACAATGGTCATCTGTACTGGTTGATGGACGCCTATACCATCACCGATAAATATCCCTACTCACAGCCTTATGGTGATGACAGGAACAACTATATACGCAATTCAGTGAAGGTTTCCTGTGACGCCTACACCGGCGAGATATTGTTTTATCTGGCCGATCCCAGCGATCCCATCATAAAAACTTACAGCAAGATATTCCCCGGCCTATATCGTCCTCTGGATCAGCTTCCTGATGGGTTAAAAGCTCACTTGCGCTACCCGGAGGATATATTCAGTGTCCAAGTCGAGATATTCAAGACCTACCATATGACTGATCCATCGGTATTCTATAACAAAGAAGATCCTTGGCTGCTGCCAGTGGAGAAGGTAGGCAGCGAGACTCAGACCATGTCGCCTTACTATATCATCATGCGCCTGCCCGGGTCAGATAAGCCGGAATATGTATTGATGCTACCGTATACCCCCAAGGGGCGTTCCAATATGATAGCCTGGATGTGCGCCCGGATGGATGGTGAGAACTATGGTAAGCTCCTGGTGTATGATTTCCCTAAGCAGGAGACCATATATGGTCCGGAACAAATAGAGGCCAGGATAGATCAGGACACTGAGATATCACAACAATTGAGCCTATGGGACCAAAGAGGATCCAATGTCTATCGCGGCAATCTGCTGGTAATACCCATGGATAATTCGATCCTCTATATCGAACCGATCTATCTGCAGGCAGAAAACAGCCGCCTGCCTGAACTGAAGCGTATCATTGCCGCTTTTGGCGACAAGGTGGTCATGGAACCATCCCTGGATCGCTCGTTGAAGAGGCTGTTTGGGGAAAACAATCAGATTTCTGTACTGCAGCCAGATTTAAAAGCTCCTGAGCGTGCGGATGCCGGCACTGAAAATATAGATGAACTGGTCAAGTTGGCCCGACAGTACTATGATCAGGCCAATCAACTGCTCAAGCAGGGAGACTGGGCAGGATACGGTGAAAATATCATCAAGCTCAATGATGTTATCCGGCGATTGGAGGACAAAACCAAATAGAAATGATCTATAGAGAGAAGGCTGCACCTGCTGTTTTGCAGCCAGGGGGTTAAGGGGAGGAGTTTTAGATGCTGAAGAGACTTGATGGACGGCTCGCCCAGGTAATTAGTGAGGCCGGGTTTACCTACTGCAATTGTCTTTATATCGACGACGATGTAAAAACTCTGATCGAGACCGGCGCCAGTGATGACTCCTGGGCGGATATAGATGCCGACAGCATTGACCGGGTCCTCTATAGCCATCACCACATCGATCATATTCGCGGAAATCCCAAGTTCAAGAGAGCCAGGGCCTATATCCATCCCCTGGATGCTGTGGCACTTGAGAGCCAGCAGAAATTTCTTCATTACAATTCGATTGATATGTGGCAGGAACTGATGCCCGACAATGTTTTTGCCAATGTCACCGACATGAACCTTTCCCAGCAGGATTTCGAAAAGATGATGAAGATAGACGATACATTTGAGGATGGAGAAATCATTGATCTGGGGGCTACTCGTATTCAGGTTCTGCATACCCCGGGCCATTCGGCCGGGCATTGTGCTTTTTGGTTTCCTGACCGGGAGTTTGTTTTTTCCGGAGATATATGTCTGACCAAAGCGGGGCCGTGGTATGGTGAAATATATGCTGATCCCGATCAGATGATCGATTCGATCAACCGGGTGATCGAGCTCAAGCCCAAGAGCATTCTATCTTCACATATCACCAAGGTTATCACCGACCCCATGCCCATTTTGCTTGAGTATCGGGATCGGATCCTTAAACGTGATGACAATATATATAATTTCCTTAAGAAGAATAATGCACCTCAGACGATACATGATATGGCCGGGAACCGACTTATCTATAAAATATATCCGACCATGTGGGTGATTTTCTGGGAAAAACTGATGTTGATCAAACACCTCGATCGTCTGCAAAAGGACAATCTGATCGCGGAGGTTGAAAAGGGCAGTTTCATCGCATGTTAGTCCAAAGTCGAACCAGAGAGGGATGATAGCATTGCCGCAAAATAATAAGCAGGATTGGCGAATTGTTTGCCTGGGGGATAGTATAACCTACGGTTTTCCCTGGGGACCATCAGTATCCTGGGTCCAGATGCTAGGAGATGCCCTGGGTTGTGAGGTGATCAATAAGGGAATCAATGGCAATACTACTGGAGACATGCTGAATCGTTTCGAACGCTCAGTGCTTAAATACGAGCCTACTCATTTGATTCTGATGGGCGGGATCAATGATGTGATCATGGCTGAATCTTTTGACCGTATCGTTTGGAATATCCGTGAGATGGTCGATAAGGCCATGGAGGCTGGAATCAAAGTGATACTCGGATTGCCTACTGCTGTAGATGATGAGTACTGGGAAAAGCTAATCTCGCGTATCAGGCAATGGATGCGAAATTATGCCGAGGAGAAAGTATTGCCCATAATCGATTTTGCCGCTGCTTTCTATGATCAATACGGACAGCTCAGGAAGGAATTGCTCCTGGCTGACGGTGGACACCCCGATATATCTGGCTATAAGGAAATGTTTAAACAGATAGACCTGTCTATTTTCGATTAGACAGATCCTGCGGAAGTAACGACATCTGCAGGCATTGGTGCCACTGACAACATTTGTTCATTTTCAGAATCTGGACTGAAAACTCTTACCATCACTGAGTCCAGGTCACGGGCATCACTATACCTGGCCACTATTGAAGCCGCTCTTGCAAGATCCTCCTGGCTGACCATAGCGGGGGAACGAAGCATGGCCAACGGACCGGGACGTTCCATTACCTTCAACAGGTAATCACCGGGGAGTATGTTATTGCGGATCAGATTATTCTCGCTTTGATTTCTGCCGACTATCAAGAGAAGTCCATCATTCAGATAAAAATGCCGCCCAAGTTTCAACACTGCCAGCTCAGTGGGATGAGGATCAGCCGAAAAACCAAAATACCGGCGCAGTCGATTGGTATACCCGGCGTCAGTAAGCAGACAACCGCCGGCAGGTGAGGGATAGTCTGTAATACCCAATTGTTCAGCCAGTTCCATTTGGCGTGTCCGACTGCGGCCGCTTATGTCCAGTAACCGATCACGGTCGATCCATCCGCGTTTTTCGGGTTCACTGGGTTCCAGGAGTTTGGCGGTAAGTGGTCTAACGATAAAGCCACGTTGACCTGAGAGCTTAACAACTGCATTCATAGCTGACTTATTCTGACTCATGGGTCTTTGCCCGACTACCTCGCCGGTAATCAGGAAAGATGCCCCGAGTTCAGGCATCATTTCACCGGCCAGCCTTAGCATGAAGCCATGACAATCTATACAAGGATTAAAGTTCTTTCCATAGCCATAAACCGGATTTCTCAAAACTTTGGGGATATAGATATCGCTGATGTCAGGAGTCAAAAGCTTTATATCCAGGTCATCGGCTGCCTTGATAGTTCTGTCGTTGGCGCCAAAAAACGGGGTTACGAAGTTAATACCTACTACATCGATACCCTGTTGTTTTATCAAACATACCGCCAGTTGCGAATCCAATCCGCCTGAGAAAAGACTTAAAGCCTTCATCTATTTATACTCCTTTTCCAGATATTCTTCGTCACTAACTACATTTATGGCGTTTCTTTTTAAAAGAGCGGCAAAAACACCATCGCCATTGCGCATAGTTGAGGTAAAGGTTCCGTCATAGATCTTGCCGCACCCGCAGGAAGGACTCCTGCGCCTCAGGATCGCCAGATCTATTCCTTGATTTTTGCCTAATTCGAAGGCTGTTTGGGCGCCCATTATAAAGTGACGGGTGATATCGTTTCCTTCCCGATTGATTACCGTTGCCCGGCCAGCCAGCACGTCTTCTCCGGTACCTTTGCAGATCTCGCTGGAACTGCGCGGAACCGGCAGACCTCCCAGTTCTTCCGGACACACTAACAATACGTCACCGTTTTCAGCCAGAGCCTTAAAAGCAGGGTGCAGGTTGTTCTTCCCGTTATATTTGCAATTGATGCCTGCCAGACAGGCACTCATCATTATCATGATGGGCACTCCTTTTAGGAACAGGTGGGTTCAATCTGTTCACTGGATTCCTATATATATTAGCAAAGGGAACATCCTTTTCATATCATATTACAAATAATCATCCAGCTGCCAGGCTAAGTGTGCAGCAAAAAAAAGGGGAATGGGGTGTTGCTCTTTAATGCAATCAGCAGGCAAGATTACTATTTCACAGGCATTGGCTCAAAGCCTGGGTTTACCGATAAAGCCGTATATTCCAGTCAGGGCTGGTCAGATAGTCCACACAGCCGAACTTGATATCAGCAAAGAAAATATAAGTTCCTTCTCATTATCGCCGAAATTAGCACAGGCTCTATGCTTAAAAAGACCTAAGCAAATGAAGATACGTTATGATAGCGCATATGGTCATATACATTTGGGCCCTACTATTGGTATTTTATCTACATTTTTGCCCAATAAAGAAGAATTTGATCCTACCGGCGTTCAGGCAGACATTATTTATCTTAGCAATATGGGGAAAATGGTGCCCGGGCAGGTTTTCATATTTACGCCGTCTAGTATCAATTGGTCAAACAATACCGCCCGTGGTTATGTATACAAGCAGATATCGGCTGACCGAGGGGTTTGGATCTCCGATATATATCCATTGCCTGATGTGGTCTATGACAGGGTATCCAGCAGAGTAAGCGAAGGTAAGGATTCTATAAGGTCTACCAAGGCCCGTCTGATGAACCAGCCATATCTAAAGTATTTTAACCCGCATTTTCTAAATAAGTGGAAGGTCCATCAGATGCTTATAAACAACCCAAGACTTTATCCATACCTGCCTGAAACCAGGCTGCTGAATGCGGAAAACTTGCAGGATATGCTGAAAAAATATCCGGTGCTGTTTGTCAAGCCCGGTAATGGCAGCCTTGGTTACGGTATCGTCAAATTAAAGAGAAACGAACGCGGGGAAATCAACTACGTGGTAAATCGCGGCCGGGGCCGTTTGCGTACCCAGGCTGAAAATGCCGATGATTTTATGAAGAAGACCAAAAAACTTCGTAAAGATAAACAATATATCGTTCAACAAGGCCTGGATCTTGCGACGTTTCGCGGATCTCCTTTCGATATCAGGATCATTTATCAGAAAGACGGAAGCGGTGAATGGCAGATCAGTAAAAAATTTGTCAGGGTAGCAGCGCCGGGCAGCAGTGTATCCAATCTAAGCAGCGGAGGGCGGGCGGAGCCTAGCAAAAAGGTGCTTAAATACTTGTATTCCAGAAAAGAAACCATTGAAGAGAAAAACCGCGAGATCAAGGGACTTTGCCAAACCATCGCATTGACTCTGGAGAAATCCACGAATGGGACTTTCGGCGAACTCGGACTGGATATCGGAATTGATAAAAATGGACATCCCTGGCTGATCGAGGTGAATTCCAAGCCGCGTAAAACAACTGAGACAGAATACTCGAGGGCGATTATCCGCAACAGTTTTAAACGACCACTTGAATATAGCGTTTACCTGGCGGGCTTTTAGAAGGAAAATCATCATCCGCTGCCGAAATGATGTACAATTGTATAAGATATAGGCCGGTTGACTTGTTAATCAGCCGGTAACTGGTGAATAATAGAACTAAAATTACCAGCCGTTTGGAGGGAATAATGCGGGAAATAAACCAGATAGGAATATTGACTGGCGGGGGTGATTGTCCAGGCCTCAATTCAGTCATTCGAGCAGTTACCAAGTCCGCCATTATTAAATATGGGCTGGAGGTAATAGGATTTATTGATGGTTTCAAGGGGCTGGTGGAGAATAACTACAACCAGCTTGATCTTCACAATGTCTCGGGGATCAGTCATCTGGGCGGAACAATTTTGGGTACTACTAACCGGGACAATCCCTTCAACTACTTAACAGAGAGCCAGGGCAAGACCCAATCCACTGACCAGTCTGACCGAGCAATCAACAATTTGAAAAACCTTGGGCTGGACGGCCTCATAGTCATTGGCGGGGATGGAAGCCTCAATATTTCGAACCAGTTCTGCCGCAAAGGGGTCCGTATAGTGGGTGTACCAAAAACCATAGATAATGACCTGGCAGCGACAGATGTAACCTTTGGTTTTAATACTGCTGTCAATACTGCCTCCGACGCCTTGGACAAGCTGCATACCACCGCTGAATCTCATCACCGTGTTATGGTGCTGGAAGTAATGGGCCGGTACGCGGGATGGATAGCATTGCATGCAGGTTTGTCCGGCAGCGCCGATGTCATTCTGATACCAGAAATACCATACAACATTGAAGCGGTGATAGCAAAGATAACCCAGCGGTACCGTCAGGGTAAAAAATTCAGTATAATCGTGGTGGCAGAGGGTGCTGCGCCGGAGAATGGCGAGATGGTGGTTCAGAACCTGGTCCCCACCAGTCATGACCCGATAAGATTGGGAGGCATTGGCCAAAAAGTGGCCGAGGATCTGGGTAAATATTTGATAGATATAGAAATAAGAGTCACGGTGCTGGGCCATCTCCAGCGGGGTGGTTCACCTATACCTTATGATCGGATACTGGGGACTCGCTATGGTGTAGCTGCAGTCGATGCGTTGATGGCCGGCAAATATGGTACTATGGTCAGCTTGCGCGGCAATGATATAAACACGGTCCCGCTTGAAGAGGCGATAAAGGAACTTCGCAGGGTGAATCCGGAAGGCAATGAGGTAAGTGTTGCCCGATCCATTGGAATAAGTTTCGGGGATAAGTAAGCGCCGGAGGCAGGAGCATGCTGGTTAGCGAAATAATGAGAAGAGATATTTGTTCGTTCCGCGTTAGTGACAGCCTGGCCAAGGTCTGTCATTTGATTGAGAAACGCAGATTATACGGAGCACCGGTTGTTGATGAAGATGGTGTGTTACAAGGACTTTTTACCCGTCCCCATTTGATCAGAGCTTTATTGAAAAGCTGCAGTCCGGATACATCGGTAGGCGACCTTATGCAGACCAATGTACTAACTATTACCGATGATCAGGACCTGTCGGAGACCATCAAATTATTTGTCGATACTGGTTACCACCACTATCCGGTTATAGACGAAAACGGCTGTTTGATCGGGTTGGTGCTGGCCAGTGATCTTTTGACAGCTCTTTCCCGTGAATGCTATAAGCTTTATGGGGCTTATAATTTCGATAACCGGGGCAATGCCATGTTCGGTATCGACGAAAAGGGATATATAAGGTCCATCAGCAGTACCGCTCACGAAGTACTGGGCAATATGGTCGATACTATCCGGGACAAGCATATCATAGACACGATCCCCATGATGGAGATCCTGGGCCGCGACCTTTTATCAGATGCACGGAAAGCAAACGAATACTCGCGTCAGCTGGGGATCGCCCAGAAGAGGATCGAATACTACCGGATGGAACTGGAAAACATTCGGGAAAGTAAATATACATTTAATGAGATCATAGGCATGTCGCAAAGCATGAAAAGGCTGAGAAATGTAGCCGCGCAGGCTGCCAAAACCTCGTCTACCGTTTTGATCCAGGGTGAATCGGGTACCGGCAAGGAATTACTGGCCCACGCTATTCACCATGCCAGTCCGCGCTGTAATGAGCCATTTATTAAAGTAAACTGTGCCGCAATACCGGAGACCCTTATGGAATCCGAGCTGTTCGGCTATAATGAGGGCGCGTTCACCGGTGCGGAGAAAGGCGGCAAACCAGGTAAGTTTGAACTGGCTGATGGCGGTTCCATATTTCTTGATGAGATCGGCGACTTGCAGTTGAGCATACAGGCTAAACTTTTGCGTGTACTGCAGGAATTTGAGTTTGAACGGCTGGGCGGTGTACGCACGATTAAAGTAGACGTAAGGGTAATAGCTGCTACCAACAGTGATCTAGAAGAACTGGTGCGGCAGGGTAAATTCCGTGAGGATCTGTATTATCGTTTGAATGTGGTGAATATTGAAACGACTCCTTTGAGAGAACGTAAAGAAGATATACACTACCTGACTGATTACTTGATTGAAAAAATATCGGATCGCCTGGGGATTTCAGTTTTCGGGATAACCCTGGAAGCCAGGGAGTTGCTCTCCAATTACAACTTCCCCGGCAATGTTCGTGAATTGGAGAATATTCTGGAGAGAGCCATGAACTTTGTGGAAGACGATAAAGGATTGATAGAAGCACAACATCTACCCTGTTTCAATCGTCCATCCCGGAGATCCAAATTTGAACATGTTCCCAAGTTGGCGGTTGAAAATACGAGTCTGTCAGATATCGTTGCTACAGCCGAGAAGAAGGCTATATTGGATGCCCTGGACCAGAGTAACGGCAACCGCAATGAAGCCGCTAGATTATTGAATATTCACAGGTCACTGCTTTATAAAAAATTGAACAAACACCATATAGGGTAAATACAGTTTGGATTTATTCAAATATTGAGTGATCCGGGGAAGGGGAATAGTTTTGAAGAAGATATCAGTGCTTGGTGCAGGTGTAATGGGGGCAGGCATAGCCCAGGAAGCCGCCCGTGCTGGATATAACGTAGTACTGCGCGATTTGCAGAACAGTCTGGTGAAAGACGGTCTCAAATCTATAAAGCGGGGTCTTGAACGCTGGGAAGAACATAGAATACTATCCGCCAATGACAAGGAAGAAATATTAAGTCGAATAACAGGAACTACTGATTTGGCTATAGCAGGCGACGTGGACCTGGTTATAGAAGCTGTCGTAGAAAACATGGCGGTAAAAAAGCAGCTATTTGCGGAATTGGATAATATCTGCCCTGACCATACTGTGTTAATGACTAATACCTCTTCTCTTTCTATAAGCGAGATAGCATCAGCTACTCACCGACAGGAGAAGGTCATGGGTATGCATTTCTTCTATCCGGTTCCTGCCACCAAGCTGGTGGAGTTGGTGCGAGGTATGGCTACATCTGACAATACACTGAAACTGGCTCAGGACTTCTGCTCAAAAATAGGAAAACAGACTGTAGTAGTGAAGCGAGAGAACCCTGGTTTTATAGTTAACAGGATCATGGTGCCATACTTAAATGAAGCCATTCACGTTTTAGGTGACGGCCTGGCCGGAAAGGAAGAGATCGACTTGGCTATGAAGCTGGGGGCAGGAATGCAGCAAGGTCCTCTGGAGATCGCAGATTCGGTGGGTTTGGATTACCTCTATTCAGTTATCCTTACTTTCTATAACGAATTCCGAGACCCCAAATATCGTCCACATACCTTGTTTTCCACCATGATCCGTGCCGGATATCTTGGGAAAAAGAGCGGTCACGGCTTCTACGATTACTGATGCCCTCGCAGGCAATATGAGCAGATATGATCTGCTCTGGACATATACAATAGATAGGAAAAACGAATTAGGGGGAGATATAATGTTATTCAGACTTCAGAAGGCTACTGGCATTCTATTCGCACTAATCGCAGGTTCCTTGATATTTGGTTTCATCTTTTGGGGAATAAATTACTCTCTGGATGAACCGAAATTATACACTATCAGGATGATGCTGGTCATACCGGCTGTTCTGTTCCTGGCTGTATATGCATATCTCTTTCTCAGTTCAATAAACATGGCCTATAAAACCGAAGAAGACGGGCTTCATATTATTTGGGGAATTAGGAATATCATAATACCCTGGAGTGAGATCGAAGAGATCATACAGGTCAAAGGAAAGAGCAACCTTTTTTCCGTGTTTGGTACCGGTTGGCCAGGTCATATGATCGGATTATATATGGCCAAAGGTTTAGGATCAGTAAGGATGTATGCGACACGGCCACAGGAAGGTTTTATTTACATCAAAAGTAGTCATGGCTTTTATGGTCTGACTCCAGTTCAAAAAGATGAGAAGACTATGCTGGACCTTATTGCAGAAAAAACCGGCCATGAAGTAAAAACCGTGGACATGGATATGATAGATCCCGAAATAAAGGGTGAAAATATGTATGAAGACCCGTTTTATAAGATTTTGTTCTGGTTGAACATAGTTTTTCTCGCTATATTCGGAGCGTATCTAGGGATGTTTTATCCGGGTTCCGGTGTTTCTCATTTTATAATTCTGCTGCCGGTCCTGGCGGTAGCGCTGTTCTTTTTCAGTATCAGCAATGCCGGACGTCTGTACCAGTTCAGTGCTAATGGGGGATATATCCTTCTGCTTATCGGAGTGGCAGTAACCGGGATATTTATGATCCTCGCCATTTCAGAGATCTCCCTATGAAAATGAAAGCTATAAGTTTACTGTAACATATATTATGTTAACAAAGACGATATCAAAGGAGTATAATCCATGCAGCTTGGTATTATTGGCATGCCTATGGTTGGGAAAACCAGCATATTTGAACTATTGACAGAGAACACTGCCAGAGCCCATAGCGGAAGCAAGGCTAATGTGGCGATGGGCAGGATACCTGATGGCAGGATCGATTATTTATCCGGCATTTTTAAACCCAAGAAGACCACCTATGCCCAGATGGAAGTAGTCGATATTCCTGGTCTGGTTCCCGGGGCGGATAGAGCCGCTGCCGTTTTTTTGGATTCGGTTCGTAAGGCTGATGCTCTATTAATGGTGATTCGTCTCTTTGACGACGATTCAGTACCAATCTATGGTGATAATATAAATCCCGTCCGAGATATTGAAACGATCAATTATGAATTGCTGTTGGCAGATCTCGACCTTATTGAGAAGAGAATCGAGCGGATCAATGCCAATAAAAAGAAGGCAATGATGGCGGAAGAACTTTCTTTGCTTGAACGTTTGCAGAAAGCCCTGGAAAATGAACAACCACTATCATCGGTCGATCTTAATGAAAAGGACTATGAACTTCTGACAGCTTATCAGTTTCTTACGCTGAAACCCCTTTTGGTTTGTCTGAATCTTTCAGAAAATCAGCTTGCCTCTCATGATTATCAGGGTAAGGAAGACGTCTGCAAATATTGCGGGCAACGCAGTCTACCGATTGTAGAAGTGTCGGCCAGTATTGAACGTGATATTCTGGAGTTAAGTCCCGAAGAAAGGGATCTATTTATGGAGGAATTGAGGATCGACGAGGCAGGTATAGTAAAAATATCACGTACAATGTATGATCATTTAGGGCTGATGTCGTTCTTTACGGTTGGTGAAGATGAGGTCAAGGCCTGGACTATTGAAAAAGGCACTGTGGCCCGTAAAGCAGCTGGTAAGATCCACTCTGATATCGAGCGTGGCTTTATCCGCGCTGAGGTTGTTAATTATGACGAATTCAAAGAACTTGGTTCAATGACAGCTGTCAAGGAGAAAGGCTTGTTTCGCCTGGAAGGAAAGGAATACATAGTAAAAGACGGCGAGATAGTTCATTTCCGCTTCAACGTATAGACATCATCGTAACAGGCTCCACAGGATCAGATATATCCTGTGGAGCTTCTCTTTTTTGAACATGTCTCCTTCATAAACACTAATAATAATAATGCGCACCAGTGACCAGCTTTGCTCATATTATGGCATTAAATGATATATAAAGGGGTTATGTAATGCCGCGTAATAGAGCTGGAGTTGCCTTACCAAAACTACCCAAATCAGACTATCCCCAAACTGCGAATGGAACCAGGGCTTCGGTACGTGCCCTGGTTGGCGTCCTTACCAGCGGCAAGAACATCAACCAGGGTATACCCACCGGGAAGAAGGCTAGAATTTTTCGGGAGATGACCCAGCATGCCAAACAAAAAGAAGTTGACCTCTTCTTCTTCTATCTGGAAGATGTTAACTGGAAACAGAGGACTATAAAGGGCTTGGTCCTATCTGGCAACAAAAATTGGGTCATGCGGACATATCCCTTCCCTGATATCGTATATAATCGCATTTTATACCGTAATATTGAAAATACCGAATATACCCGCAGATTATTAAGACGCTTCGAGATGGAAAAGGATCTTGAGCTATTCAATACCCGTTTTCTAGAAAAATGGGAAGTATATCAGGCTTTTAAGCGCAGTGGCCAGGCCGATGATCTATTGCCGGAAACCGACTTATTTTCAAGGCGTACTCTTGACCTATATTGTCATAAATACGGCGAAGTCTTCCTGAAGCCGCGTAATGGCAGTAAGGGTAAAGGAATCATTAAGGTAACCCGTGGACCTGATGGCAGAGGCTTTATTTATGCACGGGCTGAGAATGCTAAAAATGATAAAAGCAGACATTGCGGCGGGCTAGAGTCCCTATACCGGGAGCTTAAAGCCATCGGTGTATCGGATAAACGGTATCTCGTGCAAAGAGGTATTGATTTGGCAACGTACCAGGGAAGGGTTTTTGATATTCGCAGCCAGGTTCAAAAAGACGGCAGCGGTCAATGGGTGTTTACCGGAGCCGGAGCCAGAGTTGCGGCGCGAAACAGTTTCGTTACCCATATACCTAACGGTGGTCACCTGGCAGACCTGCAACAAGTGTTAACCGAAGTTTTCGGTCCGTCTCAGGATACCGTAAAGGCTTTTTTTAATAATTTGAGTGATACGACTGTAGCTGCAGGTCAGATATTGGATCAGCAACTGGGTATCAATCTGGCTATATTGTCATTAGATGTGGCCGCAGACCGTGAAGGACGGATGTGGATCCTGGAGATCAACTCCAAGCCTGCGAGCTTTGATGAGGACGATATAAGATACCGGCATTTCGATTATCTCATGGATTATGCCAGGTATATCGGCTACAAAAAGTACATGAGGATTGATGATTAAGTGAATTTGAATATAGTTTATCTGCCCAATGAAACTGGTAAAAAGCTGCATAGTATTTTAAAGGAACATTGGGAAGAGAGTTCTGGGTATCAGGCTTCCATCGGCGATCAGGATTACATGGTTATCGAGATCACAGACCCTGAATCAAGGCTGCGGCGTACGGTAAACACCTTACAGGCTATAAAGCTATGTCAGGATAGTGACGCTATATACCGGATCATGGCCGCTAACAATATATATAACGGACCTCAGGGCAATGAATCCGTCAATAGGACTTATTCAATTATAGTATTTGATCATGAAGTGATATCTATCAAGGTCAATACTATGCAAAAGAACGGAGAAAAAGCCAGGTACATCAAAGAAATCGAAAACAACAAAGTAGCCGATATGGCCCGGCGAGTAGTTTCCTTATTGGGATTAGACCTGGGAATGGTTAATATAGACTTCACTGCCCGCAGACGTTTCAAAGTGACCGGGGTCGAAGCTTCACCCGAGCTGAGGGAGAAAGACCTCGATAAAGTCATAGATAAAATAAGATATCTCTATGGATTGGATTGGGTAATGGCAGGCCGTGATATCAAACTCGGTGCTGATCCGGAATTTATGTTGGCTAACAGCAAAAGCGGGAAAATGGTTTCTGCTTCACAATTTTTTCCACGTGAAGGCCAAATCGGTTGTGACAATATACGGGTCCCCAACCGGCAGCAGCGACCGGTTGCCGAGGTTCGTCCCGCTCCGGCAAATTCCCCGATCGACCTGACATCAAATATAAAGAAGTGTCTTGACCAGGCCGCCAGATTGGCACCATACCGGAACCTAAAGTGGGTAGCCGGCAGCCAGCCCTTTGCCGGTTTTTCTATCGGCGGTCATATCCATTTCAGCAATATAAAACTCGATGGCGGCCTGCTGCGGATCCTGGATAACTACCTGGGTATCATATCTTTCCTAATAGAGAATCCAAATTCGGCAGCCCGCAGAAGAAGGAAATATGGATTTCTCGGAGATTATAGACTGAAGAATTATGGGGGGTTTGAATACCGTACCCCCGGGAGCTGGTTGGTTACCCGAGAAATCACGGCAGCTATGTTGTGTTTGGCCAAGATCGTTGGATCAAGATATTATCAAATGAATAAAAACTACCTTAATAATCCGGAAGCGCAGGAGGCTTTTTACCAGGGGAACCAGAGCTATTTCCGTGAACTATTCCCCGAAATATGGTCCGACATCGAATCTTTAGATCTTTACCAGGAATACGCTGACATTCTTCATGTGCTGCCTCGAATGATAAACAGCGAAACCATATGGGATGAAACACAGGATATAAGAAAAAGCTGGAAGATCGGTGCCGGTTCGAAAAGGGATTACAGTGGCGAGGTACCTTCGTCCGCCAATACCGGTACTAATTATAATGGGGTGGCAGAGGTTCGCAGTGTTCCTGCATCTATCACGCCCAATGCTGGAACATCAACCCAGAGACGGGTAATAAGAAGTGCAGAGAACAATTCCAGCATATCATATCGTACACCGGCAGCCCGTGTTGCCGGATCGAGCTCCAATACCGGGCGCGGAAACGCGCTCTCCCAGGGGAGACTTAGTGTTTCCAGCACCCGAAGAACTCATATCACCAGATAGGATCATTTCATATCCAAGCAACTGAGAAACTTATTAACGGCCTTAAGATGATAATCGACCCGTGTAGATAAACTGGCCTTGGAACAGGTCTCCACAATAAATGATTTGGTTCCCAGAAACTGAGCCGAACTTCTAGCCAGGCTCCCGCTTATAGGATAACGCAGGAGCTGGAATTTCTTTGATGAGCTGCCTATAAGACAGTTCAGAACCAATCTCATTTGACTCGCTATATAACTGGCGTTACCTGATGGATAATAGATAATGGTCTGACCTACCGAGGTATTTGAGCGTGTGGTCGAATAATCATAGCCCTCGTGCAGATCTATCAACCAGTCAACATTATATGTACGTACCGTCTGATAAATATCTCGGGCCAGGGCGTTTTTGCCGGTGCCGCGACTGCTGGTGGGAAAAGCCCGGTTCAGATCGCCTTCGCCGCTTATATAACGAACCCCGCGTTCGTCTGCTCTTTTGTTTGCATTGGGAATGACCAGTAAAGTGCCGGAACTAATAGATATGTTTTTAACTTGAGCCGCCGCCCGGTACCCTGCGGTTTCATTTCCATGGACCCCGCCTACTATCATTACTACCGGGCCAGGTTTGCTGCTGTCTATTATGTACATTGGAGTGGCGTATTTGGTGCCTGGAGCGATAGTCTTGGTTTGGACGCTGGCAGCCATAACCGGAGAACTAAATATAACACTGAATAATAATAAAGATACGATAGCGCTAATAGACCGATGAGATAGTATTTTCAATTCACTTCATTCCTTTCCTGATTAAATTGCAAATAACAGAATTGCCAGCTCTAAACTTATTTCGACACATTAAACAACAAACCTGCTAAAAAAAGGGAGAAGATAATGGCGGTCAAGGAATGAAGTGTCAGGCTAAGGCCTGTTCATAGTTTGAAAGGTAGACAATAACTAATATTATGTAACCTAGAGAAGATATAACTGAAAATTTGAATCTAAAGAAACCAAACATTAACAGAAAAATATTGAAACACAGAACTAATAAGTTACTATTTCATATTCAATATTTATCATTTCTAATTCATCACTATAATCCTGCAACGAATCCCGGATACTGTTTATAATCAATTCCAGGGTAGCAATGTCATGACTGATCGCGGAAAACCCCAAGCGTGAGCGTTGCCAGAGGTCATTATGATCAACCTCGGCCACGGAGACGTTAAATCGTTTGCGGATACGACTCGTTACCCCATGTATCTTTCCCCTCTTTTCCTTTAATGAATGGGAGTAGGGGAGATAAAGTTCAGCATAACCATAGCTAACATACATAATTTAGGCCCCCAGTTTATTTAAATAATGGTTCTCATATATAAATAGCTTTAGTAACAT
>JBLMZJ010000029.1:0-20625 GCA_050258735.1 Deltaproteobacteria bacterium | reverse complement strand
AGAAACACTGGGGATAGACAAAGACCGGGTCGTCAATTACCCGGACAGGGGAGGTTATGACACATGGGGAAAAAGGGCCAGGCACTGAGCATAATTATCATCACCGGTTATTCCGGAGCTGGGAAGACCCAGGCGGTCAACTGCCTGGAAGACATAGGCTACTATTGCGTGGATAATCTGCCGCCGGTCCTGTTGCCCAAATTTGTTGAGATGGCACTACAATCGGACGGCCGGTTGGATAAGGTGGCTCTGGTGATCGATGTGCGCGGGGGCAGCTTCTTTCAGGACTTGTCTTCCTCATTGCACGAACTCCGGGTCAACCAGATCGACTATCAGATAATTTTTCTGGAGGCGTCTGAAGATGTTCTGGTCAGCCGCTTCAAGGAGTCACGGCGGCCGCATCCCCTTGGCGGCGAGGGACATCTGCTGGATTCGATCCGGGCCGAACGCAGTTTGCTCGAAGAATTGCGAGGACAGGCCAGTGTAGTGATAGATACTTCAAATCTTCCTCCCCGGCTGTTGAAAGAGAAACTGCAGGGCCTCTACAGTGAAAATCCCGACAACGACTTTACTATTCATATGGTATCTTTTGGTTTTAAACGCGGGATCCCCATGGATTCAGATATGGTCATGGACGTCCGTTTCCTGTCTAATCCTTTCTATGACCCGGTAATGCGCTATATGACCGGGGAGGATCAGGCGGTCAAGGATTTTGTGCTCCAAAACCCGATCACCCGTTCTTTTACCCGCCGGTTTCTAAATCTCCTCAAATTTCTCATCCCCAATTACATGGCCGAAGGCAAGAATAATCTTGCGATATCTATCGGCTGTACCGGCGGCCAGCACCGCTCGGTGGTCCTGGCCAATTATATCGGGGATCAACTAAGAAAAGAGGGCTATTATGTGATAATCCGGCATAGGGATGTATCCAAGTCAGGGGTAGAGGAGTAAAAAAAACATGATGAGCAACGAACCCAAAATAGTAGTGATCGGCGGGGGTACCGGTCTGTCCGTACTCCTTAAAGGACTTAAGAAGCATACATCTGAGCTGACTGCCGTAGTGACGGTCAGCGATGATGGTGGAAGTTCAGGGCGTCTGCGGGCTGAACTGGGAGTGTTGCCCCCCGGAGATATCCGCAATTGCCTGGTGGCGCTGGCCGAAACCGAAACCTTGATGGACAAAGTTTTTCAACATAGATTCCTTCATGAAGGTAGCCTGCAGGGACACAACCTGGGTAACCTGCTGCTGGTGGCATTGACCGAGATAACCGGTGATTTTGTCTCGGCCATCAGGGAAGTCAGCCGGGTCCTGGCGGTGCGCGGCCGGGTGCTGCCGGCCACGCTCGAACATGTCACCCTGGGAGCCAGCATGGCTGATGGGAGCACAATTTATGGAGAAACCTCCCTTCGCCAGTATAACAGCACGATCGAGAAGCTGTTCCTGACCCCGGAATGCATGCCGATCCCCGAGACCCTGCAGGCCATCACCGATGCAGATGCAATAATAATCGGGCCGGGCAGCTTGTACACCAGCATAATACCTAACTTGCTGGTCAATGGGGTCGCGGATGCCATAGCAGCCTCCAATGCTGTCACTTTCTATATAAGTAACATAATGACTGAGCTGGGCGAGACAGACGGCTTCGATGCCACTGATCATCTTAAGGTGATCGTCGATCATATCGGACAGCAAATAGTAGATTTTGTCATCGTTAACACCGGGGTTATCGATGAACCGCGGTTGAGCCGCTACCTGGAAGAACGAGCGGTACCGGTTTTGATCTCCCGGGATGAGATCGGGAAAATGGGCATAAAAGTCATAGAGGGTGACCTGGTATCAGATGACCGGGTAGCCTGGCATGATTCCGATAAACTGGCGGCTGTGATCATGGAAACCCTGCGCGGATAATGGAGATGAGTCCCGATAATGAGTTTTTCCAATGATGTAAGAAATGAATTGGCCCGGGTGATGCCAGAGAAAGACTGCTGCCGTAAGGCGGAATTGTCGGCCTTGCTGGCCAGTTCCGCCCGCTGGCTGGATGCTGACGATGGCGGCATCGATCTGATCGTACAGGCCGAGAACGCCGCTACTGCCCGCAAGATATACAAGCTGCTCAAGGATGCTTATGGACTGCATGCAGCAGTAGGCAGCGAGATAAAGAAGTATTTCGGTAAGAGCCATGTTTATGAAGTAAGCGCCCATATAGACCAAAAGAACAGATGGATACAGCAAGAACTCAAAGCGTTTCCCAGGGATCAAGGTAAACCTGGCACATCCTCTCTGCTGGGAAAATCCTGCTGCAAGCGCTCTTATCTGCGGGGGATCTTTCTCAGTCGCGGTTTTGTCAACCGCCCGGAGGGGGACTATCATCTGGAGATCACTTTTAATGATGCCTTGTTAGCAGCCGAAATACAAAAACTCCTGGCCCGCTTTGAATTGCATGCCCATAGTTTTGAGCGCAAGAACAACATAGTGGTCTATATCAAGGAGAGTGAAAAGATCGCTGATTTTCTCAGGGTGGTAGGAGCCAGCAATGCCCTGCTCGATTTCGAGAATGTTCGCATCATAAAATCCATGCGTAACAATGTCAACCGGCAGGTCAATTGCGAAACCGCCAATCTGGCCAAGACCATCGATGCTTCTCTGCGCCAGACCGATCTGATCGAGGGGCTTATCGCCCGGGGAGGACTGGAATCCCTGCCTCCTAACCTGCGCGAACTTGCCTTGCTGCGCATAGACTACCCCGACAATAGTCTGCAGGAGTTGGGTGAGATGCTGAAGGTCCCGCTGAGCAAATCAGGAGTTGCTTATCGGATGCGCAAGTTGGAACGCTTAGCCGAGGAATGGATGGATAAAGCAGATTTATAATATATAGCATTTATAACTGTTATTCCCGGGCCAAATTTGGCGCGGGCAGAAGGATTATCAGGTTATCAGGCGAATAATATATAGTGAGTATACTAATTCCTGCAGTGACATGATTCAGATGTGATAAACCACCTTCGTACCATTCCTGCGTCCGCCAAAGACTGTTCTGTAAAGATATATCGTTGTCCTGTAAAGCATTTTTTCTGTAGCCGTTAGAGAAGACCACCCGTTGTAAAGGGGAAAATAAAGGCTCAGATTTAAGGGGGTGAATGGCTTGAAACTGTCGCATGATATATTTCTGGAACAACAGCAAAAACTGCTGATGACGCCTGAACTGCGCCAGGCTATAGCCATTCTGCAGATGTCAACCATTGAGCTTTCCGAATATATCAACCGGGAAATGGAAGAGAATCCGTTTTTAGATGAAAAAGAAGCCGACGATAATAATGATGGTGAAAAAAAGCCGGAGGCAGAAGACGGTTCCAGCCGTACCGAGGAGTTGCTGGAATTGTTCCATGATCGTGATATTGGGCTCAATACCCGGGAGCAGGCCGAAGAAAAATCCTTTGACAACTTTCTTACCCGGCGGCCCAGCCTCTATGAGCACCTGGAGTTTCAGCTCCATATGATATGCAAGAATGAAGATGATCTGGAGATCGGCAACTTCCTGATCGGCAGCATCGACAGTAATGGTTATCTCGGTCTGGAAACGGCAGAAGTGGCCAGACAGTTGAAAGTCACCGAAGAGCGGGTACTGGAAGTGCTGGAGATGATCCAGACCTGCCATCCCCATGGGGTAGGGGCACGTGACCTGGCTGAATGCCTGCTGATCCAGCTGCGCCATTATGGCAAAGAAAACGACACAGCCCGCGCCATCATCGAACATCATCTGACCGATATGGCCGCTGGAAAGATCAATAAGATAGCCACCCACCTCGGTATCTCCCTGCAAAAGGTACAGGATATGTGCGATCTGATCCGCACCCTGGATCCCCGTCCCGGCATGCAGTACGGCGATGCTAACGAAATCAAGTATATCATGCCCGATGTATTTGCCGAAAAGATAGACGGAGAATATGTGGTGGTGGTAAATGACTTTAATTTCCCGCGCCTGACCATAAACAATGTATATGAGAACATCCTGCGCCAGCCCAATTCCTTTAATCGGGACGCCCGCAAGTACCTGGAAGAGAAGATGGGGTCCGCCATCTGGCTTATCCGCAGTATCGAACAGCGCCGCATGACCCTGTACAAGGTGGCACGTTGTATAGTGGACATCCAAAAGGACTTCCTGGATCATGGGGTCGAATATATGAAACCCTTGAATCTGAGGCAGGTCGCTGAGCTGGTTGATGTCCACGAGTCCACTGTAAGCCGGGCCACTACCAACAAGTACATCCAGACACCGCAGGGCCTGTTCGAACTAAAGTACTTTTTCAGTACCGGGGTGGGCTCCTGCCACGGCAGTCAGAAGATATCCGCCCGCAGCATAAAACACATGGTTGAAGAGATCGTGGCGGCCGAAGACGCAACTAATCCATTGAGCGATGAAGCGATCGCAGCCGCTCTAAAGAAGAAGGGCGTCAAGATATCCCGCCGCACAGTTGCCAAATACCGCCAGGAACTCGGCATCCTTTCCACCATGGCCCGAAAAAGATACTGATCGGGTAATCTTTCCGTCAGTTTATCCTCCATCAGCGGTTTTTCAGAGAAAATTCAAATACTGTATACATCCTAATTGGCAAATTGTGATATAATAATTATGTAAAAACAGCTTTTTGAGTAAAGCACATTATTTTGGTGGGGCAAAATTGCCCCTGGTGAACATAATCGCCCCGAAAGAATATACTACAAGAGGACAACAATGAATCTGCTTTTTACAGTGATGGAGCGTTTTGCCCCTGAAGCGATGGAAATAATCGAAACCCGCTATCGTGTCCTGCGCCAGATAATACATGGCCAGCCGGTTGGCCGCCGCCAGTTGGTGAAAGCCCTGGGTTATTCCGAACGCACGGTGCGCGGGGAGATCGACCTCTTGAGGGAACGGGGAGCCATTTACACTACACCGGCCGGCATTTATCTTACCCCTGATGGTGAGGAGATGCTCCGGGAGATCGACGAACTCATCCCATTGTTGTTCAATCTCCAATCGCTTGCCGATCAGGTCAAGGTGAGGTTCAACCTGGACGAGGTCATCCTGGTGCCGGGTGATTCCTTTCAGGATCCTCTGGCCAAAAAAGATCTGGGCCGGGCTGCCGCCCGCTACCTGAGAAAGACCCTGCAGTCGGGTTCCATTCTGGCGGTAACCGGAGGTACTACTCTGGCCGAGATGGCTGACGCGATCGGTGAAGGCATCAACCTGCCTGATGTGTTGGTAGTGCCGGCCCGAGGCGGCCTGGGGGAAGAAATGGAGCAACAGGCCGGAACCATTGCCGCCAAGATAGCGAGAGCGGTTGGGGGTCAATACCGCCTGCTGCATATACCCGATAACCTGGAGGAAAACACGGCGGAAATACTGAAAAAGGATATGCATGTGGCCCGCATGGTCGATACGATCAAGGCCAGCCAGTTCCTTTTCCACGGCATCGGTGACGCACAGGAAATGGCCAGCCGCCGGGGATTGGGACCCAAGGCTATGGATTATTTGAACAAACAACGGGCAGTTGGTGAAGCTCTTCGATATTATTTTGACGAAAAGGGCAATATAGTATATGAAGTTCCGGGCATCGGCCTGGAATTGACCGATCTGGAGCAGATCTCCCGGGTAGTCGCGGTAGCCGGAGGCAGCAACAAAGCTTCAGCCATCGATTCGGTACTGCGCAGCGGGAAAGAGAATGTACTCATAAGTGATGAAGGCGCGGCTAGAAGTATCATCAGAATAGCAGAAAGGCAGGAATGATAAGGGATGTCTGTGAATGTAGCGATCAATGGTTTTGGGCGGATCGGACGTTTGGTTGCCCGTTTGCTGCTTACCCGCAGCGATGTCAGGCTGGTGGCAGTCAACGACCTGGGGGATATAAAAGCGGGGGCTCACCTGTTCAAATATGATTCTATCCATGGTGTTTTTAAAGGCGATGTAACCGTGGAAAATGATGAGATGGTGATAGGCGGGCAAAGGATTAAATACCTGTCGCAAAAGGATCCGGCCAGTCTGCCCTGGCGCGACCTGGGGGTCCAGGTAGTAGTAGAGTCCAGCGGCGTTTTCCGCAGCCGGGAAAAAGCAGCACTGCACCTGCAGGCAGGGGCAGCCAAGGTGGTCATCACTGCACCGGCCAAGGGAAAGGTCGATCTGACCATGGTGATGGGAGTCAACCAGGACAAATACACCCCGGATATGAGCGTGATATCCAATGCCTCCTGCACTACCAACTGTCTGGCACCGATAGCCAAGGTAATACTGGAGCAATTCGGTATCGTCCAGGGCATGATGAACACTGTGCATTCTTATACCAATGACCAGCGGGTGCTGGATCTGGATCACGAGGATCTGCGGCGGGCAAGGGCTGCCGCTCTTTCCATGATACCTACCACTACCGGCGCAGCTACTGCAGTAGGCGAGGTGATCCCGGAGCTGAAGGGAAAACTGGATGGCCTGGCGGTCCGGGTCCCCACTCCCAACGTTTCATTGCTCGATTTTACCTTCCAAACGGAGAAACCAGTCAGCGTCGAATCCCTGAATCAGGCTTTCAAGACAGCCAGTGAAGGACAGTTGAAGGGGATATTGAAATATTCGGAAGAGCCGCTGGTATCGATCGATTACCGGGGTGAAGTGAATTCCGCAGTGGTGGACGGCCTGCTTACGATGGTTATGGGCGACCGTATGGCCAAGGTCATCGGTTGGTATGATAATGAGTGGGGTTATTCGTCCCGGGTGGCAGATGTGGTAAGCTTTGTCGGGGCCCGACTATAGTAACGAATTGATTCAGTAATTGTTCATATTATAAAAATATCCGGAGGTGTCTTCATGAGAGGGTTGCGGGATGCAAAGCTGGAAGGAAAAAGGATCTTGATGAGAGTCGATTTCAACTTGCCTATGGATAAAGCGGGGGATATCATCGACGACAGCAAGATGAAAGCTGCACTGCCAACCATTAAGTATGTACTTGAAAAGGGCGGCCGATTGATCCTGATGACTCATCTGGGGCGTCCCAAGGGCGGTCCGGATCCCAAATACAGCCTGAACAAAGTGGCCGTACACCTGGGCTTACTGCTGGAGCAGCCGGTATTGATGATGAACGACTGTATAGGCTCGGAAGTGGAGGAGGCCAGCCGCAAACTGGCCGACGGCAGTGTGATGCTGCTGGAAAACCTGCGCTTTCATAAAGGGGAAGAAGAGAACGATCCCGCTTTTGCCAAGCAACTGGCTGCTCTGGGCGACATTTATGTAAATGACGCATTTGGCACAGCTCATCGTGCCCATGCTTCCACCGCCGGAGTAGCAGACTACCTGCCCACCTATGCCGGCTTCCTCATGGAGAATGAGGTTAAGATGCTGGATTCGGTCCTGGATTCACCGGAGTGCCCAAGGATGGGTATCCTGGGCGGAGCCAAGGTAGCCGACAAACTTGGGCTCATAGATAACCTGCTGGGCAAGCTCGATATCATCCTGATCGGCGGCGGGATGGCCAATACCTTTTTAAAGGCTCAGGGCAAGAAGATCGGCAGATCGCTCTGCGAGGACGAGCTGCTGGAAGAGGCCAATCGTCTGTTGGAAAAGGCCAAAGAGAAGAATGTCCGCTTATTACTGCCAGTAGATGCGGTAGTGGCTGACGAGATCTCTCCTGAAGCCAATGCCATGGTAGTGAGCGTTGACGAAGTTCCTGACAATATGATGATCCTGGATATCGGACCCCGTACCATAGAGATCTACAGCCGGGAGATCATGAAGGCGCAGACTGTCATTTGGAACGGGCCCATGGGGGTATATGAATATGAACCCTTTGCCAGCGGGACCCGCCTGGTGACCAAGGCCGTAGCTAGCTCTTCGGCGGTCAGTGTCATCGGCGGCGGTGACTCCGCAGTAGCCGTACACGATATGGGATTGGAAAACAAGATAACCCACATATCAACGGGCGGCGGCGCTACCCTCGAATACCTGGAGGGGATCAAACTGCCGGGAGTAGTGGCTTGCGGATTGTGATGTAAGAGGTGAGAGTTTAGACCACTAACAGGTCAGCACTTATGAAAATAGATAATTATCTGTAGGGGCGGATCTATATCCGCCCGCATCCGACTTCAATCTGAGTAAATCAGTGGTCATAATAAAATAAATAGAGATTATTTGGTGAGAGGAGGGGTGTCGGCTGAGAACAACACTAATAATCGCCAATTGGAAAATGAACAAAACCAACCCCGAAGCCGAAGAATTTGTACGAGAACTGCTGCCCTTACTGGAAGGGATCAGCGGGGTCGAGGTAGTCATATGTCCGGTCTATACCGGCCTGGAAAGGGTGGGGGCAAGGCTGGGCAGCACCGGGATCAGGCTGGGGGCCCAGAACCTGTTCTGGGAAGAGAAGGGGGCCTATACCGGCGAGGTATCCGCGGCCATGTTGAAAGATACCGGCTGCAGCCATGTAATAATCGGTCATTCTGAACGTCGGCAGATCCTTGGCGAAACCGATGTGATCATCAACTGGAAGGTCAAGGCGGGGCTTGATGCGGGCCTTATTCCTGTCCTTTGCGTGGGCGAGACCCTGCAGGAACGGGAAAACCATCTGGCCCTCGAACGGGTTCAGGAGCAGTTGAACCGCGCCCTCAAGGATATCAGCTTGGATGGCCGCAGCCTGGTGATCGCCTACGAACCGGTATGGGCGATCGGTACCGGTGTCAACGCCAGCCCGGATGATGCCCAGGAGATGATAGCCTTTATCCGTGCCGGCCTGGCCCGGCTCTATAATCGGGAACTGGCAGATTCCGTACAGATACTTTATGGCGGCAGTGTCAAAGACGAAAATATAGCAGATTTTTTGGCTGAGGAAGACGTGGATGGAGCCCTGGTAGGGGGAGCCAGTTTGATAGCCGATTCCTTTGCCAGAATTGTGAGGTCCGGAATATAATGACTAAGAAACCTCTGGTTTTGATGATACTGGATGGCTGGGGCACCCGGCATGATTGCCGGGATAATGCTATTACCGAGGCCAATCCAGTTAATTTTTATGCGCTTAAGGAAAAGTATCCTAACACCCTGTTAAAATGCTCCGGTCGGGATGTAGGGCTTCCGGCCGGGCAGATGGGAAACTCCGAGGTGGGCCATCTCAATATGGGTTCCGGGCGTACTGTATATCAGGAGATAACCCGCATCAGCAATGCCATAGAAGACGGCACTTTTTATCAAAACCCTGAAATTCTAAAAGCAATCGAATCAGCCCGCGAAAATGGGGGAGCTGTACATCTGATGGGCCTTTTATCCGACGGCGGAGTCCATAGTTCCATGGACCATCTCTACGCCCTGCTTGATCTGTGCAAGCAGCAGGGGGCGCCTCGGGTTTTTGTACATGCTTATCTTGACGGGCGGGATGTCGACCCCAAGAGTGCTGCCCGCTTCATTTCTGCCCTGCAGAAGAAGATTGATGTCCTGCAGTTGGGTCAAATAGCTACTCTTAGTGGACGTTACTGGGGCATGGACCGGGATAAACACTGGGACCGGGTGGAGAAGACCTATAATGCTATGGTACTGGGAGAGGGAATCAAGGCTCCCAATGCCTTTGCCGCTGTAGAAAGCAGCTACGAAGCCCGGGTCACCGACGAATTTGTCGAGCCGGCAGTCATAATCGATCAGGAAGGACAACCCCTGGGTACAGTCAGGGACGGCGACACCATCATTTTCTTTAACTTCCGCGCCGACCGGGCTCGTCAAATAACCCGTGCCTTCGTCGACCGCGAAATGCCTCACTTCGACCGCCGGGTCCGGCCCAGTGTGTACTACCTGTGCATGACCAGCTATGATGCGACTATAAATGCTCCGGTGGCCTTTCCGCCGCAGAACCTCACCAACACCCTGGGAGAGGTCCTGGCCCAGCATGGGCTGAAGCAGCTGAGGATCGCTGAGACTGAGAAATATGCCCACGTAACCTTCTTTTTCAATGGAGGTATAGAAGAACCCAACCCCGGTGAAGAAAGGATCCTGATACCTTCACCCAGTGTAGCCACCTACAATCTCAAACCCGAAATGAGCGCTCAGGAGATCACCGACCGGGTGATCGCCGAACTGCAGCGCGATATCTATGATGTAGTGATCATGAATTATGCCAACCCGGATATGGTGGGACACACCGGGGTTCTTGAAGCAGCCGTAAAAGCGGTGGTCACCGTAGACCAGTGCCTGCAGCGGGTAGTTGAGCAGGTAAGATCCCAAGGGGGGAATGTCATCATAACCGCCGATCACGGCAATTGTGAGATGATGACGGATCCAGATTCAGGCAGCCCCTACACCGCCCATACCACAGAAAAAGTTCCCTTGATCCTGGTTGCCGACGGATACCTGGGCCGGCAGCTGCGGGGGGAAGGGTCCCTGGCCGACATCGCCCCGACTATGCTGACCATGCTGGATCTGCCTATTCCCCAGGAAATGACCGGACAGCCATTGATTTGATCATAGAAATTGAAGGCTATTGCAGATAGTCTTGCAGCAATATTTGAAAGGAGATTGGTTATGAGTATTATTGTTGACGTATTTGCGCGAGAGGTACTGGATTCCCGGGGCAATCCCACCGTGGAGACTGAAGTCATCCTCGATGATGGCAGTATGGGCAGAGCCATTGTTCCTTCCGGAGCATCCACCGGTGCCCACGAGGCAGTCGAGTTACGGGACGGAGACAAGAAACGCTTTGGTGGCAAAGGTGTCCTCAAGGCGGTAGAAAACGTCAATGAGATCATCGCCTCCGAGATCATCGGCATGGACGCTACCCGGCAGGTGGAGATCGACAAATTGATGATAGAGCTGGACGGTACTCCGAACAAAGGCAAGTTAGGAGCAAATGCCATACTCAGCGTATCTCTGGCTACTGCCCGTGCGGCCGCCGATTGCCTGGCAATACCGCTGTACCAATACATCGGCGGAGTGAACGCCCGGGAACTGCCGGTCCCCATGATGAATATCCTCAATGGGGGCAAACACGCTGACAATAATGTTGATATCCAGGAATTCATGGTTGTCCCGGCCGGAGCCGGCAGTTTCGCTGAAGCCCTGCGCATGGGAGTCGAGACCTACCACGCCCTTAAGAAGGTATTGAGTGACAAGGGACTGGCTACCGCAGTTGGCGATGAAGGCGGATTCGCCCCCAACCTGCCCTCCAACGAGGCAGCGATCGAGGCCATTATAGAAGCTATCAAAGTGGCCGGGTACAAAGCGGGGAAGGATATGTTCATAGCCCTGGATACAGCCGCGACCGAGTTATTTAAAAAAGGCAAATATTATATGCAGGGCAGCAAGAAGGGCATGACCTCAGAGGAAATGATAGATTTCTATGCCCGGTTGGTCAAAGATTATCCGATAATATCCATCGAAGACGGTCTGGCTGAAGACGATTGGGCTGGCTGGAAGAAGCTCACCGATAAATTGGGTAAGAAGGTCCAATTGGTAGGCGATGACCTCTTTGTTACGAATACCGAGCGTCTGGCCCAAGGCATCAAGACCGGGACCTGCAACAGCATCCTGATCAAGGTGAACCAGATCGGTACCCTGACCGAGACTCTGGAGACCATGGAGATGGCCCGAAAGGCTGGCTATACCTGTGTTATATCCCATCGTTCCGGTGAAACGGAAGACAGCACCATCGCTGATATCGCAGTAGCCACCAATGCGGGGCAGATCAAGACCGGTGCTCCAGCACGTACCGACCGCGTGGCCAAGTACAACCAGCTGCTGCGTATAGAGCAGGATCTGGATGAGTACAGTTTATACCGGGGCATCGGCTCGTTCTATAACATCAAGAAATAGGCTGATGGGGGTTGCGGAATAGCTGCTGATTGACGCAGATAGACCAAACTTATCAGTTTGTCATTGCGAGCGCAGCGCGGCAATCTATAATAGCCTGGGATATTAATGGTCCCAGGCTTTATTTGAAGTCATGCAAGCAAGTTTTGACGTCTATCTATAATCATCTGTGCTAATCCGTTGTTAATCGTTTCTTTCCTCATAAAAATTTTGCCCAATTTAAATGCTTTATGTTAAAATAGTTAAGCTATGACCAACATAAGGCGGAGGTGAAGATTTGCTTAAGATAGTTTTGCTGATCGTCCAGATCATCTGTGCGATCGCTTTGATGGTAGTTATTGTTCTGCAGCCTGGTAAGAGTGCAGGTCTGTCAGGAAGTATAGCCGGCGGTAGTGAACAGTTATTCGGCAAACAGAAAAGCCGTGGCGTGGATGAACTCCTGAGCAAGATAACTGGTTATGTGGCTGCAGGCTTCATGCTGCTGACCCTGACTTTGAACCTGATAAAATAATAGTTCAGGTAAAATAGAATAATAATAATTTGGGGCAGGAACATATGATCCTGCCCAAACTTATTAGGACCCACTACCTATTTGGGTGCGACTATCATCCTGTCATTGCGAGCGAAGGTAATTTTATTATTGCTGCTCTTGCAAAGACATTTCAGCAGCTGGACTACTGCAGCGTCTGCTACCAAGTTGAGTTAATGAATAATTAGGGGGGGAGATCATGATTTATGTTCATCCGGGAGCGGAGCCATTTTTCCTGAATGGCACTCCGGACAAGGCGATACTATTCTTACACGGGCTGACCGGGTCTCCTTCGGAAGTCTATCCAACTGCCCTGCAGCTCAATCAGCAGTATGGTTATACCCTAAGCGGCCCCCTGTTGCCCGGGCATGGATCCCACCCCCGTTTTTTAAACTGCATGGTTTGGCAGGAATGGTTTGCTGCTGTTGAGGCAGAAGTGGCCTTTTTAGCGGAAAAATATAATCGTGTTTGGGTCGCCGGCCTTTCTATGGGCGGATTGCTCGCTTTGCACGCTGCCCGGCAAATTTCGGGGCTGCGCGGGGCTATCAGTCTCAACGCCCCCTTCTATCCTCGCGGGTCGATCCTGATGGGCATGACCTCAGTAGTCAAGATGGTTATCCCATATCAGCGGAAGGCCAATAGTGAAAAGGTTCAGGCCTTGGCCGCCAGGGGCCGCTTCACATACGATGTGATGCCGGTCAATGCCTTTGAAAGCATGATGGACCTACGTAACACGGTAAAAGCCGAGGCCGGAGAGATATCCATCCCTGTTCTCATAATGCAGGGCGCTAAAGATGAAGTAGTATGGCCGAAAAGCGGCCAACGATTAGCTCAATTGATTCCTTGTTCCAAACTGATATGCCTGGAGGAATCTGAACATATAGCCACCATGGGGACCGAAATAGATCTTATAACCAAAGCGATCAATGATTTTGCCAAATAAAACACAAGCGACTACAGACCATTTTTCATTGGGCTAAATACGGTGGATTTCATATTCACTCAGGTCAACCGCCCTGTCATTGCGAGCGAAACGCGGCAATCTTTAATTAGAAGGAGGGTAAAAATGATGGATCGAAGGGAAGCCCTGGTATTACTGAAGGAACATCTGCACAGCCCGAATCTGCTTAGCCATTCTTTGGCGGTAGCTTCCATTATGAAGGCCCTGGCCGCCAGGCTCGCCGGTGATGAAGACGAGTGGGAACTGGCCGGTCTTTTGCACGATATAGATTACGATGAAACTGAAGCCAATATGGAGCTGCACGCTCTGGTCGGAGGCAGGCTGCTGCAGGAAAAAGGCCTGCCGCAAACAGTGGTCAATGCGGTCATCTCTCATAACGAGATCCATGGCGTACCGCGTGACACCGTGATGAACAAGGCGCTTTGGGCTGCCGATCCGGTCAGCGGATTCATTACCGCTGCTGCCTTGATCAGGCCGGACAAGAGTATCGCCGAGGTGCAGTTGAAATCACTGAAGAAGCGTTTCAAGGAGAATTCTTTCGCCCGCGGTGCCAACCGTGAGCAGATGGCCAGCTGCAGCGAGTTCGGTCTGGAATTGGACGAGTTCCTCAGCATTTCCCTGGCCGCCATGCAGGGCATCGCCGCCGAGCTTGGACTGCAGGGAATGAAGGAATAGACACGGATTTTCCGAGGAACGATGGACGCAGAAAGATGCACTGTCATTTCGAGCGAAGCGCGGCAATCTTTAATGATTTACGCAGATGGGGAACGATTTTTGACTAGACTACACCGATTGTTTTTATTGGGTAAGTGTAGTGCCGCGGTGCCATGGATGGCAAGGGGCGGCCATATCCGCCCGCGAATGGGATTAACAATAAAATCTGTGGGGGATAATAATAGTATTGAATCTGCGTAAATCATATAGATTTGCGTTATCTGCGTCTATTAAGAACTTGGAGGTATTATGATCAATCGGGAGATAGTCTTGGAACATATGCGGCAGGCCAGCTACCGGCCTCTGTCCTATCAAGAGCTGTTTGGCGAACTCAGCCTGAACGAGGATGATGAGCCCCGCTTCAGCAAGCTGTTAGGCCGGCTGGAAAAAGAGGGCGAGATAGTGCGCACCCGCCGCAACAAATACGGTGTACCAGAGATGATGAATTTGGTCAAGGGGGTCATGCGCCTTAACCAACGGGGTTATGGGATCCTCATGCCGGATGACGCCATCAGTCCGGAGATCTTTGTTTATGGACGCAATCTTAACGGCGCCATGCACGGGGATCATGTAATGGTGCGTATCCAGCAGCGGGAGGCCGACGGTCAGCGGCCGGAAGGCGAGGTAGTCCGTGCTATTTCCCGGGCAAATCGCGAACTGGTAGGTACCTATAAGAAGGTCCGGCAGATGGCGCAGGTCATCCCGGATGATTCCCGGCAGATATATCCCATATATGTTCGCCCCACTAAGAAATTGAAGCCACGTAACGGGGACAAGGTCTTGGTCACCATCACCACCTTCCCCGATAAGGATCAAGCGGCCGAAGGCAGGATAATGGAGGTCCTGGGCCGTAAAGGAGAACCCGGGCTGGACCTTGAGATCATTATCAAGAAGCATGGACTTTCTGCTGCCTTTCCGCCCGGGGTACTGGAAGAAGCTAAAAACAAGTCCGTTCCGGTTTCAGATGAGGAGATGTCCGGCCGCCGTGACCTGCGCGGGTTGCGAATGGTCACTATCGACGGCGAGGACGCCAAGGACCTGGATGATGCCGTATCGGTAGAACGGATCGCTGGTGGATACCGGCTGGGGGTCCACATCGCCGATGTCTCTTATTATGTCAAAGACGACAGTAAGCTGGACAAGGAGGCCTGCAGCCGGGGGACCAGTGTTTACTTAGTGGATAAGGTGCTGCCCATGCTGCCGCCTGAATTATCCAACGGTATTTGCAGTCTCAATGCCGGGGTTGACCGCCTGGCCATGACCTGTATGATGGATATAGATCCCCAGGGCAAGGTCCTGGATTATGAAGTATTCCAGTCAGTGATCAAGGTCGATGAGCGCATGACCTACACGGCCGTAAATGCCATCCTGGTCGAGGATGATGCCACTACCAAGGAGCGCTATGCCCACCTGGTAGAGGATTTTATGCTTATGAAGGAATTGGCTGATATACTGCGGGCTGAACGGCTGGGCCGGGGCAGCCTGGATTTCGAGTTTCCCGAGAGCAAGATTATAGTGGACGAGAACAGTATCCCGATCGAGATCAAACGCTGGGACCGTGGACCGGGCGAGATGTTGATCGAGGATTTCATGATCAAGGCCAATGAGGTAGTGGCCGAACATCTAAGTAAAAAAGGCCTGCCCCTGCTCTTCCGGGTCCATGAAAAACCTGATGAAGATGCTATAAGCAAGCTGAACCTAGTGTTAGGGGTTTTTGGTCATAAGATCCATGAGAACAAGGTGGACCCCAAGGTCTTTCAGAAGACCCTCCATGCTATCAAAGGCAAGCCGGAAGAGGAAATGATATCTACCATGATGCTGCGTTCCATGAAGCATGCCCGCTACGCTCCGCAGGCTCTGGGCCACTTTGGGCTGGCGTCCGAGTACTACTGCCACTTTACCAGCCCCATCCGGCGTTATCCCGACCTGATCGTGCACCGGGTGCTCTCGGCATTGCTCGAAGGGCACATGAATGCGCGCAAAAAGACCTCGCTGGAACGCAAGATGGCCTTTTACGGCGAGCATTCCACCCTGCAGGAGATCAGGGCAGAAGAAGCTGAACGCGAACTGCGCGATATCAAGAAAGCCCAATATATGCATCAGTTTATTGGCGAGGATTTCGAGGGCAGGATATCTTCCGTGACCTCGTTCGGATTTTTTGTGCAGTTGGAAAACACGGTTGAAGGATTGGTGCATATATCCAGCATCATGGACGACTATTACATCTTCAATGACCGCAATTACACCCTTATGGGCAAACACAGCGGGCGCAAGTTTGCTATTGGTGATACGGTACAAGTACAGCTGGTCAGGGTAAATGTCGATGATGCCAAGATAGATTTCGAGCTGATATAGGGAGCACGCAGGGAATGATTCATGTCCGGGAACGCCGGACCGTCCCGGAGCCGGGCGCTCCCATCGCTAACATTAATAGATACTAAAGAGGGATGCTCCAACAACAGGAACATCCCTCTTTTTTCTCTTTTCTAAAGTACTGTTTAATGCTCTCAGCAATTGTTTGTAAATATGTGGAAATCAAATCTTGAACTTTTGGACCAGTTCGATCAAGGCGTAGGAATGCTCAGTCATTTCCTCCGCCACTTTGTTTATATCTACTGCAGCACTGGCGGTCGCTTCTGAATCCTGGGCAATGCCCTGGATATTGAGATTAGATTGATTAATAGTAGCCGCCAGTGATTCTATCGATGTATTGATGGTTTCCATCGCTTGTTTTACCTTGTTGGAGTCATAAGCGATCTGTTCAGTCAGAGAAACGATCAGATTGCTGTCTTCACGGTAGTGGCTGCCGATCCGCTGCATATACTGATAATCACTCATTACCTGCCCGTTTATGAATTCCAGCATCTGTTTGGCCGTTCCCAGCAGATCATTGATGGATCCATCGACCTGTCCGGTCAGGGTTTGCATCTTCCCTACCGTCTGGCTGGAGCTGTCGGCCAGCAGCCGCACTTCTTCCGCCACCACCGCAAACCCCTTGCCCTGCTCGCCAGCGCGAGCGGCCTCAATAGCCGCATTGAGCGCCAACAAGTTGGTCTGGTTGGCGATCGAGCCAATATCCTCAGCCAGGGTGGCGATCTGCTTGACTACTTCGGCTCCGGCCATGGCTTGCTGGAGCTGCTCCTGAATGTTCTGGTAAAGGTCCTGGGTCTGCCTAGCCGCGGTGGCAGCTCCCTTTTCTACATCGGCCGCCCGTTTTTGAACGGCAAGGGCCGTATCCATATTACTCTTGGCCTGGCTGTAAGATTGATCCATGGTAGAGGTGATCTGTCCGGTAGTCCCGTGGATCTCATCAGCCACAGCTGACAAGGCCTGCATACTGGCCGCTATTTCACCCGTTGCCTGCGAGCTCTGCCGGGAAGTATGCATCACCCGCTGAGCCTCGTTTTTAAGTTGATTGCTGCTGTCGGCCATGGTGGTCGATTTACTGGTGATACTAAAAATGATATCCCGCAGATGCTCCAGGAAGCGGTTGAAAGAATCAGCCAGCTGTCCCAATTCATCATTGGATTTAACGCTGATGTTCCGGGTAAGGTCCGCACCGGCCTCAGCCAGATCCTGCATGCTTCGGTCGATATAAACGATGGGCCGCTGGATAGGATTGGAGGTAATGATAGAAAGGATCAAAGCCAGCAGCATGGCCAACAGTATAAAGAGACTCACCAGTATCAACATCTGCCGGTTCTTGGCGGCTATATCACTGGCATCGACGTCCACACAGGCGATCCCTACCACCTTACCGGCTGAGTTGAAGATGGGTGCATAGCCGCTGAGCTGGCTGCCCCAGGCATCGGTATAGACCTGGTAATCCGCGTTGGGTTTTCCCCGGAATGCCAACTTCATTTCATCTGTGAGATCGTATTCGGAGTTCAGGGCCGAGTGGTCCTCACCCTCGGTAGCGTCGATGATGAAATGCGTCTTGTTATCACCGGCCATAGCCAGGGTATAGATAAATTTCACCCCGGTCTCTTTTTGCATCAAACGCAGCTGCTTGAGCGGTTTGTTATAGGCTGCGTCTTTTTCTGATTTGATGGTGGTGAATTCATCGCCATCTATGAACATGGCGACCGATGATGCCAGGTTTTTCGCATTGCTGCGGGTGTATTCCATGATGCTTTGCTGGGAATACCAGCTGACGGCGATGCCGAAGAGAAGAGTAGTCAAGAGACTGATACCGGTCATAACGAGGATCAACTTGGTCTTGATGCCAATAAATTTCCGGGAATTCCTAAATCTATCGATTAATTTCGACACGGATACCTATTCCCCCTTATAAGACCATAAGAAATATTTAATTATTAAAATAATTCGCCGCACAAATTAGAAATCCCTGCTGGTGATGGAAGGATTAACTCGGATTTTATCGCCGGCCGGCTTACTTGACTCTATACCAAAGGGCATATATAATAACTATGCAAGCGATGTTGAGAACTGCCCTGACCCTGGAGCAACTCCGGGGTGAGGGTTTATTTTTCGGGGTGAAAATATGGCAAAGGCAAAAGGCGTCAAGCCGGTGGTGGACAACCGTAAAGCCAGACATAATTATCATGTAAAAGAGAGCTTTGAGGCCGGTCTGGCTCTGGTCGGTACTGAGGTCAAGTCCCTGCGTATGGGCAAGGCCAACCTGCAGGATGCTTATGCTACCGTCAAGGACGGCGAGGTCTGGGTATTGAATTTCCATATCAGCCCTTATGACAAGGGCAACCGTTTCAACCATGACCCTTTGCGCCCGAAAAAGCTCTTGCTGCATCGCCGGGAGATCAACCACTTACAGGGTATGCAGCGGGAAAAGGGATTGACCCTGATCCCGATGAAGATCTACTTCAAGGACGGACGGGCCAAGGTGGATCTGGCCGTAGCAGTAGGTAAAAAACTATATGACAAACGCGATGACCTGGCCGAACGCGATGCCCGGCGGGATATGGAACGGACCTTGAAAGAGCGTAACCGGGAATAGTCATTGCGAGGAGCGTTAACGACGCCTTCTGTAATGTCATTGCGAGCACAGCGCGGCAATCTTTACCTATTGGCAAGGGTGCAGTAAGTCATTGCGAGCGCAGCGAAGCAATCTTTACTCCTTTTCATAATTGTGAGGCTTATCGCTTTGGACGGTTAAACAATGATCATCCAAAGCATAATGGCTAAATATAACCTCGACAATTGAATACTTCAGCGTAAATCCATTATTCTATATGCGGAGAACGGCAGACGTCTTATCAATTAAGGGGGCGTACTGGTTTCGACGGGGGAATAGGTGGGTTGAGCAGCGAGCCGAGTTGTCGCCAGCTCGTTAAAAAGGTGAAAAATAAAATTAACTGCCGAAGATAACTTCGCACTGGCTGCCTAATTAGGCAGCTCGTCCGGCCAGATTTCCTAACGGTCTGGTGCAGGGCGTCATTTAGTTAGGGTACCCTGCCGCCTTCTTTCTCGAGGGGCAGCGAGGGGAAACTAATCGGGGATAGCGTGACGGAAGCCGGTTCGTGGGCGTCCTGATCGCGAAGCTCAAATCACGAACTGCGCTCGGAGATACTCGGCTGGTCTTTCTTTCGGACGGGGGTTCGATTCCCCCCGCCTCCACCATGTAAATCATCGACCACTCTGAGGGTTAGCTCAACGTGGTCATGAAATACAACACTTTTTCAACGTAGTGATCGATGGATTTTTTACATTCAGGAAGGTTCTTCTCCGTAACAAATTGCTTGAAGACGGAGAAGAACTTTTTCATTTGGTCAGGAGTAAGCTTCGGGTCTCAGATTCGCCTACTGAGTGCCGTTTATGGATATGGGAACAGGATTATGTGGGGCAGCAGCAGATACAATCCTCAGAAACAACGAAAGCCCCGCGGGTGAGTCTGATTTGACTCTGCCCACGGGGACTTTCTGTTTTGGATCTTATGGTACATATGTTCCTATTGCAAGAAGTCCTCCTTGAACATCATTTACATCATTTCCTGCCAAATCTTTCAGGTCACCACATGATGTTAAGCTTCCAAAGGATACTGTTTCTCCACCTCCTGACGTAATAGCATTTGTTGTGCAACTACCGTTAATATCAGATATAGTAATCTCCAAGGTGGTGTTAGAGGTAAAATGAATATTTAATGTAACACTATCGAAATTGTTGCCATCAGTTATACCACCGCCAAATGTGAGTAAATTCTCCAGATCTATCGCATCAAGCAAAACATCTGTATCTATCATTGATTCTGAGAATGTGATTCTTATTGAATCGCCGACTTCATCACAAAAACCCCATCCTGAAACATCATGAAGGTCAACTGCTGTAATTACTGGATGTGTGGTGTCGGCTGCCGGGGTGGTTACTGCTGTCGGACCTGCTTCAATTGTAACGCCCTTAGCCGTCAGGGTGGTGAAGCTGTATCCCGTGTTGTCTGCTGCTCCGGTGTATTTCACGGTGTAGGTGCCGTCTCCGTTGTCAGCAAAGTTGGAGAAGGCTGCGTTTGTGAAATCTACCGCTCCTGCTCCGTTGATCTTTACGGTGAAGTCGGTGGCCGCTAAACCGGTGAGGTTTCCACCAGCCGCATTCTTCACGGTGATCGTTAAGGTTACTTGCTTGCTTCCCGCTGCTCCCGGTGCCTG
>JBLMZJ010000028.1:0-22999 GCA_050258735.1 Deltaproteobacteria bacterium | reverse complement strand
CGCATGGCCGCAATATGATGATCTTAAAAATTGTGGGGTATGCCGAGAATGTGGTGCGTTATTACAAGCTGGATGATTTCAAGGCGCATGTCTGGCTGGCTCACCAGCGCTATCCCACCCGTGGACGGGTCTGGCATCCAGGCGGCTGCCATCCTTTCAGCGCGTTGAACGAGGCGTTAGTGCACAACGGCGATTTCGCCAACTACCAGTCAATATATGAATACCTGAAACAGCGCAATTACCAGCCCCTGTTCCTGACTGATACCGAGGAAGCGGCCCTGCTGCTGGACCTGTGCAGCCGCGTGTACCAGTATCCGCTGGAATATCTGATTGAAGCCATGGCGCCGACCTCGGAAATGGACTTCGATATGCTGTCTCCTGAAAAGCAGCAGATCTACAAGGCCATTCAGACGCATCATGTGGGCGCCTCACCCGACGGTCCGTGGTTCTTCATCATCGCCAGAAATGACGTGCGGGATGGCCAGTTCCAGCTGATCGGCATTACCGATACTGCCATGCTGCGTCCCCAGGTATTCGCCCTGCAGGAAGGCGAAGTGCAGGTGGGATTGATTTGTTCGGAAAAGCAGGCCATTGATGCTACCCTGATCTCGCTGGCCAGGGAAGATGCCCGCTTCGGGCCCATTGCCGACAAATATTGGAATGCCCGCGGCGGCAGCTATACCGATGGTGGCTCCTTTATCTTCAGCCTGAAGGATAGCGGCGACGGCAGCGATAATAAAAAGCTCACCTGTACTGATAAATTCGGCCGGGTAATTGAAACTCCCAAGGATAAAGAAATCTGTGACGTTGCCAAGCCGATTGAATCCAATGCGGTCTGCATGGAGATCGAGAAAGAGCTGCAAACCATTTTTGCTGAAAAAGATCCGGCTACAGCTACCCGGAAAATAGTGGCCTATATTGAGGAAAATATCGGCGGATTCGATGCCAACAGCCTTAAGTTCGCTGCCCAAACCATCAAAAAGCATGCGGATGAAAATGATGACTTCAGGCAAACCGCCATTGACAGTCTGACGCTTTTGGGCGACTTGCGCTATAATACCGGCAAGCTAAAGCGAAGCTCTCTCCAGCACGTTATCAAGCTCGCTCTGGATGAGATTTTTGATGAAACCACCATGATTACCGGGAAATCCAACTCTCGCTTCAGCCGGATCGATTTTGCCGCGCGAGGGGAAATCCGCGCCCCGCAGAATAACGAGAAGATCCTGGTTATTGATGCAGAAGCCTTTGAACCGGAAGGCGATCTGTGTGATGCCGTCCTGATGGTCAAAGCCTACCAACTGGGCTGGCAACGCTTTATTGTTTATAAGTACCGCGGCCAGCGCTTTACTGGGTGTGGTTTCGGCCCGGCTACCCAAGGTGTGCGGATAGATGTCTATGGATCTTCCGGCGATTATCTGGCTTCCGGTATTGACGGCATGGAAATCTACGTGCACGGCAATGCCCAGGATCAGCTCTGCCAGATCATGAAAGACGGTAAGCTGGTGGTCTACGGCGATGTCGGCCAGACCTTCATGTACGGCGCCAAAGGCGGAGTCGCCTATATCATGGGCAATGCCGCCGGACGGCCGCTGATCAATGCCGTAGGCCGACCGCGTGTGGTTATCAACGGTACGGCTCTGGACTATCTGGCGGAATCCTTCATGGCCGGTGACCCGCTTAACGGTGGTGGGTTTGTTGTCTTAAACGGCATCGGCTTCAATGATGAGGATGGCTCGATTCGGGAATATGACTCACCCTACCCGGGCTCTAACATTTTCTCACTGGCATCCGGCGGCGCGATCTATGTCCGTGATCCGCAGAAAAAGCTGGTGGAAGAACAGCTTAACGGCGGTGAATTCAATGAAATCAGCGAAGCGGACTGGGATCTCATCCTGCCGTACCTAGAGGAAAATGAAAGACTCTTTGCTATCACTATAGATCGACTTCTCACGGTGGATAACCAAAAAAAATCCCCCAAAGAAGTCTATCGCAAGATAATGCCTAAAAAGGCCGACGCACACGCACCGGAAAAAAAGCTGACGGACTGAGTGAGACTATAAACTAATTGTCATTGCGAGTGCAGCGCGGCAATCTAAATCAACATTGCTTCCGTGCTTTATATAACTTTATTGACACCCCTGGGCGCCCCTTATGGGCGCTTTTGTCATTTTTAGCAAAACAAAATTTTTCCCCAGCCTTTATGTCTATTAGCCTTTCACTCTCTCCAACAATGCTACACACTCTGTATTCCTCGAGTGTATAAAAGAGTGTGGCACCCCTCTGTCTGGGACCCCTTGGTGGGGGAGTCAACTAAAAACAATTTAATGCTTAGCACATAGCTTCTCATCTGAGACCAATTGTTGCTGTCGCTTTATATTACAAAAGAAAATATAACCAATGCAATTCCAGCCAATGTGAAGAACAGATAGATTAATCCAAAAAGATTTGAATAGCTAAGTAATTTCAATAATTTATTTTTTCGAATTTCAGATGTTTTTTTCTTTTCTTGACTAAAAATCAAAACTTCAGGGTTTTGCATTTTTTGCTCCTCTTCGATCTTTATCAAGGCAGCTTCTGAGATTTTGATCATATGTTTTGTTCGCAAATCCAGCAAATAGAAGATCAACGAAAAAAATATTAGAGCTATGCCAATAGCTACTTCAAATATTGAAGCATTTTGAATTTTACTGCTTTCCACTGCCATAAATCCACCTATCATAGCGGATTCAAGGATAATATAAAAATTCATTACAGTAATCCTTTGGTTGCTATGAAATGAAAAATAATTCCAAAGCATCTCATAGATGTTCTCTGATTTTAAAGGTTCTTTCAAAACTATCTCCTATGTAAAAGTTTTTATCTCAATACTAATAGTATAGAAATAATCGCAAACATCAACGCAGCTACTCCCATATAAATGCCCTGCATATACTTACTCTCATTCTTTAATTCTTCAATTTCTTTTTTTAGTTCGTTAATAGCTCCTTGTAAAGCATTCGCAGGGATATATTCAATTATATTTTCAGTTCCTTGATATTTCCCTTCATATGGCTTTGCTGGTTCTATCAGTTTATTGAACTCAATGGTGGCATAATGTTTGCCTCTTTTTAAATGAACAGCCCGATTTGATGTATTGAAAAGCAAACAAAACAATGTCCCTCGAAACCCCGGATCAACTTGTGGACCGTTTGACAATATTATCCCCTGGCAGAAAAGTCCGACTGTTAATCCGAATTTCGCAATAATATCCCGAGGCAAACATGCAAGTTCTTTGCAGGAAACAATGGTATAATCATAGGGTTCAATCGTTAAAAAAGGATCAGCATCAGAAAGCCTTTTTATTTTACCAGCATAATAGTACTCATCGCCTAATAACAAATCATAAGATGCACCTTGAACATTCGATACATCTGCCCGATCAAGTAACATTCCGCATTCAATCATGGACTTTATCATATTATAAGATATCCCACCGCCTCGGCCTCTTTGCTCCCACAATTGTTTGATCAAAGAAACCGACACAGCAAGGTTATTGTTTTTTAGAACATAATTGGATTTATACGAATGTCTTCTATCTATCTTAAACTGTTTTTCTAAACTTTTCTTCTCATCATCAGATATTTGGCGGTTCTCTCGTGTTTTCAAACGATTAATAAGTTCTTCGTCCGTAGAATCAACGAAGAAGCACATAAATCTGCCATCGAAATCATTTAGCAATGACATTGCCGAATCGGGAGTTAAAATTAAGATTGGGAACTTACTTTTAGCTAAAACATCTTTATATTTATCCAATTTAATTCCATAGCGTTTATCACGATAAGAAGTGCTGGTTAACAATTCTTCATTCTTGAGCAAGCTATTAAATTCCGTATCGTTTACATACTCATAGTTGTAATCATCGTTTCGCTGAGGGCGAGTGGTCACAGCAAATACGACTTCAAATGGGTTAAGGTTTACAGGTTCACACAACTCCTTGGCTATTGTGCTTTTGCCAGCGCATGAAGTGCCTGTTATTATAATTCCTTCAAAAAAAATTTTGCTCACCCTTTCTGAAAAATATAAAGGTGTTCATTTACTAAGCTCGCCCATTGAATACTTAGTGTTCTTTTGTGGCTTGGAATATACCTACCAATCTTAGATATTTCTTTTAATCCGTTTTCCGAATACCATTTAGCAATATCTTCCATCACTATTTTTCTATCGTCACCGCCATTGTAATCTGGAAGCACTAAGCATAAGAAACCGCCGCATTTAAGCAAATCTAGCATTTTTCTATTAACATCAATAATTTGCTCCTTATATTTGATCAATGTATCTTGCCGACTTCTACGGTACCTTGCTCCTGTTTCGCTTTCAACATAGTCATGGAAGTTAAGTTTGGAAAAATAGAATGATAATCGCTGTGATTTAACATAATCTATCATTCGTGGATATGGCGGAGATGTAATAATTAAGTCGATAGACTCATTATCAAGATTACTGTTGACGATAGAATTTGCAATTACACGCTGATTTCCTGTTAAGCTTTGGTAGAAAGATGGATAGGTATCCGTAAGATTTTTTAGTTGATTTTCCACATCTCCCAACAATGCCTTAACCGCAAACTTGTATTGATCAAAAACATTTTTCTGCCGAAGCTCATCGGACTTTGGCTTTACATTATCCGCTATATAAGCCCAACCTTTGTTTTGACTGGATAGCGTGGTTAAGATGCTGGGCAAAACTAGTCCGAGTACAATTCTAATGCTATCGTCTTGGATGTTTTCATATTTGTTTAAAAGAAACGCAAGCTGATTAAAAGTGTTTTTTTCAAACCAATCGGTCAATTCCCTTTGATACTTTGTGAGCCAGTTACGATAATTCTGATTGTCATCATAATCACAGCACAAATCCAAGAGTTGGTTTTTTACTTCCTGGTGCTTAAAGTTAGGATTAAACAAACGGTACAGATTTTCACAGACATTGGTAGCAATAGGATTGATATCATATGAAAAAGCAATTCGCTCCAACGATATGGCTTGCATAAACGTTGTGCCTATACCTCCATATGGATCAAGAATTACATCGCCTTTCTTAGAAAGAATCTCAATCAATGTATATGGAATTTCCGGGATAAATGTAGCTGGGTATGAATAATACTTTCGGCAATTGAAAGGACGAATCATGCCGCTATCGTAGTTGATAGTAAAATCAAAATTCCAGTTAACACTATTTAGTTTTTTCTGGATATCGTTAATATCCATAAATATCTGCCTCCGCATACATTGGAACTATCTTCGCGCCATTTTCAAAAAAGGAGATGAAGTAATTGAATACGATTTTCTCAAGTTTCTCGCGATGTTTCGCTAGCGGTATTTTTCCGCTGCTAAGTCCAAAGGGTTCATTTTTGATAAAAACACCTATGAGAAGTTTGCTGGATGAACAATCACCGATGACTGACGATGTATTATCGTCATTAAAAGTGATTGATAATTGCCGTTCGGTTTTATTTTTATCGAGTATTGGGTGAACTCCAATACTTAAACGAGAAAATTCCTTTTCCACTTTTATCCTAGCTTCAAGTTCTGCTTCAATATTGACTCGCCGCGAATAGTCAAGAAATTCTGGGTATTTTTTTACATCGGTAGTCTCCAATATCAACAAGCAGTTATAAAGATCACCCGTCATTAAACGAGCCACTATTTGAGATGGATTGTATTTAGTATAAACAACTTTATACAATTTATTACCATTTATTTCAAAATCCATGTTGCGGTCAGCAACTAATATCACATTTTCTGCGGAAATAGAGAATTTGTAATTATCATTAAGTTGTAATGTGTTAGAGTTGCCGCTTTTGCCTTTATCTTTAATTGGTGTTAGTAAAGATAATGACTGAATATAACTTTTCAACTTTGCTTTTTGGGTAAATTCATCGCTTGACTGCAAAACATCCCTAATTAAATTATCATCAATGTGATCAAACAGAAGTATTTTCCTTCGAAGCCAAACTTCGGTCAATCCCTTCAACTCAGTCATTAACTCATAATCAGTGTAATACCATTGAATAAAAACAGGTTTATTATCTTTGTCACGTGCCTTGTTCTCTGATGTACACTCAAATAGAATGTCCATCGCTTCGGTTAGCATATACTTGCCAGCAAACTCCTGTGGATTTAAAAGCAAGAATTTGTAAACTCTTTTTCGGACTTCGAACCATTCGTTCAAATATGGTTCTGCCTCTCTTTTGAATCGCACATTTCCATCAAAAATATACATATTTTGAGCAAGATGCAACGGGGCTTCCTTTGTAAAGCTCAATCCCATATGGTAAGCCATTCTAAATACATTATCAATATTATCAAGGTCGATTTCTGAACTAATCAGCTTACTTAAGATATGTTCCCCAGCAATGATTTTTGAAACTTCCGTTGTTTGTAATGAATCAAGAATATTGTTAAGAACTCTTAGTTTACCGAAAAATATAGGTGAAAATTTGTAAACTTGATTAACACCACTGCTCTCAAACGACAAAACGTCACCCAAACCCTTCTCAGGAACAAAACCTTGTTTCTCCATAATGTATTCGTATGAATGTCCAAAAGGCCCGTTTGCCACATCATGGAGCAGCGCAGCTATTATAAATGTTTCTTTTGTTTTTTTATCAAGTTTCAAATGAGTCTGCGCAGATGACTCCATGTTAACCGAGGCAAGATATGCGGTACCAACGGAATGCTCAAAACGGTTGGTATTCGAACTCCCTGTAATGCACAGAGAGTTTATATTGCACAGTCGGACTTCCCGAAGCCTTTGAACTTCAGGAGACATTATGCACCTATTAATTAGTGTATTAAACTCAATTTTCCCGTAAAGAGCATCCCAGATATACATGGGCTCACCTCCTTAAAACATATTTGCCGCATTGAATGCCAGAACATACTGATTGCAGAATTCCACGGAATTTCCCAGTAGCCGCGCCTACGACAAATAAATTTGGCGCAACCTCGAATTGATCATTCAATTCAATGTTTCTTAATATTTTTAGCTCTGGAGCAACAATAGTTAGTTCTTCTTGTTTTATATGCATAGTTTCATTAATCACATGATTAATGAATTCTCGTAATGCTTTATTAATTGAATCTGAGAACATTTTATTAATATCACCAATTTTTGATGTTGACAGAGTCGTGTAGACGGAATCACTGCTAGGGTTTCCCAATAAGTAATCGGTATATTTTTGTCTTACTGGTACACCGTCAAAAAGTTCTCGGTAATTTTGCAGAAATTCGGTAAGCTCTTTATTATCATCTACTTTAATTAATACGGCAAGATTTGAGTAATCGGTTCTTTGAATTGGATTAATATACCCCTCTAACAAGAACAGTCCGTCAGTTCTATATGATACGATTGCTCCGCCTCTTGTTACGCAGTAAGTCCTACCTGATTTATATTTTAGCTTCAGATCACCATGAGAACTCAGGTGTTTGCCGAAGCATTCAGATTTTGCTTCCACTCTCATTCCAACTTCATAGCTTGAGGCAGTTTCGCCAACAAATGTAGAACCAAGAGATTGGTCAATCTCACTTGAACCGATGGCAAATACAACATTTCGGACGGAATATCGGTTTATCATTCCGTTTTCACAAGCAGTGATGGTATAGCATAGGGTTGTTTCATCGCGGTTAATTGCAACGACTTCTGAATTTGTATGAACCTGTAACCCACTTTTAATCAACGATTTTATGGTTTCCGAAAGATTATTAAGATACTTATCTCCATCAAACTCGTAAACATCATAATATTTATATGTAATATTATTGGCTTTGTAATGTTCTTGCGTTTTTGAGATTGTTTCGTTGTCAATTTCTACTTTCTTCAAGCCAGCATTTTCTTCAAGAGAATGTATTACTTCAAACATTACATCTTTTAACTCCTGCTCCGTTGGAAAGAAAGAAATAAGACCACTTCCTGCAGGGAAAAGGCTTAATTTCCCACTACTGAGATTTGAAGCACCGCCGATACCAGAAATGATATGGCAAGCATCCAAATTACAACAGGCATCATTTGTAATAATATTGCAATTCTTATTGCCAACCTCTGCACCACGTTCAAAACAAATTGCATTTTTAATAACAGGAGTACTCTGCATAGCTATAGCTACACCGATTCCAGCGGGACCCATTCCAATTATTGCAAGCTCAAATGTGTTAGGTATCATACTTGAAATCCTTTTCTATGTCATGGATTCCGCCTTTTATAACTAGGGACTCTGTCTTGGTAATGGTTTGTCCTGCAAGATTAGTGTACTTAATAACCGCAAATATTTCAGTTGCTGTTGGTGCAGAAAACACCAAATGGAACTCGCCAATAGAGTTCGCCGTTGTAGAATATCCGCCAACAAAAATCTCAACATCTTTATTTACAAATTTATCGTTGGCATCAACGATTTCAACCTTACCACTAAAATTATAGGAAATAGGGAGTTTCCACTCTTCAACGAAGTAAGAATAAACTGGAATTCTATCATAACAAATCGGGAAAAGAATCATGAGCAATACAAAAAAACTAAATATCAAAAGACCAAATGATAACCAGAAGCCTTTTCCAAAGAAAGTGTTCCTAAAAAATCTACGGAGATTAAGCTGAAAAAGCTTCCACATACTAGTTTTCCTCCGTCGTATTTTGCTTGGATTTTTGCTCAGACTTATGTTCGGCAATCCATGCATGAACATCGGCTTCAATGAATCTAACTCCATTCCCAATCTTGTGTGAAGGCATGCCTTCTTTTCTCCAACGATCAATAGTTGCTCTACTTATTTTAAACATGTTAGCTAAATCAGCAAGAGTAATGTACTCTTTGCTCATGCACTTCACCTTCTCCGTCAGTTTGCTCAACATTGCTCATAGTTTATCATACTTAATCACAGTTATCTATATATACCAAAAGAGGCTATGTCTATTATTTTTTTATCATAAACTCAGTTTTGGCAAAGAGTTTTGCTGAGTAATGTCCATCTTACTTGATCCGGCATTATGCGCCCCAATCGCATTGAAAGCAGGGTATCTGAGCCAGGGAATATACAGCCGTACTAACAATAAAAAAATAACTTGTCGGTAATACTTGCATAATTGGAATTAGGTGCTATAATAACAATTACACGTCCAAAGAATTAACAAAAAAGACCGCAACACTAATAAAGGATGAGCGAGATTGGATATATCAATTATAAAGAAACAGATAAAAGAACTGGGTTTTCCTCTGGTGGAGGAGCCGGAAATTCGCAATGGACCGGACTTGGTGTGTTATCAGGTCGGAGCAGAGGGGCAGTTAAAGGCTGTAGTAGTTGTTGAACTGAAAGCTCAGTTCAGCCGAAATACTAGTTCGAACCTGCTGACCTGGGCCGTACAGTATAGGGCTGAATATGCTGCCAGGACTGACGGCAGTTTCATCCTTTGGTATCAATGCGTCCGGGACAAGATGGGTGATTATTTATTAGTAAGGGCATCAAGTGCTCCCGCTCAGGCTTGGGATGGGCGGCCGGCGTATGACTATCCTGAGGATAAGATAAGCGAGCTCCTCCTATGGTTTCGCGACCAGGTCCAACATAACCCGGGAGTATATGATATCCAGGGGGCCTGGAGCGGGTGCTTGATTCTCTTGAGGGCCAAATTGCACGCGGAGTCTATTAAGGTGAATTCGTTCAGGGTCTTACCTCGAGATGATTGGAATACTTTTGCCCAGCGAATTTTAGAAGCCGAGGTTGCTGGAGGGGTTAACCAGACTAGGCTTAATTTCCGGGAAAGTAATCATGATCAAGCGTTATTGCGGGTCGGGGAATATGGTCCGGCTTTACCGGAAATTTATCTGGAGTTCAGCCGTCGGATTCAGGCATTGGCGTTGCACATATATCAGCAAGTGCTGGTGGAGAAGTTGGTGGAAATGACTTACGGGTTAGTGGGACGGCAGCGGGGATTGCAGCCTAGCCCATCTTGGTTGAGCGAGTTTATGGCCGAGTTCTTGCTCCTCAGGCTTCGACCACGCTTAGTGGTGGAACTGGGCAGCGGGTTAGGCACATTAATGTGGAAACCCGCATTACAGTGGCCTGAGGCGCAAGTGATAGCCGTTGATAATGACTTCTGGTTGGTGCAGATTTGCAGTCTGTTAGCCGATCTATTAGGTCTTACCAATTTTCAGGGGTTCAATGCTGATGTATTGGCCGAAAGCAGGAATTGGCCGGAAGAATTTCAGTCTGCATTGCTCAAGACTGAAGTCGATTTGGTTCTGAGCCATCCGCCTATAGGCAATCCTACCGTAGTGGCTTATGAGGCAAATTTTGAATTGAGCCGGAGGCGGAGGTACCGGTTGGAAGAGCTATTCCTGGAAAGAGCAGTTGAAATAACTCGCCCGGATGGAATGATCGTAATGATCTTGCCCGATACAGTGCTTAGCTCACATTCAGCTCGTCTGGTCAGAGAATTCATGCTAAGGGAGTGTTGGCTGGAAGCGGTAATCAGTTTGCCACAGGGGATTTTTACCGGGACCCTGGCTTTGAAAGCCAGCCTGGTATTGCTTCGAAAAAAGGGTTACGAACCGCGACCACAAGCGGTGTTCATGGCAAATCTTTCAGAGATAAGAGGAGAGCTTCAGCCGGAAGCCCTAGAAGAGATAATTCAAGCTTATGGTGAGTGGTTGGAAACGGAGGGGTTAAGACATGGCATTTGAAGCCGGGAGATTTGTTTCCCTTGCATTGCTGACTGACCGCCTGGACCCGCCCTACTACCTGGGTAATCAAAAAGCATTTATCAATGGGGGAACTGGGTTTCAAAAACTTAAAGATTTGGCGGCTGTACGACGCAATCGCTCGGACTTTTTTGAGAAACAGACCTGGAACTATATCGAGCTTTCCAATCTGAATGCAGAGCGGGGAGAAATAATTGATCCGCAAATACTGAAGCGCGATGAATTGCCACAGAGGGCTCGATATAAGGTCTACAGCGGAGATGTACTGGTGGGGTTGGTGCGTCCTGAACGTGGCGCAGTTGCCATCATACCATCGGAACTGGATAATAGCGTGGCAAGTTCGGCCTTTGCAATATTAACACCGGTGGGTATTTCACATGAACTGCTGTATTTTATACTTCGTTCTCGGGAAGTTAGACTGCAGATTTCTCAGGCGGCCCGTGGCGGGGTAATGCCCACCATAAGCTTAAGCGAGCTAATGGAGTTAGCGGTCCCGGTTTTAAGTCCGGCAGATGTACAGGAACTGCAGATGGAACTACCCGGATTGCTAGAACAGCTGCATAGCAGCTTGCGGCAGGTGCAAGAGATTCCTGGCTTGGTAGCCCAATGCTTATCAGAGTTGTTGCCCGGAGTTGCAGAAGATGACAGTTTGGGAAAACGAGATTTTTCGGTGCCTTACCAGCTATTAACTCCTGACAGGTTGGATGTAGTTAGCTATAGCCCGGAACGGGAGAGTTTGCTGGGTAGTGCCGCTAAGTCGGATTTGGATTTTATTTCACTGGGTCAGGTAGCGGAATCACGGGAGGTAGGCGCCAACATCAAATCCGATATATTCAGCCAGCAAGGCTGGCCGGTACTTCGTAATACGGACGTACATCCTGGATGGATTGAGGAAGGCAGTGCTTTTCCAAGCCAGAAGGATACGAAACTGCCGATAGTTAGACATAACCAGGTACTGGTCAGTCTATCCGGAAGTAATGTAGGGATGGCGGCCTGGGTTCCGGACCACCTGGAAGGGGTGACCTTCAACCATTCACTGGCCGCCCTGGACCTGATCGAGGGGATAGACCCCCGGTTTGTCTGTATAGCAATGAACTCCGAATGGGGCCAAAGGCAGCTGAAGCATCTGCAAAAGGTATCAGGGCGACCATATCTTACCCTGGGAGCGCTGATGGACTTTATGATCCCACAGCTGCCATTATCGGAACAGCAGGAATTGGCGGAGCCGGTATATAAAGAGATAGAGAAGCGCCGTAAACGGCATCGACAAGCCGAACAGCGGTACCAGGAATTAGAGGAACGATACTTGGGAAGGGGGAACGCCGGTGATAAACCTGGAAACCAAAATGGTTGATTATTTACGAGAACGACCGGAGGGAACCAGTCTGGTGCATTTAGAGGATGAACTGCGCAGCCAGGGAATAACATTGGATCCGGGTATGGCTGAAGCAGTGTTGATGCTATCCAAGCAGGTTCGCGAAAAGAATGGATGCTGGTACCGAGCGGTAAGCAGCCAGGAAGAAATCGTCTGCGAAGCCCTGGAAGTTTATAGCATCACGCAGAACAAGAGTCTATTTAAAGTAGATAAAGCCCTGGAAGGAATGGCTAGCGAGTTCAGGCCGACAGTGGAGGATTTGGAGAAGATACTGAACCAATCGGAGCAGTTTGAATTATTGAAAAACAACATGGTGAGGAGGCTGAAATAATGGCAGCAAAGGCAAGCGGGAAAAAGGCTAAAGAAGAGAGCGGGATTGAACAAGGAATTATTCAGCGACTGAGTGAAAGGGGCTACAGTATTCCTGAGACAGTCGAGATAGAAGGAACCAAGGGTTTGCTGGTCATGGAGGATGGCCATCCCGCGGTTTATGTTTATCTGCTCGAAGCAGGCCGGCCGATCGATCCAGAGGAAGAAAATTTGGCCCAACTCTATGGATCACAGGTGGAAGAAGGACCGGCCGATTATGTATGGGCAGCTAATGGTGAAATGGATTACTTTTTTTCCTGGCTGGACGAGAACCAGATGAGTGAACTGCCCAGCCGGGAAGAGTGGGAAAGCAGTCGGTCTCCGGGAAGTAAAGTACGGGCGATCAAGACTGATCCGGTTCGTTACCGTACCCTGCAAAAAGAGTTCGATGACCTGCACGAGTACATCTACGCCGCCAGGGAGAACGTCAACAGTAAAAATGATATCACCTATGATTTGTGCAAGTTCATTTTCATGAAATACCATCTGGAAAAGAATCGGGACTACAAACTGAAGAGCGGCAAGAAACTGGAGACTATCTTCAGCCCCGGTTATGTCGGAGAGAACAAGGATACTGCGGTGGAGGAGATCAAGACCGCCTTCACGGAAATCCGGGATCTCGATCAGTATAACATCGAAGACGATCAAGGACACAACTTCCGAATTTTCGATAGCTCAGAGACTATCAAGCTAAATAAAACAGAAACTTTTATCCGCATTACCGAGATGCTGAACAAATATACCCTTTCTCATCCCGAAGAGCAGGGACTGGAGGACGATATCCTGGGCCGGGCCTTTGATGTTATGCTGCGTTCCCGCTTCGAGAGCAAGGGAGGATTAGGGATCTATCTTACCCCACAGCCGGTCAGGGATGCTGCCGTACAGATCGCCATGCACGATCTCTTCAAGGAAGACCCGCAGATATTATCCCGGCGTGACCCGGTCAGCCAGAGGCTATCCTTCCGTGTTCTCGACCTTTGCGGGGGCTCGGGAGGGTTTCTGATTACCGCTATGCGAGAGGTGCGCCGCCGGATCAATGCCATTCTGGGTGTTACTGATGAGGAACGGGAAAAGATCTTAGAGGAGTTATTCACCGACTGTTTCATGGGTGCGGACAACGCACCGGGAATGGTTCTCATGGCCCGGATCAATATGATTTTACATGGTGATCCCAAAGCCCGGGTATTCCAGGTAGACAATTCCCTCACCAGTCCGGTACTGCTGCCGGAGAGTACGGACCTGATTGTTACCAATCCACCTTTTAAGAAGGGTGGAATTAATGAAAAGGAAGGCCATGGAGAGATCTTAGAATATTTCCGAAAGGATATCGAGGATCAGCGTTTCCTTAATAAATCTAATCAACTGGCTCTGGGAGCCAAGCCGGATAAACAAGGACGCTGGAAGCCGGTGGCCAGCGTGGATCCGGCGGTACTCTTCATCGACCGCTGTCTGCAGCTTCTGAAACCCGGCGGACGGCTGATGATGGTGGTACCCGATGGCATCCTCTGCAATTCCGGCGACCGTTATGTGCGGGAGTACATGATGGGTAAAAAGGACGAGGAAACCGGCAAATTTGTCGGAGGCAAGGCTATCGTGAAGGCGGTTATCAGCCTGCCGCCGGTGACCTTTTCGCTCTCTGGGGCGGGGGCCAAGACCAGTCTGCTCTATCTGCAGAAGAAGGGCCCGGGAATATTCGAGCAGGGGCCGATTTTCATGGCGGTAGCTAATGAAGTTGGTTTTGATGTGAAGAAGAACAAGGAAGTAATCACCGGACGCAATGATCTGGTGAAGATCGTGGAGGCATATAAAGTGGGTTATTAGTTTGTACCGGTAATGTTGTGTGAAAGTAAGAAGGGGTGAAAACCATGGCCGAAAAGGTACCGGAATATTCATTTGTTACAGAAGACGCATTAGATGAAAGGCTGGATGCAGGATTTTACAGTGAGCGATTCTTAAAGAATATTAATATGTTGCTTAATTCTTTTATAACGGTATTACCACTTTCGAAATGTATAAAAAAAATGAGTTCACCAATTGGATGGGCTGGCATTCCTGCAGCGGATTACCTGCAACGTGGTGAAGGCTATCCAATGTTAAGAGTCCAAAATATTGGTCAGGGATATATAGAATGGGATGGAGTTATTGGTGTTCAATCATATATCTACCATCAACAAAAATCTGTCCAAGCAGAATCACAAGACGTGATATTAACTCGAGTTGGAACTATTGGACGAGTAGCGGTAGTACCTGAATGGGTGGATAAAGTTGTTATGGGTCAAAATCAAACCCGACTAACAGTAAACACCGAAAAAATAGATCAACATTTTTTATCAGCATTTTTAATGACATCTAATGGTCAATTACAGATGGAACGGTTAGCATATGGCGGTGTTCAGGCCTCATTAACTAATGAACATATAAGTAAAATATTGCTACCTTTACCAAACATTAAGGTTCAACGAGTTATTGGCAACAAGATGCGGAAAGCTGAGCGCTTAAGGGAGATCGCGGAGAATCAATGGCAAATAGCAATAAAAACAGTTGAATCTGCATTGGGAATTAACATTACAGAAGATCAGTTTAGCAATTTTTCACCGAGTGAAGTTTCTGTAGATAATTATCATTGCACATCTGTATGGCCAGGAATTGCATGGGTTGGAAACGATTTGTTGGAAACCGAAATGGGAGCTCAGTACCATATTCCCCGGAGGGTTAGAAGTAGACAAATAGTATCTCAAAATACAAAGGCTAAGCCCCTCTATCAATTAGCTGAAAGAATTACAAAAACGTTTTCTAAAATTGACAGCTATGTAGGTTTAGATCAAATTCAGTCCGAAAATGGTACTATTATGAATTCGGGTGGATATGGGGTTGTTACCGGAAGTTGTTTTGAAGATGGAGATATATTGTTTTCACGGTTAAGACCCTATCTTAATAAAGTGTCAATATGCCCAAAACATATTGGCAAAGCAAGTGGCTCTGGGGAGTTACTAGTTTATCAAACAAAAGGGGAAATTGATCCTTATTATTTATTCTTTATGTTGAGAAATCCTATATGTTTGTACCAAGTAATTGATGTCACAACTGGTTCAACACACCCGCGAGTTGATTCAGAGTTAGTAGATAATATTTTAATTCCGATTATAGATGAGAACGAAAAGATTGCAGGATGGGTCCAAACAGCACATCAGTACTGGTATGAATCTTCTGAGCAAATATTGAACGCTATTTTGAAAATAGAATCCTTAATTGAAGGAACCCTGGATGAGGAAAAACTGCTGGCGGAGTCAGCAGAGATTGAACAATGGCTGAATGACAATCCCAGCCCTTACGCAGTGCCTGCTAACGGGAGGTGACGGGATGGAACGACCAAGTTCCTTGTTAAAGATAACCGAGGCGGTGGAAACGCTGGCCATAATTGGGGAGATCCCAACCGGCGGTCTGCCCTTGGATTGGCTTACCGCCATTGGGGTAGGGGAATCTAACGGAGAACGGTTTATTGCCGGCGAGGAATGGGTATGCACCAGTCTGACGGTTCGTAATAGCCTGGATCTGCTGCGCCGGTTGGCTTTTCGCGATCCAGGGTACCGATTATACTTGGACAGTCTATTGGCGCAGGTGTTACAGGGTATGGCGCGGGCTGATCGCCTGGAACAAGTAGAAGAACTGCTGGGCGAACGCCTGCGAGGGTTTGCCTTGCGATTGGTTCTGACCATGCGTTATCTGGAGGAGTATAGCGGGCATCCCGTTACGATGCTTAATCAGGGCGATTGGGAGGCCTGGCGACAATCCTTTTTCAACCCGGAAGACCTGAAGGTGTATCATATCTGGGATCGGGAATTATTTGCCGATATTCCAGGGGGGCCGGAGCAATTATTTCCGCTTCTGTTGGAACATTACGGTCCGATAACCTCATTGCCGGTCTACTGGCATACCGGCAGTAAATATTTAAGCGATGCGGAAGCATACCTGCTAACAGAACTGATTCGAGCCGGTCAGGAGGGGGAGGGAGTCTACCTGGAGGCTGATCAAGAGGCCGTTCTTGATAACCTGATCCGGATAGGATTACCCTTGCGGCAGTTTACCAGGATGGAGACCCATGAGCCCATGGCCGGATGCTGGGGGACTATCATGCTATTAGCTGAAGTGAAAGATGGAGAACGCGAACTTCCCCGGCTGCCCCGGGCAGCTATTCCTGAGCTTATTCCCTTACAACCGTATCTAACCAAAGGATGTGTCATCCCCCTAGGTGACTGTTTCTCGTCTCAGGAGCACGGCTTCTGGGCGGCATTGGAAAAAGGAATGCGGCCTGGCACTTTCCCTGGCACCAGCAAGGGAGATCTACACCCGTTTATGCAACTGAAAGGGGAAGAAGGCTCCCGCTCAGGAAAAGGGCTGAATATTGATGATCAGATTATTCTGGACCTGGCAGACCATCCCGCTAATGGCCTGCTCCTGCAGCTCTTGCTGGCCAAGAGTCTGGAGGCGGGAGTGGGGGATGATTGTATAACTATTATACGTGGCGAGGTTTATTACCGGCCGCGGGCACGCGGGGAAGACATTGTTCAATCATGTCGGGTAGGCAATCTGGAAGAGGTTATGGCCGGGTTGGCTAATGTGCTGGGGATGTTTGAGGTGCCAGCGCTCTATAGTGGGCAGCCAAAGTGGGCGGGACTATTGGAAAGACTGCGCCAGGCAGGCGGCATTCTGGCAAATAGTGAGGAAGTGATGCTGGCGGAGGAGTTCTTCCTGCGTTGTCATAGCTGGGTTCCGATGCAAGATGTCATTGGCCGGGGAAGCCCGGCGCGGGAAAAGATACACCGTTTTCTGCGCCTGAGATGGGAAGAATCGAGTGAGAGGATGGTCATGGTAGATGGAGAATAGACCTGTAGTACACCTGTCCAAGCTCTTTTTATGGCCAGAGACCACCAGATTTCAGGCCTATCCGGAATTTTTATGCCAGGTAGATCCGGAGGAAGGTTATCAGCATATGGCTGATTTAGCGCGGCGGGCAGGTGATCAACGTATGTTAGATAATCGTCATGTAAAACACGAAAATATCGTGCGCAATTTTCCGGGGCTAGAGCTTGATAAGCAGGGTGAACCTCTGTTAAGAGGAGTAGGCATTATGCAGAAGCGTGATAAAAGATATTTCTTATCTTCCTGGGGACGGGAATTGAGAAGCAGTTATTTGGAGGATCCCAAGGGGGAGAGATGGAAAGTCACCCTGGCAGCGGGGCTGCTGCGACGCGAGCCGCGTATTAGAAGCCTGGTCAAAGGGTTAAGTCAACAATCAAGCCAGCTTGCTTTCCCGGCTTCCGGTTTCTTTAACGGTTCCTATGCCAAGGCGCGGTTGGTTAGCGGGGAGCGGGATTATCTTCCTTTTGCACCGCCATTGCCTGATCAAGCCAATCTCCAATCATTCATGAATGAGCTGCGAGGCTGGGCGATGGGAGATTGGCGAGAGGAACTAGAGTTTAGCGAAGTAATCTATGCGGGAGCACAGGGGACGGAGATCAGTACCTGGGGGTTAGGCGGAGCGGCAAAAGGGGCCTTTTTTCTGTTTCATCACCTGGGCCTGGTGGAAGAAGCTGCGGGTGAGCTTCGCTGGTTAGGGGAAAAGGCCGCGCGAGTTATGGGGCCGGAACTGGCGGCTGATTTTGGATGGATGGAGGACGAGTCCTCCAATATGCTGGAAATAATAAAAGGGCTTATTATCGAATTGAGGTCAGATAATGGATTCCTGGTAGCCAGTCAGCTGATGGCTAAACTGCAGGAAATGAATATGAAAGACGGGGAAAAGGAACTGGCGAAATTACTTGATGCGGGCTATTTGCGCCTGGAAGCTTGGGATTATGGACAGAAACGGCATGGGCGTGGATTGTTTGGACAGGCAGATAAACAACTCGTGAAGTTTAGCTTTTATGGAGGTGACCAGGAGTGAGTAATCCATGGAAAAGCAGCGGTGTATCTCTGATACCAGCCGATCTTAAGGATTGGATGCCGATGGTGGGACAAAAAAGCCTGTATACCCAGTTGGTGGATTTCAAGAACAGAGCGCTTGTCCCGGATAGAGAAAAAATGGCGGGTTTCTTCGCTTTGGTTGGTGGTTGGGGCCTGGGTAAATCAAGGACCGGGCATGAAACGGTGTTGGAAGCAGTAGATCCGGATATTGAATGGATCATTGATGGTCAGGGGCAGCGTGTGCTGGAACCGGGGCTGAAGGAAGGCATCCTGCCCCTGTTTATTAGGTATAGTCAGGTAACGGAAGGCCCCATTCGGCTGTCCACCGAAAGCTGGATGCCGGCGGCTATTTACCAGGGACTTGATCGTCTTCTGCAACAAGCACAAGCGGGTGGATCAGACTTAAAACGGAATCAAGACCGCCTTTATCAGCACTTATTAGATTTATTGCAGCCGAAGGGCTTTACCGGGATCAAGGACGAACTGGCCGCCGCACTTAAGGCTGCTGCCGCGCACCAGGGGCAATTACCCAAGTTAAACCAGGGCATTCACCAGGCACTGCAAATCCTTCAGCGGATAGGTATTCAGCAGTTATGGATCGTTGTGGATGAAATTGAAGATATCACTGATGTGGAGCGGGAGGGGCTGCCCGATGAAGATCGGCATGGGGTACAAAACGAATTGTTGACCGTTATCAGCAGCGTCATCAAACAGGAGGAAATACGTCAGGAGTACCCGGAAGCCAATTTTCTCCTGCTCTGTGCCCGCTCGGTGGGGGATATGCTGAGAGATATCAAGGCGCTGGAAAGACGTACAGGCTATCATGAATTAAGCAATAACTCATTTGCCGATGTCCAAGCATATTTTCAGTATCTGCAAAAGCAGAGGCCTACGGTTTTTCAGAGTATGGAGCATTATCCGGATGGCTTGAAAGAGGCCGCCTTCTTTGCTGCCAACCGCAATTTTGGCTGGTTCAACGTTATTATGCATTACTGCCATGAGAATCATCGTAATGGGACCGTATCGGTACCCGAGCTGCTTAAAATGTTTGCCATCCATGACTCAAGGGCGAGCCGAAGTGTTTTCGATACGGATGCTCTCAGCGATTATAACATCGCATCCGGACCGGTTAAGGAAAATGCAATTAATTATATCTATGGTCAGCTGCCCCAGAGGATAGGAGGCAGTATTACGGAAGAAGAGGCAGAAAAACTGTTGGCAGTTCGCCACACCGGCAGAGGACAGAAGATTTTTGCATCTCTGGTGGAGGTGCTATGTCCGGACGATGCTGATTTAATGAGCAATATGATCCAGGCTGGATTCCGCTATGATAAAGGGAATTGCCTGGCTTTACCCGGAGAGGGTACTTTCGATCTGCAGGAATTGATGGAATGTCTGCGGTCTTACTCCATCGGGTTAGCGGAAGATAGCGCGCAACATCTCCTGCTGTTTAGGGATTTCGATGAATTCGTTGAACAGATCCGGGGCTTAACGCCTTATGAAAAAGAAGCGTCGTTTATAGCGGGGCCCCTACACCGGTTTTTGATGCAGGATGCCTATCGTTTCCGGGAAAAAGGGGAAGAAAGGTGCTATCTGGCGCCTTCCTTTGGCTTTATGCTTCATTTCAACCGGCTCAACCGCCGGGCTCGGGCAGATCAGGGTTACCTCAAGGACGGGGCACTAAATACAAAGTTGGAGGAAGCCTATCACGAGGTACAAAACCAGGCCATAGAACGCCAGAGTCTATTGTTAAAGGGTTTTGCTCAGGTTTGGGAAGATGAAGTTCTGGATGGCAATCCTGATACTGCGCTGCAATGCAGCAATTACGTGTTTACAGGACGGCGGGAACCCCTGAATATTGGGAATGACAGCCGGATTACACTTATTTATCCGTCGGACAATAATGATGTGTTTTTGAAAAGTGATCTGAGTAAGCTGGCCGGGCAGCCGAGGCACCCGATTGTAATTATCTCGGAAGGAGATCAGGAACAGGAAGAGGCTCTTCGTAAGACCGTAGACAGGGAGCACCCCGATGTTGCCCCCTTCGTGATAGTTCATGCTTTTAGTCCGTATCAGGTAGACATATTGATTAGATCAGGTCTGATGGGAACAGTATACGGACCAAACGATCTCAGAAGTGCTCATTTCAATAGTTCCCGGCAAATGATCCGCCAGAGTCTTTACCAGGTATTGGAGGGCAATGAGAATGCATGGCGAAAAAGGTTAGAAGCGGCGGGAATGATATTGCGCCCCTTGTTCTATAAAAAGAACGGGGCAAGGGAGGATGTGCTGGCCCTGGCCAAGGGTTATGTACCGGCGCTTCAGGGAAAGTCCTATACAGCGCTGCTTTCGGAAGGCGATATGAGCCTGTCGGCCAATGAAAAGGCAGATTTCAAAAGGGCTGTCAAGAGCCATGCCGTTATCGGTGGGCACTATGAAGGATATAAATCGCTGGGAGTGTTCGAGGATCAGGAGGGCCTGTTCCAGGTTGCTATTCCCCCGGGGCTGATCAGTATGCTCCAGAGGTTAAAAGGGAATGTACCCCTAAGCATCAATCAGCTCAGCAACCGCTTTTTATTCGATGCGTCGGATATAAAACCAGCGGAGGTTGTGCGGCAGATAATAACCTTTCTGGAGTCTCTCGGTTATGTTACTCCGGAAGGCGGGGATAAGTATCGCCTGGTGGCCAAACAAAGCCTGAAGAATAAGGTCACCACGGCGCAGTCGTGGCTTGAAGGGCCCTATAAGCAAGGGGTGAAAACTATTCAGAAACTATCTGAACCGCTAGCGACGGATCTTTTAAAGATAAGACTGGTAGAGGCCAAGAATCTGATTAAACAAGCGGGGATCGAAGCAGAAAAGATAGACCTTGCCTATATCAACTGGGACTGGTCTCGGTTACAGGTTAAAGACGATAACAACGTGGCAGCATACGAAGCCCCGTTTAAACTGACTACCGGCATTCTGGCCAATGTGAAGGATGCTACGCAACAGGTATTCGAAACGGAACCTGATCGGGCATTCGTTTATAATAACGATCTGCTCACCGGATTTGATAACGAAAACCAGGAAGCTGGATATCCGCTATGGAAACGATTCCGAATTCTTCAGGGATTTTGCCAGTTTGTTATGGATAAACGTAAGGAACTGAATCAAATCATCGACGATCAATTAAACGAGAACGAGGTGCAGATAGCTGATGGGCCAGATGGCCAAAAGATATTTCCAACCCAGGTATTAAATATTCCCCTGCGGCAGTGGAAACAGGAGGTTAATTTCCCGGCGCAGAGTCCATTTGCCTTAAGTGCGGGGGGCAGCAGCACGCTTCCTCATAGTCTGGGCTTTAAAATCTCCCAGGGCAAATATGACGAGGCCCGCAAGAGGGTAAAAGAGATCGAGGACCACATCCAAAATATAATCTCACGGTACGTTAACTGTCGAAACGATTGGAATCGATTGGTCCAGCAATTGGCAGAGATCCAGGAAATCTATCAAAAGTGGGAGAAGTTTTTCGATGATGCCGGTGATAAAACCAGGAAGCAATTCAGACTTGGCAGCATAGCAAACGAATTGGATAGAATTCGTGAACTGGTTTTAGGCGGCGGTATCCGGATGGGGACTGATGAACGGGAAGCTGCCATGGCATCTACGGAGGAATTAATCCGCGGTCTGGAGGAGGATATCCGGCAGCTTAAGGGAGAGCCCCAACCTATAGAGGATGATCTGGCCAATATGTCCGCCAGTGTCCTTCAGTTCTTGGATCGTCTTTTCCGGGAACAAAATGCAGTTCTGTTTAGTGCAGCAAACCGGGTCTGCCAAGTGCGTAAGCGGGATTATTTGAGATTCCCGGAGAGTTTACAGGAAACCTATGGGAAGAGTGAACAGGCTTTTATGGCAACGATTAATGAGGCAGACGATATTGGCAAACAATTCTTTGCTCCCATGCAAAAGGTGAGTTGGAGGGACTATCAAGCGCTCTGTGAAATAGATCTAAAAGCCGAGGAGATTCCCTGGGAGCAGGATCCTTACCGGGATTATGTTTCTGAGCTACAGAGCTTTGGCTTGCTGAAAATGAAACTGAGTTAAAGGGGGAGGACAGACATGCGTGCAGCTGCCCTGGCAGACCAGCGGGGTCTGAGGGACTTACAGAGCCTGCCCCGGTTGGTAGATGAAGTGGAATGGTTAGGGCTGGAAGAGGCCCGGGATAGTAGATGGCCTTTAGTGCTTTGTGCCTTGTTGGCGAGTGATAACCCCGGGGTATTTCAGGAGTTGGTTCAGGAGCGCCTGGCCAAAGGAAGAGGAGTTTTGCTGGTACCTAGGTTTTCGCCGGTTGCCCTTGGACAACTTATCGGAACTTCGGAGGCTATTGATATTAAGGTAGCAGAATTTAAGGAAGTTCAATGGGCTGATGAACGGTTTAAAGTGCCGGGAAGTGTGGTTTTTCGCAGCAGCCTGCACACAGGGCGCTTAGCCTTCCTGGAGGGGATTGGAGCCCAGCTGTTGGCATACCGCCCCAGTACCGCACGTGGTACTATCATTATCAGCGGTGCTTCCTTGACTAGTAACCGGCC
>JBLMZJ010000027.1:0-15285 GCA_050258735.1 Deltaproteobacteria bacterium | reverse complement strand
TACCGAAGGGCCGGTGGAAATATTGACTCTTCAAACGCTGCTGGTAGGCTGCGTCAAGAGCCAGGATGCCTGAGGCCTGCAGGTCAGGTTCCAGGTCATGATAGGACAACTGGGGGATCTCGTGGATATCAGCGATATCGTCGGGATAAGCTATGATCTCACTTTCGTTGCGGTATCTGATGAGAGCCACCACCTTTTCACAAGCGATCCTGCCGGTATATAACCTGCCACTGGAGAGCAAACGGGTAGCATGCTTAATGGCTGCATTGATGTCCAGGGTCCAGGAGGTAGCCCAGGGCTGGTGAGCCGGATCTTCCTGGCTGTATTCTGCCTGTCCCCGGAAGATATCGCGGGATTCGCCGGAAGGTCCGCACCTGAGTGCAGAGTCCTCAGGTGTGAACAGCCGTATGCTGGCGATAAAAGAAGGGTCAAAATCCTCAAGGCGGTAGCCGCACCGGGAGAAGACATACCAGAATACTTCAGACTTTTCCGCATCCGGGATGCGGGCAAACAGATCCAGGTAAGCCTTTAGGGCCAGACGTTTATGAATAAGCGTAAAAAAACTCAGGTAATCCTCGGAATCCAGGCAGGCCTGCAACCGGGCCTTTTCGAACTCGTAGGCCTTTACAGGTTCATAAGACTCCAGGGTGCGCGGATTAAAAGCCGGCAGATCCAGCATGACATAGTCCTTATAATAAACATACCAGGCGAATGCCGCAAAGCGATTGAAGTAGAAATCGCTGACCTCCAGTCCATGGCGGGACAGGTAAGGCAGACATTCTTCATAGCGAAAGCGTTCCGGGCGGAATTTCATTAAAGCCACCACGGTTACCGGGGTCAACGCGGCGATGTAGTTTTTCTTGGGGTCTGCCAGCACATTTTCCAAATCCACCATTGAAAAACGCTCCTTCGGGTCATTAAGAAAGTGAATGTTAGAACCTATTTTCGGGGATGAAGACCACTCCCCCCTGCGGGTTTTCACTTACTTGCGGTGACCGCCTGCGGGGCATAGAAGGTCCTCGTCATCTATCCTGGTCGATGGGGTTCCCGGTCAAGTCATATTTGCCCTTGGTATAACGGCGGGCCAACGCCACTAAAACTACGATACAGGATATCAATATCAGGGTCAGGCGCACATCGCGCATACCAAAAATTGAGACCCCCAGCCCCGTATACAGGAGCGCGGTGGGTATCTTGCCGAGCAGCACCGATATAAAGAAGGTCCTGAACCGAATTCCGGACAATCCGGCGGCGGCATTGACCACCGGGGTCGGCACAAACGGAATGATCAGGGCTGTAGCGATGGTCCAGAACGCTGTTTCCGGAGTGATATGCTCCAGGTCATAGTCATATTTGTAAAGGATATGGTTTCTCGCCCAATCTGCCCCCAGATATTTGCAGACGGCAAACCCGATGCAGCAGCCGCAGACCGCCCCCAGCCAAGATACCAGAAATCCTATCTTGAAACCGAACAGGGCTCCGGCACCGGCAGCTACTACCAGGTAGGGAAAAATCGGCAGCATAGCCTGGACGACAAAAGCCAGCCAGACCATTACAGGTGCCAAAGAACCCCATTCCGCTATGTATCTTTGTATATAAGCCAGGTTAGGATGAGTAACGCTTTGTAGAAGATGCATGTCAATTCCTTCTAAATATTAGTCCAAATACTGTTGACTTATGCATATAGAGCGGATATTCCGGCCACCGGAACGCTCACGTTTCAAGCTCTCAAAATCTGTTTATATTATAGACGCTGCAGCCGGGGCAGGCAATAGAACCCGGGAACAACGATTTTGGGTATTTTACCGGGACACTATGCTATAATAAGGATTATTCAGCCATCTAAGGTGATTTAATGCAGTTGAATCCTTTGGATTACATTATTATCGCCGTGTTGCTCCTCAGCCTGGTAGTGGGTTATCGGCAAGGCATGGTAGGAGCAGTCAGCGGTGTACTCGGATTTATCGTCGGTCTGGCCCTGGCCGCGATTTTTTACCATGCCCTGGCCGGCTGGGTGGACCAATACTTCGGCGTTAGTGCTACCCTGGCCGAATGGTTCCGGACCGAATTTCCTCTGGCAGCCCTGGCTCCGGATAGCAGCCTGCTGAATCTGGACAAGCTCGATACCGTGTACAACGATGCCGCCGGTTTTTTGGCCGGCAATCTGCTGCTCATCCTTTCATTTTTATTGATATTATGGACCGGCAGCAAGGCGGTGCAATTCTTCAGCCGGGGGATGAACAGCCTGCTGGACGGCACCATCTTTTCCGGAGTGAACCGGGGATTGGGTGCCGCAGTGGTAATGGTAAAGAACCTTTTGATAATGGCGGTGGTCATCGGCCTCATCATGCCATCCCTGGAACTGGGCTCTAAGATGGGGCTATCCATGGTATCGGCGCTGAATGGATACGTTGCTAAATCTCTTCTGGCAGAATGGCTCCTGCAGTGGTTTGAACTTTTTAAAGGCTTGATCACTTAGGGCGGTCTCGCATATGAATGTATAGAGCATTCCCGGGACAGGGAAAGATTTAAAAAATTCATTATTGATCTTAAGGAGGTTTACCGAGTGGCGGAAATCAGCGAAGAACTTAAACCCAATGCATGGACACGGATGGGAGAGAAAGAGACCCAGGCAGCTTATGGTTTTAATGAAGGCTACCTGAATTTTCTGAGCATGGTAAAGACCGAGCGGGAGGCTGTGGATTATATCGGCCGACTGGCAACCGACAGGGGTTTTGAAAAGCTGGCGGACATCGACACAGTGATCCCCGGGCAGAAGATCTTCTTTGAGGACAAGGGCAAGGTGTGCGCCCTGATAGTGGTGGGAGATGAACCCCTGGAAAACGGAGTGAACCTGGTGGCGTCCCACATCGATTGTCCCCGCCTGGACCTGAAGGCCCGGCCGCTCTATGAGGCGGACGGCCAGGCACTGCTCAAGACCCATTACTATGGCGGGATCAAAAAATATCAATGGTTGGCCATTCCCCTGGCTCTGCACGGGGTGGTGATAAAACCCGACGGCCAGATTATCAAGCTGTCCATTGGCGAAAGCGCAGATGATCTGGTCCTGACCATCAGCGACCTGCTCCCCCATCTGGCCAAAGATCAGATGGAGAAAAAACTGGGCGAGGCTATAAAGGGTGAAGGACTCAACGCCCTTGCCGGCAGCCGGCCGGGGGAAGCTGAACGCGATCCGGTGAAGGCCATGATCGTCAATCTGTTGAAAGAACGTTATGATATCGAAGAAGATGATTTCACCAGTGCCGAGTTGGAACTGGTACCGGCCGGAACGGCCCGGGACGTGGGACTGGATCGCAGCATGGTAGGTGCGTACGGCCAGGATGACCGGGTCTGCGCCTACACCTCGATGGTTGCGGCGCTGGAGTTGGAGAGACCTCGACGGACTGCCATTGCGCTGTTCGTTGACAAAGAAGAAATAGGCAGTACCGGCAATACCGGCCTGCAATCCATGATAATAGAGAACCTGCTGGCTGAATTGCTGCACAAGACAGGAGAAACCCGCTATTTCGCCATCCGCAAGAGCCTGATGGCCTCCCACTGTCTTTCGGCTGATGTGAACTCGGCGGTCGATCCCAACTATCCCGAGGTATTTGAAAAGATGAACAACAGCTTCATGGGCAACGGCCTGGTGGTGACCAAATATACCGGGGCCCGCGGCAAGTCAGGGTCCAGTGACGCCAATCCCGAGTTTCTCGCTGCTATCCGGCAGTTATTCGATGGCAGCGGGGTCACCTGGCAGGTCGGGGAACTGGGCAAAGTCGATATCGGCGGCGGCGGGACCGTGGCTCAGTATATAGCCCGTTATGGCATGGAAGTGCTGGATTGCGGCGTAGCCGTGCTGGGCATGCATTCACCCTTTGAGGTTACCAGCAAAGCGGATGTCTATATGGCTTACAAGGGCTACAAGGCCTTCATGCAGTCCTTCGGGACCGCTCCGGTCAAAGAAGCCAAACCTCGGGCAAAAACTACCCGCTCAAGAGCCGCCAAACCCAAGCGGGGGTAGCGGGGTTACGATTATATTAGCCACAGATTTACACGGATTGACACAGATTATTATACATTGGGAAAGCAGGCATAGGGATAGTTCTTATGCCTGCTTATGGCTGAATAATGAGTTAATAAAGATGCTCATCTATTCAAATCTAAGTCAACGAATGCTCTTAACGTACTAAAAGTACGCATATATTTTGACCCGGGCTTTCATTAAAACTGACTATTGGTGGATAATAAAGCAGATTTAATAAACACAGTACAGAAAAATCTGTGTTAATCTGTTTTCATCAGTGGCAAAAAATAATCGCCGAAGGGAGGTGTTGACCGTGGAGAGACTTACCCAGATGGTACGAGCGGCGGGTTGAGCTGCCAAGATGGGGCCGGGGGCCCTTGAAGATATACTATCCGGTCTGAATATACCGGGCCATCCTGATCTGCTGGTCGGTTTTGCCGGCCGGGATGATGCTGGCGTCTACCGTCTGAACGAAACCACTGCCCTGGTGCAGACCCTGGATTTCTTTACACCCATGGTCGACGATCCCTATGTTTTCGGCCAGATCGCTGCGGCCAATGCCCTGAATGATGTTTATGCCATGGGAGGGCGGCCGCTGCTGGCTATGAATATAGTCTGTTTTCCGGAGTGCGAAGACCCGGAAGTCCTGCGCCAGATCCTGGCGGGGGGACTGTCCAAGATAAATGAGGCTGGTGCCCTGTTGGTGGGCGGGCACACGGTCGATGACAATGAGCCCAAATACGGATTGGCCGTGACCGGGCTGGTGCATCCTGATCATATCATAGGTAATGACGGAGCCCGGCCGGGCGATCTGCTGATCCTCACCAAACCGTTGGGCAGCGGGGTGATCACCACCGCTGTCAAGGCGGAGATGGCATCGGAAGCTGCCATAGCTGAGGCGGTGGGATGGATGTCCACCCTCAACCGGGCAGCGGCTGAAGCCATGCAAGAGAACGGAGCCCATGCAGCCACCGATATAACTGGTTTTGGCCTGGTCGGACATATGCTGGAGATGGCCATTGCCAGCCGGGTCGACATGGAGGTCGACACCAGCCGCCTGCAGTTTATGCAGGGGGCTCGCGAATACGCCGGGATGGGGCTCATTCCTGCCGGGGCTTACCGCAACCGGGATCATGTGATCTCCCGGGTGGTATTCCGGGGGCAGGCGGAGACCGTGGTAAACGACCTGGTCTTCTCACCGGAAACGGCTGGGGGCATGTTGATTGCCCTGGAGCAAAGCCAGGCCGAGAGACTCAAAGCCGAACTGACCCGGAGGGGCTGCCCAGCCTGGGTGGTGGGACGCGTTCTGGAACCCGGCGAAGGAACGGTAATAATACGCTAAACGAGACCATAACGCGAAGGGGCGGAGCCTTTGTCCGCCCGACAATAATTCCGGGGAGTGGGCAGGAAGATGGAACGCAAGCAGTTCAAGCTGGGTGACATTGTGCGCATGAAAAAACAACATCCCTGCGGCAGTTACAACTGGGAAGTTACCCGCATGGGCGCCGATATCAAGATCCAGTGTCAGGGCTGCCAGCGCGTTGTCATGCTGCCCCGCCTGGAATTTGAGAAACGAATGGTCCGGGTCGAGAAACCAGCACCATAACCTTTACTTACCGCTCCGCATATAATACTCTTAGACCCGTATTGTTATTATGGCTGGTATGCTGGGAGTGAGGAAATATGAAGCTCAGGGTGGCGGGAAGCGGAGGAATTCTCCGGGTAGGAGACCTGGTGACGGTAAGGACTATGTCTCCGGCGGATCAGTTTTGCATCCTGGCCTTCAAAGAGGTGGAAAAAAACGAAGTAGTAGCGGTATTGAAGGCCCTATTTGCAGATACCTACATCATCGAGAAACCGGTTTCTGAATTGAACAGCTTGCTGATCCGGGGGCGCCTTTGAAAATTTAAGGTCTGAAACACAGTGCGGGATATCCCGCACTTTCAGTTTTTTACCCCGGTTTATAGTGTAATAAGGCATTATTGCCACCTTTTGCACATTTGGTATGGTAGTGGTATAATACGACATATTTTAATATATAATCGTCCAATACACTTTTCCGTCATTATATTGGTTATATATAGATAAACGTAGAGAGAGAGAGTCTACGGGGGTTAAGGGAGAAGTTGTTAGAGTCGGTACCAAAACGGGTAGGAGTTAAGATCTCGCCCGACAAGATGCTGGCCTGGGTAGTGCTCGGCGCTTATGATCAGATAAGCCCGTCCGAAGTCATGGAAGCCCTGGCCGATGCTGGCGTATGCTATGGCATCAATAATGAAAGGATCGAACAGCTGTGTCTGGAGCACCGCAAGACCAGCGTCAATTACCTGGTCGCCGAGGGAAACAATCCCATCCCGGGCGAAGACGCCAAAGTCACCTATCATTACAGCCCACCAGATCTGAAACCTGAAATAGCTGAAGATGGCAGCGTTGATTACTATAACCTGGGATCGATAATACAGGTCGAGGCCGGGCAGTTTTTAGCGTCTATCCGCCCTGGCACCGAAGGTGAACCGGGCTATAACGTGCTGGGCCAATCTATTGAGCCCAAGGCAGGAAAACCGGGAAAATTTGAAATTACCAAGGGTATTATGGTAAAGGGCTACAGTGCCATAGCAGAGTATGACGGGGCGCTGACCTGGCACGGGGGAAAGCTCGGAGTCACCCGGCTGCAGGTGATAAACGGCGACGTTAATTTCAATGTCGGGAATCTCCAGTTTCCCGGCAAGATCATAATAACCGGCTGGATCCGTGACGGCTTCAAGGTCGAAGCTGAAGAGGACATCGAGGTCCGCGGCGGTATCGAGAACGCCTCCGCGATCTCCTATGGCGGTTCGGTTTTTGTGCATCAGGGCATTAACGGCCGCGGCGGAGCGCTGGTCAAAGCTCAGAAAAACGTAGAAGCCCGTTATGTACAGGAAGCCCAGGTGGAAGCCGGCGAGGACGTGGTAGTCAACGAGTATGTACTGCGCTCCAATATCAAGGCCGGACAGGCGCTGCTGCTGCAGGGCCGTCGGGGAAAGATACTGGGCTACAACGATATAATGGTAGGTTCGCGGGTACTGGTCAATTCGATCCAATCGGATCGTGATCTTAATCTGGTGGTCAAGGGATTTGACCGCCGGGCTCTTTTCCGTGAACTCAATAATCTGAAGGAAGAGATGCAGTCGGAAGAAGACCGGGTCCGTTTTTTGGCAGACAAAATCAGAGAGTTGGCCAGAGATCAGAATCCAGATAACCTGGAGGTTTTAAGGAAGCTCTTACCCACCTATAATGCCCTCTTGGAAAAGATCGAGAAGAGCAAAGAAGAGATCGCCAAGATCAATAATACCCTGCGCCTGACCAAGGGTGAAGGAATGATCAAGGTCAAAGACCGGGTACATCATGCCACCTCGTTCCGTATCAAGAACGATTCGGTAGAACTGAATCGTGAGCTCAGAGACGTTACTATGTACTATGATGCTAATGAAAGAAGGATCATTATCGTATCGGCATAAAAATCGTCAATTATCTTAGAACTCAGCCCTCGGCTGGGCTTTTTACTTCCTAAAACCGCTGCTTGCCTGTTTATTTTTCCCCGGGCAACATAAAATGACACATTAACCCTTGCATTGGACTCCCTGATACTGGTATAATCATAAAGTCCCTGCTCCGGCCTTGAGTCGGAGCCATTACCCATTATATGTGGGTTAGACCATAGGGAGGAGGTGTAGCGGTGCGCGATTATGAGATGATGTTCATTCTCAAACCGGATCTGGAAGAGGAGCAAAGCGTCGAAGCGAAGGAAAGGCTGCAAAAGATCATAGCCGACTTCGGCGGCGAGTTCGGCAAGGAACTGGACGGCTGGGGAAAGAAACGTTTGGCGTACCCCATTGAAAAATACACGGAAGGTGTTTATTCTGTGTGGCATTTCAAAGGGCAGCCGGAGACCATCCAGGAACTGGACCGGGTCATCAAGATCTCAGACAAATTCCTGCGCCATATTATCATCCGTCAGGATGAGAAATAAGGTTCTTTAACGTTGGGGGGAAGGACATGTTAAACCGAGTGATTCTAATCGGGCGGCTTACCCGCGATCCTGAATTACGGTACACCCAGCAGGGAACAGCCATAGCACGGTTTACCCTGGCAATAAATCGTAAATTCAAGCGCGAGGAAACCGATTTTATCGATATCGTGGTCTGGCAGAAGCTCGCAGAGAATTGTGCCCAGTATCTCACCAAGGGCCAGATGGCTATGGTGGAGGGACGTTTACAGGTCCGCAATTACGAGGGGCAGGACGGTCAGAAGCGTAAAGCGGTGGAAGTAGTCGCCGATGACGTAAAGTTTTTGAGCAAGCCCGGGACAGGCTCTCAGTCAAGCTCGGATTTTCATGGGAAACCCCGTCAGCAGGATGAATGGAATGACCTGGGCCGTGAAGTAGGCATCGAAGAAGTCGACTTCATGGATCCCAACGATGAGGTCCCATTCTAGATCGACAAGGAGGGAAGAACATGAAGAAGGAAAGAAGGAAGAAGAGACGTCAGTGCAATTTCTGCGCTGATAAAATAGAGCATATCGAATACAAGGAAGTTTCCCGCCTGCGCCGGTATATCACCGAGCGCGGCAAGATCCTGCCCCGCCGGATCACAGGAAACTGTGCTCATCACCAGCGGCAGTTGACTATTGCTATCAAGAGAGCACGTACCATGGCTATGCTGCCTTATACTGCCGAGTAAATCGAAAAAAACCATTTTAAGGGACCCTCCAATTTTGGAGGGTCCCTTTGTTGATATAGTCCTGTCATTGGCCTGGGACCCTCCGATTTCGGAGGGTCCCAGGTTTTTCTATTTAACCCCGTCCTTACCCTAGCTGCTTTTTGCTTATTTATTTGCCCTTATACGCCAAAAGCAGGAAATGGGCCAACCATTGCAGAAGTCTATTTCCTGGAGGTGAGATGCTTGAGAGCGCGAGCTCGGGAAATCGATGTAGCCAAGAATCTTAAGATGATTGATTGGCTCAAGGCAGAAATGGTTGATGCAGTTGCCGAACTGTTCAAATCTCTTTTATTAAAGAGTTCAGAAGCGGTGTGCGATGCTCTGGCCACCATTATCATTCTGGCCTACATCCTGGGACAGAAGGTAGGGGTAAGTTTTGCAGCGGTTGACACCAAAATAAAGAATAAATTACACATTAGCCTGGATGATTCCCTCGGAGGGGAAGAATGGTTGGGCAACCTGTCGGAATTGCTGGGCTACCTGGAAAAAACAAAGAGGTGACGAATGGCAGCCTTTATTCTATTCTTATTACTGAGTTGCACCCTGTGCTATCTGATGGCAGCCTGGCCTATAGCCTCACTGCTCCTGGCGATAGTGTGGGGGGCCGTTTTGATCACCGCCGGCAAACACCTTAAAAAACCGCAGCTCCTGGCTATTTTTCTAGCTAATATCGCGGTGATCTTTTATGCCGGAGGGCTGGTCAATACCATCTTTATCATGGCCTTATCCGGTTTGGCCATGATGGTGATGAGCTATATGGTTTGGCGTGGTGCCCATTATTATGAACTGCAAAAGGCCGGAATAGCCATTGCCGTAGTTGGACTATCGATATTTCTTGGTATTACCTGGTTTCAGACCCAGGACGGCTGGAAACAGAGCCTGCAAAGTGAACTCGATACCTATATCGAAGAGACGATGCAGGGATATGAGGAATCCGGGCTGGCCACGATCTATGCCGAGCAGGGCATAACCAGGGAGGACTTGATTGAGAGCGCTGAGAAGGCCAGCGCGGCGATTCTCAATCATCTGTGGGCTATTTTCTATCTTCAGGTAATCATGACAGTATTTTTCGCCCTGCTTTTGGCGGTATTTATCAACCGGAAGTCGGGTGATGAGCGTCTAAAGAAAAAACCATACAACCAGGAAATCATGGCCTGGCAGTTGGTTTGGGTGATAATAGCCGGTCTGGCCTTATGTTTATGGGGCAGTCAGCAGAAAAATGACCAGTTGTTCTATATCGGATCTAACATACTGGTGGTGCTGACACCTGTAACCGTTTATTATGGACTGGCGGCAGTAATATACAAGATAGGGCAAATGCGAGAGACTGTCCGGCGGTGGTTAACCGTCATACTGGTGATCTTGAGCACCTTTTTCCTTCCGTCAGCCCTGATATTCTTCAGTATTTTTGGCATGTTTGACGCTCTGCTGGATTATCGCAAACTGCGAATAGAGAAGGGGGATTAACATGAAGGTAATTCTGACCAAAGAGATCAAGAATCTGGGCAAAGAAGGGGATATCAAAGAAGTTGCGGACGGTTACGCCCGCAATTATTTACTGCCGAGAGGCCTGGCAGTGGAAGCCACCAACAGCAATATCAAGGCTGGCGAGGAGAAAAAGCAGCGGGTGCAGAAGCATAAGGACCGTGAGATGGGCGAAGCCGAAGCCCTGCGCGACAAACTGGATGGCAAGACCGTCAAGGTTCCGGCCAAGGCCGGCGGAGGCGATAAGCTGTTTGGTGCGGTTACCAGCCGCGAGATCGCTGAGGTCATCCACCAGGAATACAAGGTCGATATCGATAAGAAGAAGATCGATCTAAAGGAACCCATAAAGCACCTGGGCGAATACCGGGTGAAGCTGAAAATCTATCCTGCTGTTCAGGCTGAGATTACAGTGGTTGTGACAGCGGAATAATCCCAGGGAGGAACCAGTGACGCAGTATACGGTGAAGCAACGATACTTGAAGGATTCCGATCCGGAACAGGAACAGGACCTTAACCTGCGGATAGAATCCATCTACAAAAACCTGGACAACATCTACGGCACCCAGGGCCTCATACTAAGGGCAAGCAAGCTGGATGTCATCGACCTGATGGGGTCGCCCCGGATCACCGATCGGGTCCGGGCCCTGCAGCGGATACTACAGGAGACCCCTCTCTCTGCCGAATTGACGGAGGAAGATATTCCCGATCTGATGGACGATCTGGAAGAAATGCTCGCTGATATCTATGCCCGCCAGATGGTGGAAGACAAGCTGGAGCAACTCATCCAGGACAAGATGGAAAAGAAATATAACGAGTATATCCGGGATATCAAACTGGAGGTACTCAAGGAACAGAAACCCAGCTCGGAAAACGCCTGGACCCTCAAAAAACTAGGCCGGCTGGAAAAGATGGAATGCACCAGCCTCAGCCGTTCCGCCCTGGAGATGCTCAGGCCTTCCAGCCTGAAAGAGGTGATCGGCCAGGAAAAGGCCATAAGATCACTCCTATCCAAGTTGAACACCCCTTATCCGCAGCATATCCTGCTCTACGGCCCGCCTGGAGTAGGCAAGACTACTTGTGCCCGTCTGGCCCTGGAGATGGTCAAAGGCCGGCGTGACAGCATATTTGCCATTAAAGCACCCTTTATAGAGGTAGATGGCACCACCCTGCGCTGGGACCCGCGGGAATCGACCAACCCGCTGCTGGGTTCGGTACATGATCCCATATACCAGGGAGCCCGCAAAGAACTGGCCGAGGAAGGTATACCCGAACCCAAGCTGGGACTGGTATCGGATGCCCATGGCGGCATACTCTTTATCGATGAGATCGGCGACATGGAGCCCTTCCTGCAAAGTAAGCTGCTGAAAGTCATGGAAGATAAGCGGGTATTTTTCGAGTCTTCCTATTTTGATCCGCAGGATGAAAGGATGCCCCGTTATATCAAGCAGATGTTTGAACAGGGCGTCCCCGCCGATTTCGTACTGATCGGAGCCACAACCCGGAGCCGTGAAGATATCAGCCCTGCGTTCCGTTCCCGCTGTATGGAAGTATTCTTTGAGCCGCTCAGTGTTGAGGATATCAAACAGATAGTCAAGATTTCTGCCCGTAAGCTGCGTCTTTCCATCCAGCCCGGTGTTGATGATATCATAGCCGATTACACTTCCGAGGGGCGCGCGGCCAACAAGATCCTGGTCGACGCCTACGCCATTGCCCTGAATGAGAGCCGATCCAAGACCCCGCGGGTCAGGGTGAGGACCGAGCATGTCTACGAGGCCATCCAGAACAGCCGCCTGGCTCCGCATACCTGGAACAAGGCCGGGATCGGCAGCGAGGTGGGCAAGATCTTTGCCATCGGGGCAGCAGGCTATCGGGGCACCCTGCTGGAATTGGAAGCCATTGTTTTCAAGCCGGAAAACGATGGTGAGGGCAATATCCGTTTCAATGATACCGCCGGCACTATGGCCCGCGATTCGGTGTTCAACGCCGCTTCCGTCCTGCGTAAGGAATGCGGTGAGAATCTTGCCAACTATGATCTGCATATAAATTTTGTTGGCGGCGGCAAGGTAGACGGGCCCTCCGCCGGTGCCGCAGTTTATCTTGCCATCTTCAGCGCTATCAAGAACCGGGCCATACGTCAGGATGTGGCAGTAACCGGGGAACTTTCCCTGCAGGGGCGGGTGAAACCAGTAGGCGCACTTTATGAAAAGATCTGCGGGGCCCGCCAGGCCGGGATCAGAAAGATCCTTATACCCCTGGACAACCTTAAGGACATACCGGGAGGTATGCCGGGCATCGAGATCATACCCATCGAGTACATAACCCAGACCTACGAACACGTCTTCTTATAGTGGCGGTCCTATATCCGCCCGCGTGGGCTGGGACGCTGATCAAGGGGAAGGTCCTGCCGATCGACTGATAACGATCGGCAGAACCTTCCCCCTCATTATTCTTGATGCTCCCAAGGCTAAGAATCAACAAAAAAGAAGGATTCCTGTATTTCAAGAGGAATTGTAATCTGATAGATGTTAAATACCGGGAAATCGCAGCTTCTTTACAAAAGATAAAGGAATTAAGGGGGACTAAATGCTATTACTCGATATCCGTGAATACAAAAGAGCGATACCAATGGTTCAGGCTGCTGACATCAACACCCTATTTGCCTTATCAGTTCTGGAAGGAAGAGTAAGAGGAAGGGTATTCACTGATCAGCAGGCTGAGCCTGCTTCATTTTATATTCAACATCCCTATGGGATGGCGCTGCTTTGCGGAGAAAGCACTAACGAAGGCTTTTATGCAAAGTTGACGACTCATCTGCTTAATTTGGATGACGCCAGGGATCAAGCTGAATGGCTGCAGGTATATCCTGCTTCACTATATTCCAGAATAGAAGCCATTTTGGGGCCGAATCTAATTAAGAAAAAACCCAATGAGCAGTATGACGTATCACAGGATGAAGATAGAAGGGTATTAGAGTATCAGCGGATCAACTTCGTTTTCAACCAGGAAAAATACCTGTCTTTTAAAAGCAGCCTGCCCCGTGATGATCACAAGATCGTTGCTACATCAGAAGTCATGTTTGATGAAATAAATGGTAGTGTTGTACCCCGGCACTTTTGGAACAATGCCGGTGATTTCATAAGGAACGGGATAGGCTTCACTGTTTTGAAAAACGATGTTCCCATATCTACGGCCTATTCGTCATTTATCATCGGTGACCGGCTGGAGATCGGGATCGAAACTTCAGTTGACCACCGAGGTGCAGGTCTGGCTTCTGTCGTCTGTGCGGAGTTGATAGATTATTGCCTGACCAAAGGGTATAAACCGGTTTGGGCATGTGGTTCAGGGAATATGGGCTCCAGGAAGCTGGCGCACAGGCTAGGATTTGAAGAAGCCAAGAGAATTCCGTATTATCGTTTGCCCCAATAAAATCAACCCAACACCAAACAGGATGCTTGTTTTGTCTGATTTCCTGCAACATTGACATGGCGCTGTGCTTTTTGCTAAGATAAGCTTGCCGTCTAATGCGGAAAAATAAGGTTTGTTTTTCAAACCGTGACCGGGAGGAATGCCGGTGTCAGCAGTAGTATTGATTGGAACCCAATGGGGAGACGAAGGTAAGGGCAAGATTACCGATTTTCTCGCCCAAAGGGCAGATTGTGTAGTCAGATACCAGGGAGGAAGCAATGCCGGACATACGGTGGAAGTCCAGGACGAAAAGTTCATGCTTCATCTGGTGCCTTCAGGGATACTCTACCCCCAGACCATCTGCGTGGTAGGCAACGGTGTAGCCCTTGATATGGGCAATCTGATCAGGGAACTGGAAGGATTGCAGCAGCGTGGAGTGGATACCAGCAATCTCAGGATAAGCCTGCGCGCGCCGCTGGTCATGCCTTATCATAAAAAGATCGATGAACTGGAAGATCGCAGCAACGGGATCGGGACCACCAAACGCGGTATCGGCCCTACCTATGCCGACAAAATAAACCGTATCGGCTTCAGGATATCCGACCTGGTGATGGAACCGGAATTTTTTGAGACCCGGTTCAAGGCCCAGGTAGAATACAAGAACCGCATAATCTCTGAAATATATGGAGAAGAAGGCTTCGATTACCGCCGGTTAATGGATGAACTTTTAAGCCAGGTCGAGATACTCAAGCCTTACCTGGCGGATACCTCCTACCTGGTTTATAACCACTTAAAAGACGGCAAGAAGGTGCTTTTTGAGGGAGCCCAGGGGACTTTGCTCGATATCGATCACGGTACCTATCCCTATGTTACATCTTCCCATCCCATCTCTGGCGGAGCCTGTGTAGGCGCGGGGATCGGCCCGACCTGCATAGACAAGGTTCTGGGTATAGCCAAGGCCTATACTACCAGGGTAGGCGAAGGCCCCTTCCCCACTGAGCTGAATGATGAGTTAGGCGAGAAGCTGCGCCAGCGCGGCTGTGAATTCGGTACCACCACCGGCCGTCCGCGCCGCTGCGGTTGGCTGGACGCCGTTATCCTGCGCTACGCGGCACGGGTCAATGGCTTGACCGACCTGGCTGTGACCAAGTTGGATGTGTTGGACGAATTCCCGGTGCTTAAGATCTGTGTAGGCTATCGCTATGATGGCAGGATACTCACGGAATTCCCGGAAAACATCGGGGTACTGGCCAAGTGTGAGCCGCAATACATCGAGATGCCGGGCTGGCAGAAGGACCTCTCTGATGTGACCGAGTGGGCGGATCTGCCGGTAGAAGCCCGCAACTATATCGCCAAGATAGAGGAACTCTCCGGGGTGAAACAGTCCATAGTGGCCGTTGGCCCCCGCCGTTCCCAGACCATCGTTTCCGGTCAGCTTTTCGACTGATTTGAAAACACATTTTTCATGATATATAATACCTAATAATCCGGGCGCGTAACTCAGCGGGAGAGTGCTACCTTCACACGGTAGAAGTCGTGGGTTCGAAACCCTCCGCGCCCACCATTGAAAACAAGCAATACCGGGGTTCATAAGACCCCGGTATTTTTATG
>JBLMZJ010000026.1:0-4489 GCA_050258735.1 Deltaproteobacteria bacterium | reverse complement strand
GATTGCCGAACAAAGTGTCTCTCCCCTTTCCCAATTTGCGAACCGTTCTATCCAACGCGTTTCCGCTTGATCCCCTAATCAGTTGTTAGCCAGATCGAATTCATCAGTTATATGTATTGCCCGTCATCATCGGGCAGGTTCCTCCACAGCTCCTTCAGATCAGTGGTACTGCGAAGAGCCTCAACCACCACAGGAAGTGGTTCATGAAAAATCCAGGGAATATCTCGCTCGCCTAATTTCGGTCTAATCTTGAATGCCAGTATTTCTTCATCTATCGAAAACTGGGCATTTACACCCTGTTTATTGCCTCGCGCGTCCATCCTGATCCATTTATCAAGGCTGCTTATGTATACCGCGTTGAGTCCGTGCAGTGCAAGTTTTTCCGGGTTGTCTTCATCCAGCACCAGCCGCTGGTAGCAAAAGCCGGTAGGTATGCCTAAATACCTGAGCATGGCCGCCAGCAGGTGAGCTTTCGCGTAGCAAATACCATGGCCATTGATCAATACATCAGAGGCTGTGCAGCTGACACTATCGGCACTGGTATCCGCCGAATGAGCTGCCAGGTCCCGTACATACTCGTAGACTGTCTTGATCTTTTCGATTTCGTCGGCACAGTTTTTGGCCAGGTCATTGGTCAGCGCCTGAATGGATTTATGATCGTAATTTATGATCTCCGAGACCTTTAGATAATCACTTAGTTCCTCTGAGGATAAATGCAATTCTTCTAGTACGCTTTCCATTGTTCCAACGCTTTCTGTAATATTTCCACTGCCGCATCCACATCCGCCTTATTGATATTAAGTGGCGGTACCATACGCAGTACATTAGGTCCGGCCGAGATGACCAGCAGTCCATTAGCTATGCAAAGATTGACCAGGTCTTTTACTTCAGTGTCAAACTCCACCCCAATCAACAGCCCCAGACCGCGCACCTCTTTTGCGCTGGCCTCGGTATCGACGATCTCCTGCAGCTTCTCCTTAAGATACTCACCGGTATCGACTACATTCTGCAGGAAGGCTGGCTCAGTAAGCAGCTCAACCGATTTGCAGGCTACTGCACAGGCTAGGGGGTTGCCGCCAAAGGTCGATGCGTGGTCGCCCGGTGCAAATCCAGTCACCGCTTCCTCAGTAGCCAGCAGTGCTCCGATGGGGAAGCCGCCGGCTAATGCTTTGGCCAGGGTTACAATGTCAGGTTTGATGCCATAGTGCTGGTAGGCCATAGCCTTTCCCGTACGACCCATGCCGCACTGAACTTCGTCAAATATAAGCAGAATTCCTTTTTCATTACACAGCTTGCGCAGGCCCTGGAGGAATTCCGTTGTAGAGGGATTTACTCCCCCCTCCGCCTGCACCGGCTCTACTATGACTGCTGCGGTTTTATCGGTAATCAAGCTAGCCACTGAATCGAGGTTGTTAATCTCAGCAAACTTCACTCCCGGCAGCAGCGGGGCATATCCTTCCTGGTACTTGGTCTGGCCGGTCACGCTCAGCGTAGCCAAAGTACGGCCGTGGAAGGAGTTCTTCATAGCAATTATTTCATACCGGTCCTGCCCCTTGCGGTAAAAATACTTGCGAGCCAGTTTTATCGCTCCTTCATTGACCTCAGCTCCGCTGTTGGCAAAGAAGGCCTTATCCATGCCGGTTGCCTGGCACAGCTTTTCAGCCAGTTCCACCTGGGGCTCAATCCAGTACAAGTTCGAAACATGCCACAGCTTCTGGCTCTGTTCCTGTAAAACCTTGACCAGCTCCGGGTGTGCATGCCCAAGGCCGCATACCGCAATGCCTCCGACAAAATCCAGATATTCCTTACCGTCGGCATCCCATACCTTGCAGCCCTGGCCTTTCACCAGTGCCAGGGAATACCGCCCGTATGTATTCATCACATACTTTTGTCCTTTATTTATTATCGCCTGGTTTCCCATTACGCTTCGCCTCCATTTATAACCATAGTGCCGCTGCCCTCGTTGGTGAATATCTCCAGCAGAATAGAGTGCGGTATCCTGCCATCAACGATATGGGTTCTTCGCACTCCGCCTTCCAGGGCCTTTATGCAGCACTCGACCTTGGGGATCATGCCCCCGGCGATGATACCTTCTTCAATTAAGCCGGGTATCTCTGTAGTTTTTAAACTTGAAATAAGTGAATCATGATCCTCCTGATCGCGCAGGATGCCCGGCACATCGGTCAGCAGCACCAGCTTATCAGCCCCTAGAGCCACCGCTATTTCACCGGCCACATGGTCCGCATTAATGTTGTAACTTTGCTGCTGGTCCTCTCCTACACCGATTGGTGCAATGACCGGGATATAGCCGTGGTTGATCATGGGTGCCAGCACCTGAGGATTAATCTGCAAAACCTCTCCTACATAGCCCAGATCCTTTTCGCTGATCATCTTTTCGGCTTCGATAAGATTGCCGTCTTTTCCGGAAAAGCCTATCGCTTTGCCGCCGATCTGGTTGATGCCGGCTACGATTTCCTTGTTAATCTTGCCAACCAGAACCATTTCCACGATCTTCATGGTCTCGGCGTCGGTTACCCGCAGTCCATTTACAAAACGGCTTTCAATGCCCATCTTCTTAAGCATATTAGTAATATCGGGGCCGCCCCCATGAACAACTATCGGGTTCATTCCTACGTATTTCATCAGGACCAGGTCCTGCATCACGGCCTTCTTTAGTGCTGGGTCCCCCATGGCCGAACCGCCATACTTAACCACTACCGTCTTGCCGTAGAACTCCTTGATATAGGGCAAAGCCTCAATCAAAATAGCGGCTTTCTCATGAACTGTCACTACCAAGTTCCAAACCCCCTTAAACTAGCTGCGGTAGCTGGCGTTGATCTTAACGTAATCATACGAAAGGTCACATCCCCAGGCAGTTGCCTGGCCTGCGCCCTGTTTCAGATCCAGCTTAACCTTAACAACCTCTTCACCTAAATCCTTGCGGGCAACATCTTCGTTGAATGCAATGCCCATGCCGTTGGCCGCCATCTGCTGCGACCCAAGATATATGTCGACCCTGTTCGGATCAAAGTCAGCTCCGGAATAACCCGCTGCACATATGATGCGACCCCAGTTGGCATCCTCGCCGTATACCGCAGCCTTGAACAGGCTGGAAGAGGTTACGGAACGGGCTATTTTGCGTGCTTCGATATCATTTGGCGCCCCTTCCACGGATACTTCTACGAGTCGGGTGGCTCCTTCTCCATCGCGAGCGATAGCTTTCGCAAGAATCATATTCACTTCATCCAGGGCTTGTTTAAAGACCTTGTACTCAGCTGAATTCGAGTCATCGATCATATTATTATCCGCGAGGCCATTGGCCAGTGCGATAACCATGTCATTGGTTGAAGTGTCGCCATCTACGCTTATCATGTTATAGGTAATCGCGGTTGAATCCTTAAGAGCCTTATCCAAACATTCTATGCTGATGTTAGCATCTGTAGTTATGAAGCCTAGCATGGTGGCCATATTGGGATGAATCATTCCCGAGCCCTTAGCCATGCCGCCTATGTGAACCGCTTTTCCTCCTATCATGATCTCCACTCCGGCTTCCTTGGGAACGGTGTCAGTCGTCATAATGGCCCGGCAGGCGTTATGACCACCGTCTGCCGTCAGCGAGGAACAAGCCGCGGCAATACCTGCTTCTACGCGGTCCATCGGCATATAAACACCGATTACACCCGTCGATGCAATAAGCACGTTGTGCTTATCTATGTTTAGTTTGGCTGCCACTGCCTCAGCCATTTTATAGGTATCCCGCAGGCCCTGCTCGCCAGTGCAGGCGTTGGCATTACCGCTGTTAACTACCACCGCCTGAGCCATTCCATTCTCCAGGTGTTTTTTATTCACCTGTATACAGGCCGCCTGGACCTTGTTAGTTGTATATACAGCCGCCGATTTGCACGGTACTTCGGAATAAATCACTGCAACATCCTTAGTATCGAGCTTTTTAATGCCGGCTTCGACTCCCTGTGCTGTGAACCCTTTAGCATAAGTTACACCTTTGTCTATGCTCATATTTATTCATCTCCTGTATAAATATTAGTAAATATCTTGTTTACGGGTAGATGCCCGCTGCCGTCAAAGCCTTGCTTTCTGCTAATCCGAACATAACATTGAAGTTCTGCACCGCCTGCCCGGAAGCCCCTTTGGTCAAGTTGTCTATAGCGCTCACCACAATTACGCGTCCGGTTTCATCGTCAACATGAAGCCCAATAAAAACATAGTTGCTACCGTAAACCCACTTGGTCTGCGGGAAGATACCGGCCGGCAGGAGCTTAACAAACAATTCCTGGCCGTATTCCTTTTCAAATGCCTCTCGCACCTGTTCCGGCTTTACTCCATCTTTCAGTTCCGCATAAGCAGTAGTCAGAATTCCCCGGTTCATCGGGATAAGGTGGGGAGTGAAAGTTATGCGAATATTTTTCCCCGCGGCCCGGCTGAGTTCCTGCTCAATTTCCGGCTGGTGGCGGTGACTCCCTACCCCGTA
>JBLMZJ010000025.1:0-17639 GCA_050258735.1 Deltaproteobacteria bacterium | reverse complement strand
TGATGTATTGAATGGGAAATATGATGCGTTTCTTGTCAATTATGCACGGCAGTTAAAAGCCTTCGGTCATCCGGTGCTCTTCCGTCTGAATAATGAAATGAACGGTGACTGGTGTTCCTGGTGCGCAGCTAATTCCTCGACGGATACCGAGCTTTATCGCGCGATGTGGCGATATATTTACGGTATATTTAAACAACAGGGAGCAGATAACGCTTTATGGGTCTGGAATCCCAATGAGCTTTCCTTCCCCGGTTTCAAATGGAATTCATACATCAACTATTTTCCGGGCAGCGATTATGTAGATATCATAGGTCTTACCGGATATAATACCGGCAATTATTATCCCGGCGAACGCTGGCGTGATTTCCGTACCATCTACGACCCCCTGTACTGGGAATACAGCCGAGTATTCAATTATCCTTTCATGATCACCGAATTCGGCTGCAACAAGGTAGGCGGCGATAAACCGGCCTGGATCCGCGACATGTTCCAGCAGATGCCGGCGTATAAGAATATAAAACTGGTAGTGTGGTTCAATGGGATCGATTATGATGTCAACGGCAACCCGGCCCGCACCTACCGGATGGACCAGGATGCCGGAGTACTCCAGGAATTCGCCCAGGGTCTGAATAAATACAACCTGGAAGCAAACAAATAGAACCTATTAATGAAGGCAAATGATCGAAGGACATTTTTATGGCTAACGAAGGAAGAAAAACCGGCAAAAACTTCATAATCGTGTCGCTAACGATATTCATCTCAAAAGTGCTGGGATTTGCCCGCGATATCGTTATCGCTTCCACCTTCGGCACTTCACTGCTCACCGATGCCTTTCAGGTGGTTTTCGGCTTTCCCAGCCTGCTTTTCACCAGTATCGGGACCGCTTTGTCGTCGGTCAATATCCCTGACCTGACCTACTATCTCAACCAGCGCAGCCAGGAGGAACGCAACCAGTATATCTTCAACCTGCTGGCCCAGGTCACTATCGTATGTACCCTGGTATCGATAGTGGGTATCCTTTTCGCGCCGGCCTTGACCCACCTGTGGGGACTGGACGCCAGCGTTTACGGTGTTACCCTGACCCTGACCCGGATCATGATGCCGACCCTGCTGTTTGTCAGCCTGACCTTTATCGCCACCGGCATCTTACAGGTGCACGAACATTTCCTGCTGGCAGCGGCGATCAGCATCCCGTTTAACCTGTTGATCATCACTGCCTTGATCATCAAACGCGCCGATATCGTCTTCCTGGGTTATGTCACCACCGCCGGCTGGCTGCTGCAGTTCCTTATCCAGGTCCCGATGCTCAAGCGTGAAAAATACCGCCTGACCTGGAAGGTGAATTTCGGAGATGAACACACCCGGGCCATATTCCGGCAGTTACTGCCTATCCTGCTTGGCAATTCACTGCTGCAGCTGTGTCTTATTATTGACCGCAGTTTTGCTACACATTTGCCGGAAGGTACCACTGCGGCACTGGCCTTTGGCAGCACCCTTTTTGTTACCATAACCAGCATATTCATCGTAGCCATGTCCAGCGTGGTTTTCCCCCGCCTGTCCGCCTACTGCCTGGAACTGGACTATTCGGGGATCCGCTCGCTCCTGGGTTATATCTTCCGTACTCTGATTTTTATCCTGCTGCCTTACCTGATCCTGGTGGCTACCTATAATCGTGAGATAATCTCCCTGCTTTACGAACGCGGAGCCTTTACCGCCGATTCCACGACAATGACTGCCCTGGCTTTTCTGCTGTACAGCCTGGCGGTCCCCGGCTATGCCTGCCAGGAGATATTCAACCGGCTCTATTATGCCTTGAAGAATTTCCGTGTGCCCATGACCGTCAGCCTCTTCTGTCTGGTATTGAAGGTGCTGCTCGATATTATCCTCTATAAAATAGCGGGTATAACCGGCATAAGCCTCTCCACCGCTTTTTGCCTCTTGCTCTACGGTGTTATAATGGGTTTTATGATAAGGAAGGATATAGGGGCCCTGCCGGTAAGAGAGCTCGCTGCTTTTACCCTGCGTTTGCTCCTGCCCATGGCGGGGATGCTGGCGGTTATCATAGCCTTCCGCTTCCTGCCCGGCAGTTCTTCCCGGCTCTTTTTCCTGCTGCCCCTGTGCGGCAGCGGTATAGTATATCTGGCTCTGGCCTGGATCACCGGTCTGGTCCCAAAAACAAGCTAGGTAACATAAACTCTGATAATATGGGGGTAGGGTTGATGAATGCGAATGTAAAACGGCTCTTGTGGTTATTGCTAGTGGTTACTCTGGTTATGTCTTTTAGCGGAGCATATCTGCGGCTGACCAATGAAAAACACAACAAAACCGTGGTAACTGCCGTTGACTACCTGGAACTGCAGAAGATGGCTGATTCGGCAGCTATGGACCTGGATCCCATATTGGACCGCCTGCAGGAGGTCGGTATCAATACCCTCGGAGTAAAAGAACTGAGCCTGAGACAGTTGGCCTATAATGGCCAAATATACCTGGCTCCTCTCGGTGAATTCATGTCCTTTAACCAGTTATATCAGCCCCTGATATGGAAGGATTGCCTGCAGGCTGTTGCAGGAAAAAACATAGGGCCGGACAAGCTGGTGGTGACCAGCGATCAGCCATCAATGACGTCATTCCTGCGTTCCCGTCTGAGCCACCGCTTCCTGCCCGGGCAGATCATCGAGTTCAGCAGCTCGGGCAAAACCTTTTTTATCATCAATGCTGAACTGGTGCAGCTGGACAAACCTAAAGACACCGTCAATAAACAAACTCCAACCTTCCAGGAAACTGACGCCCGGTTGGGTTTTGACGACCAACTCTTGTCTCACCTCAAGGCCAGGGGCTTCAATATCATCTTGCGTCCTGATAACAACACCGCCGCCAATCTTGCTTACCTGAAGGAATATGAGCAAGCTGTCCGCGATTATGGTGTCAAATATATCATCTTTGCCAATGAGGTAAGCGGTGCTCCTAATAACCTGGGACCTATCGAGGATATCATACGGCAGAACGGTTTGACCGTGGGTATCATCGAGACCTCGGTGCAGCTCAAATACGTCGACCAGAAGGGTCTGACCCAACTCATTCAGGATACGGATTATCCGGTCAACCGGGTGTACTCCAGCACCAATGACGAATACGTCCAGCAAGCCAGCGAACGCTATTACCGCTGGGTACGGGCAACAGTAGATCGCAGCAACCGCATGATCTACGTGACGCCCTTCAAAGACGCCAGACTCAACTACTCGGAGAACATGGAAAACACCCTGCAGATGCTGGAGCGTTTCCAGTCGACTATCCGGGAAAAGGGTTACGACACCATTAGCGACCTGCAGCGTTTAGACCCGCAAATACCGGCACGCTGGCACTATCTTATGGTTTCTCTCAGCCTCCTGTTCGGGGTGCTGCTGTATCTGGCCTATCTGGCCCGCCCCTCATTAAAGGTCATGCTGGTCCTGTTAATTGTCGGCCTGGTCGGCTGCCTGGGGGCCAATTTAATGCTGGCCCGCGACTTCTCACAATTATATGCACTGGCCGCGGCCGTGCTGTATCCATCCCTTTCGACCCTCTTACTGCTGGTCTACCTGAGGGATTTCCCCCAGCACTCGCTGCCGGTAAAGATGATCTGCAGCCTGGCAATAATCCTGGTGATCAATATGGCCGGAGCCTATACCGTAGTAACCAGCATGGCCGATATCCGTTACATTATGAATATCGAGTACTTCCGGGGCGTGAAGATTGCCTTCCTGCTGCCCCTGATGCTTTTCATACTAAACTATTTCGTGGTGTTTTCCGGGGACGATGGCTTCCGCCAGCGGGTCATGGAGGTGCTAAAAGGGCATCCCACCTACCTGGCCTTGCTGCTCTTCTTGATAGTAGGGGCTGCCGGTTATTATTATCTGGTCCGCAGCGGCAACACTACGGCCGGTCAGGTCTCCTCGCTGGAGATAAAACTGCGTGAGACCTTGGAGACCTGGTTCATGGCCCGGCCCCGTTTCAAAGAGTTCCTGATCGGGTATCCGGCCTTGTTTGCCATGGTATATCTCTACCATCGTTATAAATATGACTTCATCCTCCTGCTCCTTGGTCTGGGCGTGGTCATCGGCAGCGTATCGATGGTCAACAGCTTCTGCCACGGCTTCACCGCTATCATGATATCGATCTCCCGGACGATGGGCGGTCTGCTGGTCGGCATATTGACGGTAGCATGTACCCTGATCGGTATCTGGATCCTGGAGCAGATCTGGAAAAAGATCATAGCAGCGGCATAGGTTTCAAAAGCATCAAAAAAGCCGTCTCGTTTGAGACGGCTTTTCTGTTATGGCAGGCGCTTCTTCTCTCTTATCCTTTCCTGCACCATCTCCAGGTGCCGGGCCAGGTTGTCACGGGTCACCAGCACTCCGAAATCAGGCGATAATTGGGGGTCGGGGTTGCCTACCACGCGGTGGGCCAGCAGGGTCCCGGTCGCGGGATAGATATGACTGGCATCATAATAATTATCCAGGTCGACCGTTACCACATTGGGATAGTCGAAGTTATACACTGCCCCAAAGACCTCCACTATATCAGTCAGCCATTTTTCATAAAAGGGATAGAGCCCTTGGTCGACCATCACTTCGAACAGGGGCCAGGACTCTGGAGTAGTGAAAACGATAAACCTCGTATGCGGATTGGCCTGCTTGATCTTCCCCAGGATCGCCCGCACATCCTCGTAGGCATAATCGGCATAGACCACATTGCGATACTTGTCCTGATTGGCCTTGATCTTGGCCGTCTTGGCCTCCGGGCTCACCCACAGCAGGGTCTTGATATTCTTGCGGTCATAGGCATAGTCCAGCGGCACGCCTCGGGCGGAGTTCCGGTAGTTTTTAAGAGAATATTTGAAGACGTCCCGGGACAACAGGATCTTGTAGCGATAAGCGAACTCTCCTGATTTCCGGACATAATAAGCGGCGGGTCTGGCGTTATTATTGGTCATGTTGCGGTTGGTGGCGTAAAAATCCATCCCCAGTACGATACAGTCAAATTCCCCGCCGTGGCGGGCTTTGGCATGTTCGATAAAGTCGTAGTAATCCTCAAGGTCCATCAGACTTACCGCATAGTTGTATGTCTTATGACCAGTAAAATCTCGCTGGTCCATATAGGTCACCCGGGAACTGCCCAATAAGAGCGTGTCATAGTCGAATGGAGCAAAGCGTACCTGGTTGGTCTTCTGCTGCCGTTCGTCAAAGGGCATCTGGATAGAATTGTAGCGATTGCTGTGCGAAAAGCACCACAGGGGATCAATATAATAATTGAACCCGCCCATTCCCAGCAGCGGGAGCATTATCAACAAGAACGTGATATAAAACCATCTTTTGTAGCCTTCCATCAGCGAACCCCCGGTTCAAGATAATCAGTTAGAAGTTGAAATAAATGAATTGGGTGATATTGCTCAGATTGAGTATAGCCACCAGGGCCGCCGCTGCCGCCAAAATAGCATAGAACAGGTTGGGCCGGAAACGGGCCTCCATCTCCATGGAGTTTTTAAACATCAGTACAACTATTATAGAGACGGCCACCGCCAATGCTGCCAGCTTCATGTCCACCGGCATGTTGAACATACCGAATTCGATGCCATAGGTACTGAGAAAAGCTAACCGGCTGCTGAGGGAAGCCGGCAGGTTCACCCCCTGCATCCCCAGCATACCTGACAAAACCTTGGCCGCATCGCCCCAGCTTTTGGCCCGGAAGAACACCCAGGCTATATTGACGAAATTGAAGGTGAGGAACCAGCCCAACACCTTGTTCATCTTGAGTCCCAGGCGCTGCCAGGCCCGGTTGATAACCAGAGCCAGACCATGGAGGACCCCCCAGAAGACGAAAGTCCAGGCTGCTCCGTGCCACAGACCGCCCAGCAGGAAAGTGATAAGGACATTAAGGTAGATACGGGCCTGCCCCCGCTGGTTGCCGCCCAGGGGTATATAGATGTAATCACGCAGGAATCGGCTCAGGGTGATATGCCAGCGCCGCCAAAATTCCTGGATCGACAGCGATTTGTAGGGAGAATTGAAGTTGATGGGCAGGCGGATATTGAACATCAAGGCTGAACCGATAGCCATATCAGTGTAGGCACTGAAATCAAAATATAACTGCATGGTGTAAGACAGCGAGGCGATCCAGGCCTCGAGCAGGGTAAGGCTAGGGGCAGTGTCAAAGCCATAGTTGGCCCACACCGCAAAGGCATCGGCTATGATGATCTTTTTAAAAAGTCCCAGCGAGAGCAGAAGCAGTCCCCGGCACAGGTTCTCATAGTTGACCCCTTTGTTGTCCTCGGCAGCGAACTGGGGCATCATCTCCCGGTGGTGGATGATGGGACCGGCCAGGAGATGCGGAAAGAAGGTCACGAACAGGGCATAATTGAGCAGGCTGTATTCCTTAACCTCTCCGCGATAGGCATCGACCAGATAAGCGATCTGGGTAAAGGTGAAAAAGCTGATGCCCAGCGGCAGAACTATATGGAGCAGAGCAAAATGAGCCCCCAGGTGATTCATGTTGCCAATAAAGAAATCGGTATACTTGTAGTAACCCAACAGACCCAGGTTGAAGCACAATCCCAGTATGAGGAGCGAGCGACGGCGGGGGGTGTCTGCTGCCGCCCGACGGCTCAGCGTGCTCCCGGTCAGGTAATTGACGATGATGGAAACCAATATCAGCGGAAGATAGCGGATATTCCAGTAACTATAGAAAAACAGGGAAGCTATGACCAGCCAGGCAATGCCGATCCTTTTAGAAAAGATCCGGTTAAACATGAAATAGAGTATCAGGGCAAGCGGGAGAAACATAAAGATATATTCGTATGAATTGAATAACAAAACTCCCGGCTCCTTCCCGTCAAATCAAGTTAAGGGACGGTTCTGTTTGCCTCGTTTTCTGCGGAAAACGAGGCAAACAGAACCGTCCTCACTGCCTTGCATGATTGTTTTTATTCCCGCGGTCTCAAGGTCGGGAACAGGATCACATCACGGATCGATGACGAAGCCGTGATAAGCATCACCAGGCGGTCGATGCCTATGCCCAGCCCGCCGGCCGGGGGCATGCCGTATTCCAGAGCATTTATGTAATCTTCATCCATCATATGAGCCTCGCTGTCGCCGCCGGCCCTCTTCTCGACCTGCTTCTGGAAGCGGCCCTTCTGATCGATGGGGTCATTCAGTTCGGAAAAGGCGTTGGCGATCTCCCTCCGCATGATAAACAGCTCAAAGCGGTCAGTAAATGCTGGGTTCTCCGCATTGCGTTTGGCCAGGGGCGATATCTCCACCGGATGTCCGTAGATAAAAGTCGGCTGCACCAGGTGCTCTTCCACGAATTCCTCAAAAATCAGATTGATCAGCTCGCCGCGGCTGTCCTGGTCATGACCCTCCAGGCCCAGTTTGGCTGCGGCCTGCCGGGCACCAGCATCGTCCAGGACGGTATGAAAGTCGACCCCGGTATACTGGTTTATGGCATCCAGCATGGATATCCGCTGCCACGGGCCGGTAAAATCGACGGTCTCTCCCTCAAAATCCACCTGCTTGCTGCCGTTGATCTTCTCCACCGTGTGTGAGATCAGATCCTCGGTCAGGTCCATCATATCGCCGAAATCGGCATAGGCCTGATAGAGCTCCAACATGGTGAACTCCGGGTTGTGTTTGGTGGATATTCCTTCATTGCGGAAGTTTCGGTTTATCTCATAGACCTTCTCCAGCCCGCCCACGATCAGCCGCTTGAGATACAGCTCGGGGGCTATCCGTAGGTAGAGTTCCATATTCAATGCATTATGATGAGTGATGAACGGCCGGGCGGCAGCTCCTCCCGGTATGGGCTGCATCATGGGAGTCTCCACTTCCAGGAAGCCTTTCCCGTCAAGATAGTTCCTGATCTCCTTGATGATGCGGCTGCGCTTGATAAAAACATCCTTGACCTCGGGATTTACGATAAGATCTACATAACGCTGGCGGTATCTCAATTCTACATCCTTGAGCCCATGCCATTTCTCTGGCAGCGGATTCAGTGATTTGGACAGATAGACCAAATCGTGGACATGGATGCTGATCTCGCCCTTTTGGGTGCGGAATACCTCGCCCTGGATACCCAGAATATCACCCATATCGAGCTTCTTGAACAGGTCGTATTTTTCTTCGCCCACGTCGTCCTGACGGATATAGAGTTGGATCTGACCAGACAGATCCTGCAGGTTGGCGAAACCGGCCTTGCCATGCCGGCGCTTGGACATTATACGCCCGGCAATGCGGACCTGCTTGCCTTCCATAGCATCGAAATTATCGATTATCTGCTGGGCCATGGCATCCCTTTCATATTTCTGACCAAAGGGTTCCACCCCAGCCGCCCGCAGCTCGTCCAGCTTGTCCAGACGCACCTGCTTCAGTTCACTGGCATTGATTTCTTGTTCGGACATGATGACACTCCTGATGTATTAATTCCTATTTCTGTACCTTGAGGATCTTATATTTGATCTTGCCGGCCGGGGCTTCCACCTCTACCGTCGATTTGACCTTCTTGCCCAGGATGGCCCTGCCCACCGGAGACTCGTCGGATATCTTGCCGTCCTTCAGTTTGGATTCCACTGAGGAGACCAGCAACAGGGTGATCTCCCGGCCGGATTTCATCTCCTTGAGAGTGACCCGGGATCCCAGGGAAACCACGTCGGTACGAATATCTTCGTCTTCCATCAAGCGCGCATTTTTCAGGGTCTTCTCCAGGGTGATGATGCGACCTTCAATAAAGGCTTGTTCGTTTTTGGCATCCTCATACTCAGAGTTCTCCGAGATATCACCAAAAGCAATAGCTTGCTTGATGCGTTCAGCGACTTCTTCACGCCTGACCGATTTAAGGTGTTCCAGTTCAGACTCCAGCTTCTGCAGTCCCTCTTTTGTTAGGATTACCTCTTTCTCTTCCGCCATCAAATCGCTCCCTTTTCGATAATTAACCGTCGGTACCCATAAATGCGCTTATATTGTATGGTTCCGGTCTACCATGGTCTTAAAATTACAAAAGCAGCGTCTGCCGCTGTCTTTATGGTATTATAAAGACCTCACATGACCTTGTCAAGTTGGTCGTTTCCGGCCTCTGTCCGCTAAACAGCTGGGGTAGCCAGGAAGATATCCCATAGTCCGATGCTATCTCCCAGGGCCTCCAGCCTGGCGAAATTATCAGCCTCATTATCTGATTCCTGCAGGTCACTTCTTGCTTGTTCGCTATAGCGGTCAGAAAATCCTGCCTGGGACCATAAACAACTTTCCACTATCGGCGCTAGATTATTCAAGGTAGAAGGTATCCCGCCTTTCTCCAGCTCGTTCTCCAATTGAGGAGCCCAGCCCCGGCTGGCATTGTCCAGGCGCAGGCAAAAGGCCTCCGTGTTACAGGTACCCGGCAGGTTCTCTCCGTCAAAAACCAAAGCAAGGTCACCCCGTTCCCAGGTGCCCGGATCTAGCCAGCTGGTGGCAAAAGGGTAGCCCTTCTCATAGAGCAGTTTGTAGCTAAGGATCTCATAGCGCGCCGGATGGTAGCTCTGCATGGAAACCGGCAGCCCGTACTGGCAGAGCCTGGCGGTAAAGGCTAACGGGTTTTCCAATTCCCCGACGATTATTATCTTCTTAAGCTCCCGGCGCGACAGCATGCGGGCCACTAGCGCCGCGGCCATGGCCTTGATAAAACAGTCGCCAAAGGTCAGATTGGCTGCCGGCAGCAAGCCCTGCAGCGCCCGCTTCTTTAAGCCCCGGTCCACTGCCAGCCGGGATAGCCCGTAATCATTGATCAGGCCGAGTGATTTCTCTGCCATAGCCTGACGGGTCTCCTGCTCCAGCACCGCCAGATTGCCCGCCCCCAGAGGCAGATTGATGTTGCACCCCCGCGCCTGCAGATCAGGGATCTCAATTAGTTTTTCCACCCGGGGAGCAAAAAAAACCGGGGCCATTCGTTCCAGAAACAGCTTCTGGGAAAACAGCCCCCGCCGGTCACTATCCAGTATATTAAAATAACCGAAGTCCAGGTCAAACATCAAATGTCTCCAGGTCGACCACCCCTGGTTTCATGTCCAGCTCTTTCAGCATCTTGTAGTAATCCTCCGGCGCGATCTGATCAATGGGGCGCCCCATCAGTGTCACCATCAGGGCTTCGATAACATTGGTGCCAAAGGAGCGCCCACCCATATCGGGCGTGGTGGTTATGACCTTGCTGATGCCGCGTTTTTTGAGCATTATCATGTCTTCATGGGTGGTAGTATTCGTTATTATCACCTGCCCGTCTAGTTTTTCCGGCAGGTAGCGTCGGATATAGAGGAAATCGCCGGCCAGTATATCCGCTTCATAATAATATTTAGAATGCTTCGGAATTATTACTTCCTGTTCCGAGCCGGTGGGGTAGAGCTTATCAAAGGGCATCTTGACGATAAAAGGAGCGGCCAGCCCGCCCAGGATACGCAGGGTACGCAAAGAATGCAGAGGAATGGGCACTCCCACGGTGTAAATGAAATCGCCCAGGGTGAGCCTGGCCCCGACCTCCTCGAAGGCCTCGGCCATGCCGAAGCGGTCGACCGCGCAAACCATAAGGACCTTTTTGCTTTTAAGGTCCATGATGCCTTCCCGCTGCACGTCAAGTATACACTTGCGCTCCAGGGTATTTTTCAAGCCGCTGCCGTCCAGCATAGGCGTCTTCTTGGCTGCGGCCAGCAGTTTCTGAGCATCTTTAATAACATAACGTTTGTCGGCAATACGGACGTAGAGATCGATGCCCCCCATACCGAAGGCATCTACTTTGCCGTCCAGGTCACGAATCAGCTGGATGGCCTTGTCCCAATCCCCGTCGGTACCGATCCTCTCTATCAGAAAACGCTCGCCCATGAAATCAGTTTCAAAGGCATGATCCCGTTTAGACGATCCCAGACTTACGCTAACGATTCTCTTCAAAACAACTTCCTCCTTTAGGGGTTTTTGAATTAACCACAGATGGACACCGATGCCTTCGGCGGCACGGATACACACAGCTCTGTGTTTCATCTGTGTTCATCTGTGTTTAATTTCCCGTTACCGGGCGGTTCGGATCGAACGCAGAATCTTTTTCACCTCGGTCGGGTCCACCCATTTGTCTTCGGTAAGCGGTGACGGGCCCAGCTCAATCGAAACCACCTGTCCGTCCAGTATGCCCTCGATCAGTTTGAGCCGCTCATCCGAACCCATCAAGATAACGATGTCATAGGTCCTGATCAGCGCGGTAAGGTTCATGATCTCATTGAGGACCTCTTTGCCGTTTCTCAGATTGATGAAGTCCTGCCTCTCCTGCTCGGTCATTAGCAGGATATAGTCAACCCCTTCCGCTTCCATGATCTCCTGGATCTCGTTCTTGTTGAGCACAGGAAAGCCTACGCAGGCGATAGTCTGACCCTTGCGTAGTTCTCCAATGGTCTCCAGGCGTGAAATAAAGGTGCGGTCGATGTCGAGGCGGCTGGCGGTCTCCTGCTGGGAAAACCCCCTGGATCTCATCAGCAAGGCCTTTTGCAGGGTACGTTCGATCTTATCCCAACTGACGATCTTGTCCTGAATGCGGTAGAAATCCATACTTGCCTCCCGGCCAAAATGATAGTATAAAGCCCCACTACAGGAATAGTGTTCAAACGCTTACAGTTGAGCACAATCTTGTATACAAATTATTGTCCATTTTAACACCAAATAAACCTGACTTGCAAGAGAAAGAGGTACTGACTGTCAAGGAAGGCAATCCGTGGATCATCAAAAATTGAAAGGTAGTTAATTCTTTTCCCGATCCAGCAGCTGCATGATGGCAGCTACCAATTGATCTCGGCTATCGGCCCGGTTGATGTCGCCGCGGATGCGGGCGGCTCCCCGCATCCCCCGGGTATACCAGGAAAAATGCTTGCGCATCTCCCGCACCCCAACCGTCTCTCCTTTATAATGACAGACCAGGTCCAGGTGCCGGACGGCTACCGCGATCCTCTCCTCGATACCGGCAGGTCCTATTACGGTGTCTTCTTCGACCAGGGCGGCCGCCTCGCGAAAAAGAAACGGGTTGCCCATGGCTCCCCGACCTATCATGACCGCGTCACATCCGGTCTCATCCAGCATACGTCGAGCGTCCGCCGCGTTATTTATGTCCCCGTTGCCGATGACCGGAACTGCCAGCCTATCCTTCAGGTTTTTGATGGCCAGCCAATCAGAATGACCGGAAAAGAACTGGCTGCGACTGCGGGGATGGAGAGTCACCGCGGCAGCCCCCTCCTGTTCGGCGATCCCACCCAGTTCGATATAGGTTTCTTCATCGTCCTGCCAGCCTTTGCGCATCTTGACCGTGACCGGAAGCTTTACTGCCGCTATCACCTCATGGATGATGGAACGGGCCAGGCCAAGATCAGTCATCAAGGCGGCGCCTTCACGATTCTTTACGATTTTCGGGGTGGGACAACCCATGTTGATATCGATGATAGCCGCCCCCAACCCGGCTATTATGGCTGCTCCACGCCCCATGGCTTCGGGATCGGAACCAAATATCTGCACCGCCACCGGCCCTTCCTCTTCGGTAACATCGGCCAGACGAAGGGTGCGTTGCTGTTTGTAGCACAAGCCCATATCACTGATCATTTCGCTGAAAGTGAGTCCGCAGCCGAACTCCCGGGCCAGGTCGCGAAAGGCCCGGTCGGTGACCCCGGCCATGGGAGCAGAGATTATTCGATTGGCTAATTGCACTGAGCCAATGCTAAACATGTATTCCTCCAAATAACACAAGAGACGGCATTGTTACAACACGCCGCCCTAGTTAGTCAAATAGTCTAGCAGACCGAGCCAAAAAGGTGAAGGTAAGCTACGAGAGTCAACCTTACATTTGAGGCATGAATAATAAGCCACCTCGATATTCGGGTTTTAATTAAGCTGTCGTTGACCCCATTCACAGTACCCCAAAACTAAGGCACAAGCACTACCGCGATTGAGGCGTACGTAGGGGTACGTTGAATGAGCGGGGGTGTGAAGTAACAACGAGATTCGCCTTTTTGGGCGGTTTGCTTTTATTGATGATTCAGTTCGTAGATCAGCCGCAACCCATCCAGGGTAAGGAATTCGTCAACAATATCTATCACATCTGTTTCCCGGGCGATGACCCCAGCCAACCCTCCGGTTGCGACAACGGTAGGCGTCCCGCCGATCTCCTTCTGTATGCGATGGACGATCCCCTCCACTTGTCCGACGAAACCAAAGATGATTCCTGCCTGCATGCTGGAAACCGTATTCTTCCCTATTATGCTGCGGGGTTTGACCAATTCGACCCTGGGCAGTTTGGCAGCACGCGACACCAGGGCCTCCGTAGATATCCGTACCCCGGGGGCGATAGCCCCGCCCAGGTATTCGCCCTTTTCATTGACTACACAAAAGGTAGTAGCTGTTCCGAAATCGATGATTATCAATGACCCATCGTATTTATGGTGAGCGGCTACCGCATTGACCACCCGGTCTGCCCCGACCTCCCGCGGGTTCTCGTATTTTATCGCCAGACCGGTCTTGATGCCCGGGCCTACTACTATCGGTTTGCAGTTGAAATACTTGAGGGCCAGCTGCTCCAGTTCCATCATCAGCGAAGGGACCACCGAGGAGATCACAATGGCCTTTACCCCCTTCATATCCAGCCCCTTTAGCTCGAAAAGGGATTTGAAAGTCACTCCATATTCATCACAGGTCCGCAGATTGTCCGTGCGTATCCTCCAACTGGTCAGCAGTTTGTCCTCACGGTATACCCCGGCCACGATATTGGTGTTTCCCACATCAAAAACTAGCAACATAACCCAGTGTTCCTCCTAAGCTTGCGGCATATCTGTCTCGATCTCAGCAGCTGTCTCCAGCTCATTTACTCCAATAGATTCGCGTTTTATATCCAATCTCCTGCTTAACTCCAGGCCCAGCCAGGAGGCCAGGACCAATTTGATCAGGTCAAAGGTGAAGTACGGTATGAATCCGAGTTCCAGGACCTTCAGAACATCTACAGTATGCCCCAGGTAAAAGTTCAATATAAAGTACATATATACTAACCCAATGGCATACATCACCGCAATCCCTGCCAGACCCGAACCGATGAAGTTCAGCCAGTCCACCCGCTTGATCAGGCGTGACTGCACCCAGGCCGCTATAGGGAAGGCTAGGATGAAGCCGAAGCTGGGTACCAGCACATAAGCCGGCCCGCCATATGGCGGCATAGAGAAGACCGGTATCCCGATCAGACCCAGACCCAGATAAGCCAGCATACTGAGAAAAGCCGCCCGCGGCGACAGCAGACAGGCAGCCAACAGCATGACCAGCGGCTGCAGACTGAAAGGAATCACCACCAAAGGCTGAAATATCCGGACCATAATGGTCAAGACACACATCAAGGCCGCAAACATCGCCGCCCGAACCAATTCCTGAGTTGACAATCGCATAATAAACCACCCCTCCATATTGTTAACCATAATTATAGCATAAGGTTAACATCTCGGAGTGAACGGAAAATGTATACATAAAAAATAGCTGAAAAATATTCAGGTCAAGCAAAAAAGTGAAGCACCGAGTCAGTAACCCCGTCCCCTTGTCACATCAAAAAAACTATTGATGATATCGCCTTAGTAGTAGCCGGGCCGAGCAAAAAGAAGATCGCGGCGTGTAAAAAGCCCGCGACTGCGGCGTAATAAACGCACGTCGTCTGAACGGGCTTTTTACACAACAATTATATTCAGGTTTTTTACTGGCCTACTCTATATCAAAACTAATATCCAGACTGACCGCACTATGGGTGAGGGCACCGGAGGAGATGAGGTCCACTCCGGTCTTGGCCACGGCAGCGATGCTCTTTTCATTGATGCCGCCGGATGCTTCCAGCAGGGCCTTGCCCTTAGTCATCTTGACAGCCTTTTTCAGGGTGGCCAGGTCCATGTTGTCCAGCAGGATGATGTCGGCGCCAGCGGTAAGGGCTTCCTTGAGCTGCTCCAGGGTGTCCACCTCCACCTCGATCTTGAGGGTGTGGGGCACCTTGGCCCGCACCTGTTGGATTGCCGGGGTGATACCTCCGGCAACAGCGATATGATTATCCTTGATCATGACTCCGTCATATAGTCCGAAGCGGTGGTTGTAACCGCCGCCTATCGTTACTGCATACTTCTCCAGTACTCTCAGGCCGGGGGTGGTCTTGCGGGTATCGACCAGACGGACCGTGCTGTCTCCGATCAGGTCGACGAACTGGCGGGTCTTGGTGGCTATCCCGGACAGCCTTTGCACGAAATTGAGGGCCAGCCTTTCACCGGTGAGCAGAGTTGCAGCGCTGCCTTCCACCCGGGCCAGGATATCGCCGGGATCAATAATTTCACCGTCTTTTTTGTGGATCATGAAGCTGACCTCGGGATCAAGTGTCTCGAATACGGCCTGACTAACTTCGATGCCGGCCAGAACTCCCCTGGCTTTGGCTAAAAAGATACCGGAAACCTCCATATCGGCCTTAACCAGGCTGCCCGTGGTCATATCGCCGTGACCGATGTCTTCTGCCAGTGCTCGTTTGATCAAATCATTGAATCCTGCCCAGTAAATCATGCATTCCTCCTCCAGAACCAACCCCGGCTATATTTTTCCCGGGCTTATTTTATTCTTGCAGCGAATTCCTGCAGGGTGAGTCCCCGGGAAATCCGAACCCTCGGCAAGAGATACATATCGTTGTTGTAGCCGGCTGTGCCGTACTTGGTGGTCACTGCTGCTGTATAGCCATTCTGGCGGATCAGGTCCACGGCCTTTTGCCGATATTCGCCGGAAGGATAGCAGAAGGTTTGAACGGCGGTTTCCGTGTTGCCCTCTATGGCCGACCGGGATTGCAGGATCTCGGTACCCAGCCGGTTAGAGGCCAGCGATTTCAGCGACGGATGGGTTCTGGTATGGCAGCCGATCTCCACCCCGCTGTCGGATAGGGTCTTGATCTCATCCCAGTTCATGAAGGGAGCGCTGTCTACCTTGTCAGTGATAACGAAAACAGTGGCATTGAAACTGTATTGCTTCAAAACAGGCCAGACCTTGTCGTAGAAGGTCTGGTAACCGTCATCAAAGGTCAAGGCCACGGTCTTCTCGGGAATACTTTTGTTCTTCAGCATTTGGGCGGCCTCAGCTAAGGAAACCACCATATACTGGTTATCATGTAGATACTTCATCTGTTCGTAGAATTCGGTGTCTCTGACAAATAGTGAATTTGGCCCGTCACCAACCTGATGATACATCAGGATAGGGAGATTATTGCGCGTTTTAACCACCGGCGGGATCACAATACTGCTCATTACCTCCGGGGCCGCTGCTTCAACTTCAGCCACAGGTATCTGATCTGTAGTGTTTGCTGTATGTATTGCGGGGGCGGTCGATGCTACTGCCTTATTATAATAGCTGGTGGTGACCGGTGTGACCACCGCCAGGACCGCTATGATGACTATGCAACACAACAGCCTTCTTTTCAGGGGTACGTCCTTCACTTGACTCTCACCATTCCCGTCAGCAATTTACAAAGCTCATATGTTTCAGCCAGCGGACATCATCGCGTTCGGGATAATCAGAGCGGAAATGTCCCCCCCGGCTCTCTTTGCGCCAGAGCGCCGCCTGGATAACGATATGCGCGACGGTCAGCATATTTATGATCTCGTAGTAGGCGAGCTGGTCATCTCCGCGGGCCACACTGCTGTATATCCTCTCGACTTCAGCATTGGCCTGCTTCAGCCCGTTTTCGTTCCTGATGATGCCTACGTTTTCCCACATGATCTCCTGCAACTGGGCTTTAGCATCAGCGGGCATGATCTCCTCCCGCAATGATCCGTAGACCCAACCTGGATCGAATAATCCCATGATTTCCTCTCTCCGGACCGGACGGCGGTAGAGCATCTCCTCCAACCGGTCCACGATGCGGTTGCCGAAGACTATGCCCTCCAGCAGAGAGTTACTGGCGAGTCGGTTGGCCCCATGCACTCCGGTGCAGGCCGCCTCTCCTGAGCAGTATAGCCCATATATGCCAGTCTCCCCGTATGTATTGGTAAATATCCCGCCCATGGTATAGTGCGCGGCAGGCGATACCGGCACGTATTCTTTGGTGAGGTCTATATTCTTCTCCAGACAGGTACGATATATGTTGGGGAATCTTCTAGTGACATTGGGAATGGAACGCATGTCCAGGTAGACATATTCGCTGTCGGTACGCGACATCTCGCTGAGCAGGGCCCGGGATACCACATCGCGCGGGGCTAATTCCAGCAGGGGATGATATTTGGCCATGAACCGTTCACCCTGGGTATTATAGATGAGTCCCCCCTCGCCGCGTACGGCTTCGGATATCAGGAAACGGCGGGGTTCGTGACTGAACAGTACTGTAGGATGGAATTGGATGAATTCCAGATCAGTCAGCCGGCAGCCGGCTCTAAAACTTGCGGCCATGCCGTCGGCCGTCGCCACATCGGGATTGGTGGTGTTCTTATATAATTGCCCGGCTCCGCCGGTGCCGATAATGGTGGCCCGGGCCAGGAAGATGATGTTTTCTCGTTCTTTGGCATCATAGACCAGTACGCCGTAGCACTCGGTCTGCTCCCCATCAGTCAAGATATCGACCAGAAAGTGGTG
>JBLMZJ010000024.1:0-43070 GCA_050258735.1 Deltaproteobacteria bacterium | reverse complement strand
GACTATCACTCCATTTACCGGGATAGAGGTATCTCCGGTCAATCTTACCAACTCATTGGACTGCAGATAGCTGATGACGTCAGGTTGCGCCTTTCCGGTTATCACGTTTCCCACACTGCCGGCTATATATCTGCGCAAGGTATCGGGAGATGTCTTAGTATCCAGGTTATAGTAATCCGCCAGAGCTGCCCGTTGCTTGGTATTATCCAGTTTCATGTTAGCTAGTACCACTGTCTTGGAAACCACCTGTGCGCCGGCCATGGAAAGAGTATTCTGCAGGCCGGCCGGCACATCACTGTCGCCGCATACTACCAGGGCTACCTTGTAATCCTTAAGATGGCCCTGGATAAGCAGCGGCTGGACTGCCTGGCTGTAGTTCTCGTATTTATTGATGATATTCGATTTATATTCACTATCTGTAGTCAACTCGGCCTCCCGTGTCCGCAGCTCTTCAAACTGCAGCTCCAGGCGGTCGATAACCTTCTTCTGCTGATCGACCAGGAGGTCATCTCCTACAATGGTGCTGCCGATCAGGATCCCCAGCCCCAGGGCCAGGAAAACTGCAACAATGGATGCTATATGATAGCGCAGATCAATCATTGAAACACTCCCCAAAAAACTCGATTTATATATTAAATAGTAGCTTTAGCTGCAGGGAAAGCAAACGGAAAAATGGTTTGGTAGCCGGTGATACCATGAGTATGATAATGATCGGTATCAGCGCTGCCAGTATCAGTTGGAAGAGATATCTCTTCTTGATGCTCTGCTGGTAGAGCTGGCTGACCCCGCGAGCATCGACAAGAATAGATCCTACCTTCATTCGCACCAGGAAAGTGCTGCCCATGCCTTTACGGCCTTTTTCCAGAAAATCTATCATATTAGAGTGGGATCCTACCGCAACTATTAAGCTGGCGCCATATTCCCAGGCCAGTATCATGGCCAGATCTTCACTGGTTCCCGTCAGAGGAAATACTATTGCATCAACCCCCATGGCCTCGACCCTGGATAATCCCGGTGCAGCACCATCCGCATAGGCATGGACTACGATCTCTGCCCCGCATTTTAAGGCTTCATCTGATACACTGTCCATATCACCAACTATGAGATCGGGCACCAGGCCAAACTCCAGCAATGCGTCAGCGCCGCCATCAACCCCGATAAGGACCGGGCGTTCGTCCTGGATATATGAACTGATAGTTTTAAGGTCTTCCTTGTAACTGCTGCCTCTCACTACGATCAGGACATGTCGGTTCAACATATATGTATCAAGATCGGGCACCTCTATGTTGCCCAGCAGAATGTCTTTTTCTTTCAAGGCATATTCCAGGGTGTTCTCGACAAAGCGCTCCAGTTCTTGACCGGCGTTGTCATTGCCCTCCTTCATTTTTTCCCTGACGTCCTCCAGGCTTAGTTCCCTGCCCATGGCTATACAACGTTTTCCCTGGACTACCTTGTTGCCCCGGATCTCCACCTGGGAACCCTCTCTTATCTCGTCAAAAACCACGTTCCCCACCTCATCGAGGATGGGAATTCCCGCCTTCAATATCTTATAGGCACCTTTTGCCGGGTAACGTCCGGTTATGGAAGGCTGCACATTGATGATGGCCTGCGGTTTTATCTCGATAAGCGAATTGGCGGCAACCTCATCGATATCATCATGGTTTATGATGGCTATTTCGTTTCTGCGGAGGCGTTTTACCAGATTTTTGGTGCGCCGGTCTAACCTGGCCCGGCCTTTGGCCAACATAGCTATTCATCACCTCGGTATCTGGGTGGATATTTCTCATTCGCCCTCTATATTATCACATAGTGCTCCTTAATTAAAATTATTGGAAGATTCGAGCGAATGAGTACTTCTCAAAATAAAAACACCTCCTGCTGCCTTTAGGTACGCTACAGGAGGTGTTGATCAAAGCATATCTTAACTGACTTTGGCTTCCAGTCTCAGTCTATCAGCAATGATGGCTATAAACTCGGAGTTAGTGGGTTTGCCTCTTTCACCGCTGATGGTATAGCCGAATACCTTGGTTATCTTTTCAATATCCCCCCTATCCCAGGCCAATTCAATGGCATGACGGATGGCACGTTCGACCCGGCTGGGAGTTGTCTCATATTTGGTGGCGATAGTCGGATACAGTTCCTTGGTGACCGCACCCAGGTAGTTTATCTCTTCGACTACCAGCATGATGGCATCACGGAGATACTGATAACCTTTCACATGAGCCGGTACCCCGATCTCATGGATAACCTTGGTAACCTCGACCTCCAGGTTTTTCGGTACAGCAGTCGGCCGGGTAAACACCGAGACCGGCACCGGGCTTTCCGTACGGGTCTGTTGAATGTCACGGGCTACCTGTCTTACACGGTCGCCCAATACCTGCAGATTAAAAGGTTTGAGTATGTAATAATCTGCTCCCAGTTGAACTGCTTTCTGCGTGATGTTCTCCTGCCCAAAGGCAGTAAGGATAATGATTTTGGGACGTTTCTCCAGCTTCAACTGGTTAAGCTTCTCCAGTACGCCGATACCGTCCATGTAGGGCATGATCAGGTCGAGTATAAGGACTTCTACTTGCTGCTTTTCTATTACTTCAAGTACTTCGATTCCGTTAGCACATACTGCGATCATTTCAAAATCTGGGTCGTTGGTGAAGTAGTCCTTTAGGATTCCACAAAATTCCCTATTGTCGTCTGCAATGAGCACTTTGATCTTATTGGTTTCCTCGAACATACTAATTGTTTCCCCTCCATCCCATAATATTGCTTCCCCCTTGTTCTGTTAACGCTTTTCGACGGCACAGACAGCTTTTCCTTTTTTTCTTCGATATCAAATTACCCTATTATCTATCAGACGCTTCCATAATGATACACATTTATACAAGAACATATATATGCATTTTGTTTTATCGATAATCGGAAACTCGTTTTGATGCTATTTGGTTTATACCATCGGCTAGATTTTTTGTCGAAACTTTTTTCGAACTGGAAACTTTTTGCTCTATTTCCGACAACATGTTGTCCATGAAAATGCCGTAACCATGCTGGGGGTCATTAAGGAAAACATGGGTCACTGCCCCAATTATCCGGTTGTTCTGTACAATTGGACTTCCGCTCATCCCCTGGATGATGCCTCCCGACAGACTGATCAGCCTTGGGTCATCAACTCTTATCACCATGCCCTTCCCGTTGTGTCTCTGGGGGTAGACCTTTTCGATCACCACTGAGAATCTTTCGATTTGTTCTCCGTTGATAACCGTATATATATCAGCATGACCGGGCTTGACCTGATGTGCATATCCTACCTCCAGGGGATACCTGTATAAAGGATTTGTTATATCAACCGAAGTCTTGCCAAATATCCCAAAACTGGTATTGCGGGTGATGCTGCCTGCCACTAGGCCATTATTATTGAAAACACCGATCTTCTCGCCTGGTTGTCCCGGTCGCCCCATCTTTAGGGTCTGTACTGATGCACTGACGATCTTGCCCTTTAATACATCAACACCTTGCCTGGTATCGGCATCCAGAATGATATGCCCTAAAGCACCATATGCTCTGGTTTCCGGATCCCAAAAGGTAAGCGTTCCCACCCCGGCTATCCCGTCACGTACAAACAAACCGATACGCCTGCGCCCGGTTTCCTGACATGGAACAGTATTGATGGGAACCGACATCAGCCTTCCCTGCCGTTTGATACCCAACATCAACTGACCGTTTCTGGTATTATCAACTATTCTGGCGAGATCGTTTTCATTGGTTATCCTTTTCCCGTCCACCTCCATGATGAGGTCCCCGATCTGGACCCCACAGTCCCGGGCGGGATAGGCCTTTTCACCGTTTTCTTTAGTGATGGGCGCAAAACCGACTACCATTATACCCCTGGACTGCAGCATGACCCCGATGGAATGTCCTCCGACTATCACCCGGCGCGGCGGTAAGGTCTCAACTGCGATCGATTTTACTGGAATATAACCCAGCAGCTTGAACTGCAAACTGGCCTGCCCCGGTTTGAGAGCAACGATCTCATACCCGTCCGAATCGCGATTGATAGTGACTGCCGGATCCACCGGGCTGGAAAATACGCTATGGGTCGGGCTGATGACCTGCATCACCAGTCGGTTTTCCAGTTGCTGCGGCAGATCCAGGTCTATATGACTTGATTCTCCTACCACCATCTGCTGATGTTCAGGCAGGCAGAGCAGGGTTCGGATCTGGGGATTAAAACAGAAGACTGCTATCAGGAGGGCCAGAACGACCCCGATTACCGGACGAATTTTACGCAAACTATTCACTCCCAGCTTTTGCTGGATAGTATTGTTTCCTTTTAACGGGAAAGTATACCATGTTAGTGTTTTGAATGAAGCTGTCTGGGAAAGTCTTAAGAGCAATCGGACAAAGAGGGGTGAATTATGGACGGGTCCTCCCCTGCTGCTGTTGGCAGCCATACTGGAAACCTATATAACTCCGGCATTTGTAGCAATGGCAGCTCACTAAACAGGATTCTACTCTTCGGCCAAGGTTCATATCCTTTATAAAATGGTCTCACACCATATATAAAGGAGGGAACGAAAAGTGAGGAAATGGTTGATTCTTGCCGGAATAGTACTGCTTGTTGCCGGTGCGGCTGTCAGTATTTATAGGACGGTAAAGCATGATGATTGGCTGACAGAGCGCCGCATCGAGCTGCTGGAGGCTGCCCTGGCGCCGCGCACCCCGGACCTGGCAGCCTATTCCTGGGCAGAAGCCATCAAGACCAGGAATGGGGCATGGCAATACGCCATTATGGATGATAACCTGCGGGCTGAGTACCTGGAGCAGTTCGAGGAGACCAACTGGGTGACCGGTTTCTCCAGCCCCTGGGTGGAAAAATACCGGGTAATCCGGGAATCAGTGGATGAGAAGGGCAATGTGACTTTCAAGGTGGAATTCGACTGGTACACCAGCGCCGGATATGCCTATTCCAACAGCGGGACTCTTACCGTCAGCAAGTTCGAAGACCCGGAACGCTGGTTGCTTACCTATTTGAAATTCAGCTATGAGCCTGATACTGGAAAGGGGCAATCGAAGACATAACATGAATTTCCTGCTGTTAGGTGGTAGGATCACTTCCCTATCATTTAAATAGGTCGGGTCGATACCCTTGATGTCTTACAGTTTTCAGTCATCAGCTATAGAACATTCTTATTCTATCGCATACCAAGCCTATATCATCATCCGTTAAAAAAGACGATGAAGGCAGCCAAAGTCCCTTTGTGGATATTTGTTCGGTAACCGGGAATAATCCTTTGTACCCGTAAGCAGGTTGTGAATGCAGCGGGGGATAAAATTCCCGGCTGCCGATATCTCTTTTGTTAAGATAAGCCATCAGTTCACCCCGATCATCCGCCAATATATCAAAAAACCAGGGCACAGTTTCCTCATAATCAGTTTGGATGGACTTGACACCAGCTATGCCGGTCAACATTTGTTCATATAAACGGCCAATCTCTTTTTTACGATTGACCCGCCACTCCAGCTTTTTCATCTGTTCGATTCCGATCACTGCCTGCAAGTCGGTAAATTTAAAGTTCCAGCCCTTGATAAGGTAGTTATCGATGCCCCCCCTCTCCCGGCCAAAGTCCTTGATCATTTTTATCTTATTGAATAACTCCTCATTATCGGTAATTAGTGCCCCGCCCTGGCCGGTAGTGATAATTTTGGGAGTACTGAAGGAAAAGCAGCCGATATCCCCGAATGTCCCAACATGCCTTCCCTGGTATCTCGACCCCAGTGATTGTGCGGCATCTTCAATAAGAAATATCCGATTGTCGCGGCAAAACTCAACTATTTCGTTGACCCGCGAAGGATAGCGCCCGTTGATAGAGACCAGGATGACCGCCCTGGTTTTTTCCGTCACGGCCCCTTTCATCTCTTCAAAATCCATGCAAAGGGTGTCTTCTTCGATATCGATGAAAACCGCTCTGGCATTTATCAATTCAGCAGAATTAGGGGTAGCTACCATAGTATAATCCGGGACAATGACCTCGTCCCCCTGCCCGATCCCGCAAGCCAGAAGGGCAATAACCAAACTGGCCGTTCCGTTACAGACCGCCGAACAGAATCTACTGCCGGTGTAAGCAGCAATCATGTTTTCAAATCTTCTGGTGTAGGTATGTTCGGTCAACCATCCGCCTGAATCCATATATTCAGCCAGTTTAGCGGCTTCGTTATGGTCGAACCAGGGCTCCATCTGGTTTATAAAACTCATATATCTACCCTTATTTTAGACTGCACCAGCCTGGCTAGTGTCGCTCTGGTCATTTTTCAGGATCATCCTTCGGTCAACGTCGGCACCCCCATAAGGCCCGTTCTTTATTTCCAGTACCCTGGTATGGTCTTCAAGTATTTCATATCCGTGTCCGCCCTGAAGCAGGATCAGTATATCTCCTTTCTTCAGGACTACCTGTTCGATCAATCGTTCCTGGCAGTCATAAATGCTGGCCTGCACACTGCCGCTGAAAACGAACAAGGCTTCACAGGTATAGTTGATGGTCCTATAAACCCCATTATGGATATGGGGACCGAGAGTCTTTCCTGCAGGATAGTTCCAGGTCCCCACCTGCAAGTATTCGTGATCCTCAGAAAAGAAATTGGAACCTTCCTGCCATTCAGCTCCAGGTATCAACCTGGCCAGTACACCATCCCGGGATGTTATTGTTTTAACAGGCATGCTTCCCGCCCTCCACATATAATGTGTTTAGGTTTCTATTAAGAAAATATGCGAGACGCTATAAATATGTTATAAGCGGCTTATAGTAATGACCTGGCTTACGTCTGTAAAAAAACGATGGGCTGGTCGCCATTGACCAGTCCCTCGTCGAGTCCTTTCAGTCCGTGTCTTGTGTGCCAGATTTTTCGTGCCTACCTCACTGCCCTGAGTTTTCCTATGACTCCAGATTATAGTTTAATGTTACTATTATATTAATGAATAAACAGTTAAATATATCGAAAATAAGGATCAGGGCAAATGAAATATCAATATCATCCTTATGTTTGGTTAATAATTATATCTTGTTTAATCACTTTATTTCTGGGCGTATATGCAATAACCCAGCGACGGAATGCAAAGGGCGCTGCCACTTTTGCCATGACCATGATGCTGATGACTGCATGGTCGGTCATCTATATCCTGGTTTTCTCCAGTGCGGATTTGTCCGCTAGAATCTTCTGGGACAATGTTATCTATATACCCGTTGGCCTTACCCCGATTCTATTTCTCGCCCTTTCTATGGAATTTACCGGTTATGATGACTGGATATACAGCAAGAAAATACTGTGGTTTACCATATGGCCGATTATTTTCTTTTTAATCAAATGGACCGACGTACGTTATGGTTTGGTTTATTATGATATGCACATGGAACACATCGGAACATATATGATACTCGCTAAAAAATATGGGCCGATTTATTACATTAATGTCATTTACATTTTATTGCTGAACCTTGCCTCATTCACATTGTTGATCAGGGGGCTGTTCTTCAAAAATACTGTTTACCGCCGGCAGTCATTCTCCTTGCTGGCAGCGTTATTTCTGCCCCATATACCCTATACCTATTTTCTATATACAAAGAGCAGTTTGTTAATACCATTAGATGCTACTATATTGTTTTTCGGACCAACAGGGCTTATTTTGGCCTGGGGTATTTTTCGCTTAAAACTGTTTGATCTGGTGCCGGTGGCAAGGGCCACAGTTTTCGAAACCATGGATACCGGAGTTATGGTCATGGATTTACAGAACCGGATCATCGATATTAATCCTGCCTTCTTAAAAATCCTCGGTTTACCGCATTCACGGACCACTGGCCAGAGTATCGAAGCGGTTTGCCTTATCCCCGATTTGCTTGCCGCTTGCTTGGACGAGAAAACAACTGAATCAGAATTGTCCATAGAATCGGGTGAACCCGTGAAGGACTATCAATTCCTATTCTCACCCCTAACCGACAAACACGACCGGCTTATCGGGCGGCTGGTTATGAGCTATGATATTACTGAAAAACGCAAGGCCCAAAATTACCATTTGCAGCAGCAGGTGAGACTAATGGTCATTGAGGAGCAGGAACGCATAGCCCGGGATCTCCATGATAACCTGGGACAGATCCTGGGTTTTATCAACCTGCAAACCCAGGGTGTCAGGCAGGAGCTTTTAAACGAGGGTGTGGACATTGCTTCTCAACGGCTTGATAAATTGGTTGATGCTGCCCAATCAGCCCATAATGAGATACGGGAATACATCCACAATGCCAGGTATCTGGCTTTGATCGAAAAGGATTTTATATCCGCATTGAGCCACGAACTGCGAACCTTTACGGAACTTGCCGGACTTAATGTAAAAATGGATATACCCACGGGATTTCAGGGTAGCGAACTATCCCCCAACATGAAAGTTAATATTCTTAGTATTATAAAAGAAACATTGAACAATATTCGTAAACATGCCGGGGCCCAGAACGTAAAAATATCTTTAGAATACACCCAGGATATCTTACGCCTTAGCGTTGAGGACGACGGCAGGGGATTCGATGTTACCTCATGGGATAAAGACAACTCGAACAGGTTCGGGCTGAAGATAATGAGGGAACGCGCCTTGGATATCGGGGCTGAGATAGATATTCGATCTACAATTGGGACGGGAAGCCGGATTGCCCTTAGGGTTCCCGTTGGGAGGGAGGAAGCAATTTCATGAAACTGATGCTGGTTGACGACCATCCTTTATTCCTGGAAGGATTGCAATACGTCCTGGAGACCTATAGTATAGAGGTTGCTGGAATAGTCCAGGACGGCAGAGAAGCGTATGATATGGCCAGGGTATTGCAGCCCGATGTCATACTGATGGATATTAAAATGCCGGGGTGCGATGGAATCGACGCCTTGAAGCTTATTAAGGCTCAGATGCCTCAAATTAAGGTTGTGATGCTTACCACCTCTGATGAAGAAGAAGATATTTTTAATGCCTTGAGATCCGGGGCATCAGGATATCTATTAAAGAGTACCAATGCCCGAGAACTGGTGGATATGCTCTCCGACCTGGAAAAAGGCGAACTGCCTCTTTCCCCGGGTTTGGCCGCCCAGGTATTAAAGGAATTTGAACATAACGATCTGGCTGTTGCCCTGGATGACATAAAAGAAGCCGAAGCGGTGCGACAACTAAATGAACACCAGTTAGAAATACTGGATCTGGTAGCCAAAGGGCTAACCTACAAGCAAACTGCCGATATGTTGGGACTAAGTGAACGCACCATAAAATATCATATGGGCAAAATCATTGATATACTGCACCTTAAAAACCGCGCCCAGGTGATTGCCTATGCCGCCAGTATGAAGCTGGTAGACGTTAAATAAATAATATACCGCAAGAAATAGGAGCGATTATTTTAACTGCAAGAAGAAGCAGGTATAATAATCGCTCCTATGCTTTTGGCACTAAATATTTTCTTGGCAGACTGTACTTTCGTACAGTGTAATATTTTGGGCCAAAATATATAATTTTAACAAGACAGTAATTGCAACAAAAACCCCTTGGTTGACGGTGCCTTGATAGGAAAGTGCAAAAGCCGGTTTGAACGAAGCTACCGCAGTTTATTAAAACACTGGTTAGGATTCAGGCTGGCGGCAGGGTCTACACGGCCGGCATGGTTTTTAAAATGTTTTGGGGAGATGATTATAATTAAATTAGGGGCCATTAAACGTTTTTCCCTGGTGGCAGTAATAACCGCCATCATAATATTAAATCTTGGAGCTGTAGCCATTGCAGAAGAAACTGCGGGCAAGGCCAAAACTTCAGTAAGCACTTCACCATACACAGATGTTGCGGTAAGCGATCCCAACCTGGTCTTCATAAAATATATATCCCAGAGAGGCATATTAACCGGCTTTCCAGATGGCACTTATCATCCAGGTCAAGGCTTGACCCGTGCCCAGGCTGCTGTTGTGATCTGCAAGGCCGCCGGGCTGCAAACACCCCCTGCCGGAACCAGCCGGTTTACAGATGTTCCAACTGAACATTGGGCCTTAAACTACATAAGCGCAGCCGAAAAGGCAGGCTACCTGGGCGGTTTCCCCGATGGCACCTTTCGTCCGGAAGTCAGCTTGAGCCGTGCCCAGGGCATCAGCCTGGTCATGCGCCTTTGCACCCAAAAAGACCTCGCTCCTCTGCCCGAGTTTAACGATATGAACCAAAGCCATTGGGCCGCAGCCAGTATGGGTACTGCCCTGGCCCTTGATATGATAGGACGTTCTGCCGACGGAAAGAATATCTATCCTGACGCTGAAATAAGCCGGGGCAGTCTGGCCCGAGCCCTGGCTATACTGATCACCAAAGACCCCGGTTTGAACCAGGTTAAACTGGAGGGTAGATTAAGCGAAATTACCGGTCAGGTAGCTTTACTGCGAGACGGTCAAAAACAAACCTTAAGAAATGAATTAATTGTAATCGAAGGCGACCGAATAGAAACCGGCGCCGACAGCAGTGTCAGAATAACCTATCCGGATGGTACCAGCACCCTGGTCGAGGCTAACAGTGCATTAGTAGTTAAGCAGTCCGATGGCTGCCGCTATATAAAAATTGATGGCAGCCAGGGCGTCGCGGTCGACTTTCTTAACCTGGCACTTGATGAAGGCTCTATTTATAGTGCTGTAGCCACCAAACATATAGCATCAGATAAATCTGGTACGGATCAAAACGAACCAGACAGCGAGAATAAAACCGGTCAGATTGACCGGCAGATCGCGGCACTGGACGTTTTCAATTACCTGGCAGCTGCAGATGATAAAGCACAGAATCAGGCCTGGTATAAAACAGCCCAGAGTAAAAAGGTAAAGGTGAAAGTAGATATGCCCTGGGGCATAGCCGCCATCAGAGGGACTTATGTAAAAATCACCGTTAATCCCGACCGCACCTGCCGGGTATCCTGTCTGGGCGGTGACGCTCAATTAACCGGATTTACAGGAGATACTGTAACGCTAAACGGCAGCGACACCGCTAGTGTCAAACAGGAAGGAGATTCAGCCAGTAAAGAAGGAACCATGGATTCAGATGATAAGGAAGCCTTCAGCGAAGTCAAGGTCCAGGTTTTCTTCATAGATGCCTCGGTAGAGCAGGATGTAAATCAGAGTGCAGAAATAACTCCCAGCGAGGCCCAGGGGCAGACCTACCAGGACGCGGAAAGTGCGGTCCAGGCAGTTATCGACGCCTTAAAAACCAGCGGTATAGAACTTGAATCTGAAGCTGTTGAAGAATTGCAGGATAAGATCCAGGAACAACTTGATCAGATGGATGAGAAAACCGCCAAGGAACTGCAAACCCAAGCGGAAAAAGCTGATAAGGAAAATAATCAGCCCGCCAATAATAGCAAATCCGAAAGCAGCTCAGGTTCTGATGTAATGCCTGCTACGGCTCCCCAATCTATTGTTCTGGAAATGGGAAGCGCTCATCCCGTTGGCGGAGTGACCAATGTCGGCATACCGGCAGCGAATGGGACTGATACAGCCGGGTCAGTCCATGGATGGGTGAATACTACCGCAGCCAATATTAGATTTACAGTAACCGACAAAGCTCCGGCCTCATCGACCATAACTATCGACGGGGTCAGCTATACCAGCGGCACTGATTATATTATTACTGCCGCATCTCCACTGACCATTGTGGTGACTACCAGTAAGACATTCTGCGAAACCGTGGTCAGGACCTTTGTTGTAGAGGTACTGGCGGCCAACAGCTCCAGCCAAATCACAGCAACAGCTTACGGCACCCTGGTTGATGGGAATATTGCAGAGATTCCGGCGGGTACTTTGGTAAGTGATTTTAAGGCAGGATTAACCGTTTCTGATTATGCAACGGTCGAAATACTTACCGCTTCCGGTAGCAGCGCGGTAGCCGACCAATCGGCAGCTGATATGACCAGCACCATGGTCATGCAGGTGACTGCGGAAGACGGCAGCATTGCTGAATACGAGATCTATGATTATGCAGTGGCCAACCTCGATGAATTATACGGTGCTGTGACCTCTGGTCTGGCCGCCAGGTATATCCTCGCTGCGGACCTGGATTTCAATAACCCCTCTAGCTATGCATCTGGCAGTACCAACCAGGCAGTATGGACATCCGGGTATGGCTGGAAACCTCCAGCCGGCAATTTTATCGGTGTGTTCGAGGGGAATGGGCACAGTATAAGCCATTTGCATATAGCACATGACCAGGGTCCGGCGGGCTTATTTCCTATCGTAGAAAATGGAGCCTTAATTAAGAACCTGGCAGTGCTTGACGCCGACGTTGGCAATGTTGTATGTGATACTCAAAGATACGGGGTTTTAGCTGGCTATCTCGGGAATGGCGCCATAACAGACTGCTATTGCTCGGGCAGCATAAACGCTTTTGGAGCCGTCGGTGGTATAGTTGGACATACCGATAGCGGAGCGAATATTATCCGGTGCAAATCCGCAGTCAATGTTACAGGAAACTGGTGCGTCGGCGGCATCGTGGGTAGAATGAACACCGGTGGTACCATTCAGGATTGTTGCTCCACCGGGAATATTACTTGTTTTCGCGAGTGTGCCGGCGGAATAGCAGGCACAAATGGTTATAACGGGGTTATAGGTAATTCATATGCTACCGGTGCGGTCAACGCGAACCGGTTGGCTGGAGGTATTTCGGGGGATAATGGGGGCACAGTGAATAACTGTCTGGCCCTGAATAGCAGAGTATCTCTGAACTCTGGTTCAGAAACCAGTGTTGGCCGGATCTGCGGCCACAACGTCGGTACAGTCTTAAATTCTTATGCCTTTTGCGGTATGGTAATAGCCCCGGCTTCCGGCTACACCGGTTATGACGGTAATGGTGCTATAACCCTGGCCGATGCCAAGAGCCAGGCGTCCTACAGCGGTTTCATGGCCTGGGATGTGGCTGATGTCAACAGTCCTTCTACATCAGCCTGGCTAATAGATGATGGAAAAATGTTACCTTTCTTAAGATGTCATTACCAGCCCAGCAGTTCTAAAGAGATCCTGGCAAGTGCCTACGGTAGCCTGGTGGAAGGTAACCTTGCGGGGATTCCTGCCGGCACGAAGGTCAGCGATCTTAAGGCCGGATTGATAGTATCCGATTACGCCTCTGTGGAAGTGCTCGATGAACTGGGAGGTTCGCCGGTAGCAGATCCAGCCACCACCGATGTCAGCTCCAGCATGGCAGTGCGAGTAACGGCTGAAGACGGCAGCACTGCGGATTATGAGATATATGATTCCGCTATTACGTTCCTGGAAGACCTTTATAACATTCCTGATGGCAGCACTCTGAGGTATCTGCTGGCCCGGGATCTGGACTTCGATTCTGATGTAAGCTACGCTACCCCGGCGACCAATAAAACTGCCTGGACCTCCGGCGGTGGTTGGGCAAGAAATTTGTACTTCAAGGGACTGTTGGAAGGCAACGGACATAGCATAAGCAATCTATACATTAATGATAGCGCTGCGACCAAGGGTCTATTTAGTTCCGTTAACACTACTGCGATCGTAAGAAACCTGAGGTTGCTGGATGTAGATATCAGCGGCACTGGCGGCGAGCAGAGATATGGAGCTATATCCGGTCACTTCAGCGGCGCCAGTATCATCAACTGTTATGCTTCCGGCAGAGTCTATAACCCGGGTGGCGGTGCGACCGGTGGTCTAGTTGGGCACTGCGATTCGGGTACTATCATCGGCTGTCGGTCAGATGTAAACGTAACCGGGAACTGGGGTGTAGGTGGCATCGTGGGCAGGAATTGCGGAGCCGCCCTGCAGGATTGTTCTTCCTACGGGAATGTAACCTGCAATTACGAAAGTGCTGGAGGCCTGGTTGGGGTGAATCAGGGCGGCAGCGTGATCAGGTCATTTGCTGCGGGTATTATCAGCGGCCCCAGACAAATCGGGGGGCTTATCGGGTACAATCAGGCAGTGGTAAATGGCTGCTTTGCCCTGAATAGCAAGATAATGATCAATTCTGGTGCGGAGGTAAGCATCGGGCACATTAGCGGCAACGTCGGCGGTACCTGCAGCGACTGTTATTACCTAACGGATATGGTCATGCTCCCGGCGACTGGCACATCGGGTTCAGATGGTGCTGGTGTCATAACTCTATCGGAAACTAAACAAGCCAATACCTACAGCGCTAAAGGTTGGGAGATCGCCGGTATTGGCGGCACCTTGACCTCGACCTGGGCAATTAATGAAGGAAACAACTATCCCGACTTGAGATGGTACAGCCGGCTCAGCAGTGCCAAGGCGGTTTTCGCTACCAGCATTGGTACTCTAGTCGGCGGGAATATTGCTTCTGTGCCCAGCGGGACCAAGGTTCTTGACCTCAAGCGAAGCATATCTGTATCTAAATATGCGTCACTCGAAATACTAGACTCCTCAGGTGGCAGTCCGGTAGCCAATCAGGCCACCACAGATGTTACAACCTCAATGGTCATCCGGGTAACCGCCCAGGATGGCAGTGAGGCAGAATACACGATTTCTGGCTAACCTGGAAGGGCTTCGACAATATAACCGTGAGTGGGACGGTTCTTGAATCCGCCGTAATAATGGTGAACAACTTTCCTAGTTGTTAAAACAACATTGGAGGTTAATAAAATTACGGTAGGGGCAATTGACTGAATTGCCCCTACCATTATTTAAAGACAGTGAAAATCTGGCTAGAGCAAATCTATTTGCCTGATAAGGGCAGCCATATCGGCGGGCAGTGGAGCAGTAAATTGGAGGGGGTCTTTATGGCGGGGCTGTTTTAGGGTCAGGTGATAGGCATGGAGGGCTTGCCGGGATATCATACATGAAGACTTACCATAAAGGTTATCACCGCAGACGGGATAACCCAGATAACTCAAGTGCACTCTTATCTGATGAGTGCGTCCGGTGTGAAGGGACAATTCCAACAAGGTGTAACCTTTATATCTCCGGATTACCCGCAGATCAGTCACTGCTTTCTTGCCGCCGGCATCGACTGCCCGGCGGGGATCGTTTCCCGGGTCCGGATGGGCAATGGGCAACTCTATAGTCATACTGTCATGCGGGAACTCTCCTTCCGCCAATGCCAGGTAGCTCCGGTGGACATCACCTTGTTTCATTTGTTGGAAAAGCGCCTGATGGGCATATTGACTCCGGCCGATCACCACCAGGCCGGAAGTGTTTCGGTCTAAACGATTGATAGGACGAAAAACAGAGCAGATATCCTTCTGCTGCCAGTAGTAGCTTACAGCATGAGCGAGTGTGGCTTTAGCCAGGTCTTTGACGGGATGGACGGAAATCCCCGGGGGCTTGTTGACCACTAGGAGATCCTGGTCCTCATAAATGATATCCAGCGGCATTTCTATGGGTGGGATGTAGTTGTTTTCCTCCAGAGCAATGTCAACGGTCACTACATCACCGGGCTGCAGACGATAATTTGTCAGGGTCTGCTGGCCATTGACCATGATCCGGTGTTCGTTCTTAAGCTTGGCGAGCAGAGACTGGGATATTTCCAGTTCTTTCTTCAGAACATCGCGAAGAAAGATATAGTCATCGTTAGAGTCGAATTCGTAACGCAGATAATCAGCCATGTTTACCTCATGTCTAAATCGGTTCTTATGGTCCGCCTGATAATTCATATATTAAAAAACTGTTGGTATTTCTCACGTGGAGACATAATACAGTGGGGATCGGTCCCCTCGGCTTGGCTGAATCACAATATACAAAACCATAATACCATTTTGGATCACTCGCTGCCGGGTGGATGGGCATATGCTTGGTTGGTTGGAAAGATATATAATAAGTTCGATTGTTATATTTAAAGCGTTCCGGCGGGTCAAACGGGTTCCATTTTCCATAACTGAGACGGTTATGAAACACCACTATCATCACCATTAGAAATACTATCATAAACAAACGGCTCAAAATTTCAGCCGATTTCTTCAAAAGAGTTCTCCTCCAAAGGCCTGCCGCACCTCCAGCATCTCGCGGGCATGCTGAAGGGTCAGATCCGAATACTCGTCACCGGCCAGCATACGAGCCAATTCCCTGATTCGCTCTTCATGATCCAAAGCCTTTACTACAGTGGTGGTGGTGCCACGATCGACTACCTTATCTATTTGGTAGTGTACGCCGGCATAAGCTGCCACCTGGGGAGCATGAGTCACCAGGATCACCTGGTGGGTACCTGCCAGTTCAGCCAGTTTACGTGCCATGGCGCTGAGACCTGACCCGCCCACACCTACATCGATTTCGTCGAAAATAAGGGTCGGTACCCGGTAAATATCAGCCAGGGCTGCCTTCAAGGCTAATACGAAACGGGACATCTCCCCGCCGGATGCCACCTTCTCCAGAGGTCGCAATGACTGGCCAGGATTGGCGGAAAAGAGAAAGTCGACCCGATCAGTCCCCTGGGGTGTCCAGCGGTCAATCTGTCCCACCTCGACCTCAAAGCTTATCTGGGGCAGGTTAAGTTCACGCAGTTCGCGGTGGACTTTATCCCGGAGCAGACGGGCGGCATCCTTGCGCATTGAACTCAGGTTTACGGATAGCTCAGTATACTGGGCAGCCAGCTTTTTGATATCGGACTCCAACTCGCCCAGCCGTTGCTGACTGTTGTTTAGTTCCTCCATCTGCCGACGCGATTGGTCAGCAAAAACCAGGATAGCTTCTATATCCTTGCCATATTTGGACTTCAGGCGGTTTATTTCATATAAACGCTCTTCGGCAGCTTCCAACTGGCCAGGTTCAAAATCAAGGCTGTCCCGAAAGGCTGCTGTCTCCTTGGCTATATCCTCCAGACTATAAAAAATATCTTCCAATTGCTGCTGCATACCGGCAAATATGGTTTCTTCCCGCAGATTTCGGCATATCCCTATGGCATCATTTATCAGGTCATTGGCACTGGGACCATGCTCACTGCGATAGATCAACTGCACTATACTGCGGGCACCTTCCAGAAGACGTTGGGCATTGTTGATCCGATTTCTCAGAACGGTCAGCTCTTCTTCCTCTCCCGGTTGCAGCCTGGCATCATCTATCTCTTTGATCTGGTATTGCAAAAAATCCATCTGCTGCAGCTTATTATTTTCATTCTCCCGCATCTCTTCCAAACGGGCGCTCTTCTCCCGCCATGCACTATAGCAGGCCGCAACCCGGCTTATTATCCCTTCTTCGTTGGTGATAAAGCTGTCTACATACTCTATATACCTGGAGCGGTTAAGTATGCTGAGGTATTCATGCTGAAGATGCATGTCCAGCTTAATGGCCGCCAGGTCCCGCAGTTGATTCAGGCTGACATTACGGCCATTCACCCTGGCGCTGCTGCGCCCCCCCGGTATTATCTCGCGGGTTACTACCAGGCTATCATCATCTTCATTGATAAGATCATTCTCCAATAGAAATGCCCTGGCTTCAGCATTTTCGCCCATGGAAAACACCGCCTCCACCCGGGCCCTTTTCTCAGCATCACGGATAAGGTCGTTGCGGACACGTTCCCCGGCCAGCAAGCCCAGAGCATCCATGATGATAGACTTCCCCGCCCCGGTCTCGCCGGTCAGCACATTCAGCCCCGCCCCGAACTCCATACGCAATTCGTCTATCAAGACAAAGTTTTTTATGTAGATCTCCTGTAACATAGAACCACTCCCGGGGGACTTCTATTTAGCCACAGATTAACACGGATTTACACGGATTTTTCTGTACAATGGCAATATGATTACTAATTTATGGCATTAACTCATTATAGCTTATATCTTTAACCCGTTACCACATCACGTGTTTGCGGTCATAAATTAAATATAATTTCTTATAATTAATCTGTGTTCATCTGTGTAAATCTGTGGCTAAAAAATCGCAACCCATCTATATATGTCTTTTCTAATCTGTGGTTAATTAAAGATTCTCGGCCAGGTCGCGCATCTCGGGGAAAGGCCTGATAATGCGCGGCAGCACTCCCTGCACATAGGATATGGCGATGCCGTAATTGGTTATGGGGACGCCCTGACCAGCTGCGGTATCTATCCGATTACAATAGGCCTGCCGTGTTATGGTACAGCCTCCGCATTGCAGTACCAATCCGTAATCCGCCAGATTGGGCGGGAAGCTCGGCCCAGCCGATATTTCGAACTTAAGCTCCTTGCCAGTGTACTGGGTGATCCAGCGGGGTATCTTAACTCTGCCAATATCATCGGCCAGGGCATGGTGGGTACAGGCCTCGGCTATCAGCACCCGGTCACCATTTTTAAGGTTTTCTATGGCTTTTACCCCTTCTACCATCTTGCGCAGGTCCCCTTTGAAGCGGGAAAATACCGTAGAAAAGGTAGTCAGCGGGATGTCTTCCGGCACATCACCCGACGCTTTGAGTACTACCTGCGAGTCGGTAATGACCAAGCGCGGTTTCTCGGACAATTTATCCAGGGTATCGGCCAGTTCCCGTTCCTTGACCACAAGGGCGCTGGCGTCATTATCCAGGATGTCTCTTATAGTCTGTACCTGGGGCAGGATCAGACGACCCTTGGGCGCCCCCAGGTCAATGGGCACTACCAGGAGCACCAGATCGCCGGCGTTGATAATATCCCCGATTATCGAAACATCTTCAAAGCGTTCAACCTTTTTGAGCGCGCGGATCTTGTCCTTCAGGTCATTGATTCCGCTGTTGTCAACAACCGAGGTCTTTACATAATCAATGTCGTGTTCGTTGAGAATCTGTTCCAGCCCATTGGCCGGACTGATATCGACCTTGTTGATCACCCCGATTATGGGTTTGCCCTTTTCCTTGAGCAATTGATATATTTCTTCTTCAAAATCGGTCCACTGCCCATCACCGATGATGATAAGACCAACATCACTGTCCTTGATCACCTCGCGGGTCTTTTCAATGCGCCTCTGGCCCAGTGCTCCGACATCGTCTATTCCTGCCGTGTCTATAACATTACAAGGACCCAGCGGGCTGATCTCCACAGCCTTTTGCACCGGATCGGTAGTGGTACCTGCCACATCCGAAACGATGGCCAGATCATAACCCACCATGGCGTTAAGCAGTGATGATTTTCCGGCATTACGGCGGCCGAGAAAGGCAATGGCTGTCCTCATGCCCTGCGGGGTCTGATTTAGATCGCTCATTATATTTCCCCTTTAATCTGTTTCCCCCAGTTTGAGCAGGTTATGGGGCTGTAATATTTCATTCAGTTTATCCGTATCGATGAAAGCCAATCTGTTATTGGCTTCCACAATATCCAACTGGTTTTCCCTCATATATTTCCAGATCTCTTCCGCCCGCTCGTAACCGAGGTAAGGCAGCAATACTGTTATGATAGCGTTTCCGCGATAAAGATTGTCTCTGATCCGCCCTTCGTCGGGTTCGATATCATTGATGCAATACCGGACTGCTTTCTCGTCCACCCGGGTCAATAGTTCCATGGATTCCAGCATGGTGTAAGTAATGAGCGGAATAAAAGCGTTTAGTTCCAGATGCCCGGCAGCCACCGCCTGGGCCACTATCTGGTCATTGCCCAATATCTTGATGCCGGCCTGCACCATCATCTCGGGGATCACCGGATTGACCTTGCCCGGCATGATAGATGAACCCCGCATGATCGGTTTCAGTTTGATCTCCCCGCAGCTGTCCCCGGACAGGAAACGCAGATCGTTCCCTATCTTGATAAGATTGGCCCCGTGAGAGCGCATGATTCCGCTGACCTCGGAAAAGACATCGTTATTGCTGGTGGCCTCAACCATGTTTTCAGCCCGGGCTATCCCCAATCCGCTGATGCGCCGCAGGTTATCGATCACCCGGAAGATATATTTACGGGGAGCGGTTATACCGGTTCCCACGGCAGTCCCACCGATATTTACCACCTTGATCCTCTCAAACGATTTATATACCCGCCAGCGGTCTCGGGCGATGGCCTCAGCCCAGGCCCCAAATTCCATACCCAGCGATACCGGCACCGCAGCCTGGTATTGGGTACGCCCGGATTTTATGATATTGGCGTATAGTTTTTCTTTCTCCTGCAGAGCTTTTTGCAGGTTTTCAATGTTGGCTTCCAGGTCTTTCAGAGCATAGATCACTGCCAGACGTGACGCAGTAGGAATGACATCGTTGGTGGATTGAAAGCGGTTAACATCGTTAAGCGGACTGATGACCTCATAACTGCCCTTATCCAGGCCCATTATCTCCAGGGCCTTGTTGGCCAGCACCTCGTTGACATTGAAATTGGTGGCTGTCCCCGCTCCGCCCTGAAAGGGATCAACCACGATCTGATCGTCCAGTTCGCCGCTCTCCAGTAAACGAGCAGCCACCAGCAAGGCTTCGGCCTTATCTTCTTCCAAATAGCTCAATTCCTTGAGACTGGTTAAAGCAGCCTGTTTGACCTGGGCCAGGGCTTTTATAAATACTCTTTGCCAGCGGTAACCGGTCACCTCATATATACGAAGGGCCCTCGCAGTGGAGTGCCCGTAGTAAACCTCCTCAGGCAGGGTTTCTTCACCCAAATAATCCTTTTCTATCCGCACAATCTCACCCCCATGGGGTTATTAAATCCTTTAAAACAACGCCAGGATCTCTTCCATGATGTCGGTTACGGCTTCTTTGGGCTTAATCACTACCATAACAGTATCATCCCCACCTACTGAGCCCAGTATCTCCGGTTTGCCCCAGGCATCCAATACTGAAGCAACGGGCTGAGCTGCACCCGGTAAGGTTTTAACGACGATTATGTTCTCACTATAATCGACCTTAACGACAGAGTCCTGGAAAACACGCTGCAGTCGGTTATTAGAGTAGTTTATCACTGGTTGATCGGGAAGGGCATAGTGATAGCCGTGGGGATCAGGGACCTTGATCAATTGAAGATCTTTGATATCACGAGACACAGTAGCCTGGGTAACCTCGTACCCAGCCTGGATGAGCTCGTCCCGCAATTCCTCCTGGGTGCTTATGCGCTTGCCCGCTATTATTTCTAGAATGATTCTTCTGCGCCGCGATTTCAATGCCCGTCCCTCCGTTCATTTATAATTCTTCGATCCGCCGGAGCCTTTGTTCCAGGGTACCAAAGAAAGGGGTAGGATGGAGTTGTACTAATTTAAGTTTCCGGTCAGCTTTTACCACCTGTATTTTGTAAGTGGCATTAAAGTCCATCTTTATCTGACCGTCAAGACTGATGACCGATTCTTCAGATTCCACTGGATTGATAATTATTTCATTATCAGCATGTATCACCATCGGCCTTTTGATAACATTATGCATAGCCAACGGTGTGATCAAAAACGCTTCTAAAGCCGGATCACAAACCGGTCCTCCAGCTGATAAGGAATAGGCGGTTGAACCGGTAGGTGTAGCAATAATAACTCCGTCACCCCGGTACCTGCCCATCAATTGTCCGGAAACGATTATTTCAAATATGATCATACGGGGAGTCCGCGATCGAACCACTACCTCGTTCAGACAATAGACGGTTCGGATCAGGTCATCTCCATCATATATCCTGGTTTCCAAGAGCATTCTTTCATCTATTATATAATCGCCCTTAACCAATTTCTGCAGGTATTGTTCCAATTCACTGTCTTTCAGGTTGCTGAGAAAACCCAGGGTACCCATATTGATGCCCAGCAGGGGCACGCCATCCATTCCATATTGCCGGGCAGCCCGAAGAATCGTGCCATCCCCGCCCAGCACCATAATTACATCGGCCGAGCCTGGTGCCTCGGTTTGACACTCCATTTCCACCTCAACCCCCAGCGATGTGAGCTCTTCGGCTAGTTTTTCAGCCATTACAAAGGTTTCTTCCCGGTATCGGTTATTCACCAGCAGTATCTTCAATTGCCTTTTTTCCTCCCAGTTCCCGATGGGCCTGTTCAACCAGATCAGCTATTTTGCCAGGCAGATCGGGATTCATTGCCGGATTTTTGATCAGATGCAGGAAGAACTCTATGTTTCCCTGTGGCCCGGTAATAGGGGAAAAGGTGCAGTCCACACACCCCAGGCCCTGCTGCTGAGCGTTCTCCATGCATTTGAGCAAAACCTCGCGGTGTACCGTCGGGTCTTTGACCACGCCCTTTTTACCTACTTTATCCTTGCCAGCCTCAAACTGAGGTTTTATCAAAACCAGCAGGTCCCCGTCCGCTCTAACCAGATTTTTTACCACTGGGAAAACCTTTTCAGTAGAAATGAATGAAACATCTATTGTTACAATATCAACTGGTTCACCCAAATCCTCCAAGGTGAAATATCTGATATTAGTCCGTTCTATATTGGTGACCCGGTCATCATTGCGGAGCTTCCAGTCCAGCTGGCCATAACCGACATCAACAGCATAAACCCGGGCAGCTCCATGCTGCAAGGCACAATCAGTGTATCCGCCTGTGGAGGCCCCTACATCCAGTACCGTTTTACTCGTAAAGTCGACCTGAAAAGCCCGGATGGCCTTCTCCAGTTTAAGCCCCCCGCGGCTTACATAGCGCGGTCCGGTATGAAGCAGTTCGATTTCCGATCCGTTATCTACATTGGTGCCTGGTTTGTCGATACATTTGCCATTGACCTGCACCTCACCAGCCAAAATCATGGCCCGGGCTTTTTCCCGGGTAGAGGCGAGTCCTCTTTCCTGTACGATAAGATCCAATCTACTTTTTGCCAAACCTAAGCACCCTCCATGACCCTTCCGGCTGGACCAGGTCTGGCCAGCGGTCAACCATCGACTCAACGATCGATTCCGGATCCAGATCCAGCAGATCCAGCAAGAGTTCAACCTTGCCGTGTTCGACAAAGTCATCCGGGATGCCATAGCTTATAACCTCGGCTTTATTACCATGCCGGGCCAGGGATTCCAGTACCGCGGCTCCGAAACCACCGGTCAGACAATTATCCTCGATTGTAACCAGTCGTCCGCATTTTTGGGCCAGTTCAAGCATCATGGCTTCATCCAGCGGTTTCACAAAACGGGCGTCGATCAGAGCAGCATCTATCCCCTTCTCGGTCAGTAATTCCCTGACTTGTCTGGCTATATTAAAGCCCCGGCCTATTCCGATCAGAGCCATTTTGCTGCCCGGCTCGCTGAGAACGGCCTTGCCTAAAGGCAAGATTTCGGCTTCCGGATCTGTCGTTAACCCTTCCCCTACTCCGCGCGGATAGCGTATCGCCACCGGACCTTTTATAGTAAACGCGGTGTTCAACATTGCCAGCAGCTCATTCTCATTAGAAGGAGCCATAACAGTAAGATTAGGGATGGTACGTAAAAAAGAGAGATCAAAAACTCCGTGATGGGTAGGCCCGTCCTCACCGACCAGTCCGGCCCGGTCTACAGCAAAAATCACCGGCAGGTTCTGCAGTGCTACATCGTGGATGATCTGGTCATAGGCACGCTGCAGGAAAGTGGAATAAATGGCGACCACCGGGTGCAGTCCTTCCCGGGCCATACCCCCGGCCATGGTCACCGCATGCTGTTCACATATTCCCACATCAAAGAAACGTTCCGGGTATGCTTCAGCAAAATCAGAAAGACCGGTCCCGGTAGTCATAGCAGCAGTGATAGCTACCAGCTTGTCATCCTTTTCCCCCTGCTGCAACATGAAATCGCCAAAAACCTCGGTATAGGTCTTGATGGATTTCGGTTTGCTGGTTCCGGTCTTCTTGTCAAAGGGACCGATGCCGTGGAACCGATCAGGGTCTTCCAGAGCCGGCATATAACCCTGGCCTTTTTGGGTGATGGCATGCACCAGCACTGGCCCTTTCATTTTCTTGACATTTGATAGTACGGTTATTAATTCTTCCAGGTTATGACCGTCAACCAGGCCGATATAGGTAAAGCCCAGCTCCTCAAAAAGGATACCGGGAACCATCATATATTTTACAGTGTCCTTAAATTTGCCGGCGGCCCGGGCCAGGTTAGGTCCGATTGCCGGTATGCGGTTCAGTGCGCTTTCAATGCCTTCCTTGCGTCGTGAATAGCTGGGGTCGGTGCGCAAACGGTTGAGATAAGCCGACATCGCCCCTACATTTCGTGATATGGACATTTCATTATCATTCAGGACTACGATCAGGTCGCGGTCCAGGTTACCGGCATGGTTGAGGGCCTCGAAGGCCATCCCCCCGGTAAGCGCTCCATCCCCGATAACAGCCACCACTGAATGCTTTTCGCCCTGGATATCCCGAGCGAGTGCCATGCCCATGGCAGCAGATATGGAGGTGGAACTGTGACCGGTATTGAATGCATCATGTGGAGATTCATCGCACCTGGGGAAACCGGACAATCCCCCAAATTGCCGGAGATTGTCCATTTCACGGTAACGTCCGGTGAGAGCCTTATGCACATAGCTCTGGTGTCCTACATCCCAAATGAGCTTGTCTTGCGGAGAGTTGAAGACATAGTGCAGGGCGATGGTCAACTCGACCACGCCAAGATTGGAGGCCAGATGCCCGCCGCACCGGGAGACGCTGTCGATCAGAAGGCTCCTGATCTCAGCCGCCAACTCATTCAAACTGATTAAATTAAGATTTTTTAAATTATCCGGGGAATCAATGTTTTCCAGTAGTTTGTACATGCAGGATTCACCTTCTATTTTTCAGCAACTCGATACCAGTTGCCATTTCCCACCAGGCTACAGCTCTGGCTACACTTTCAATAATATTATTGGTATTATTGAGGGCAATATATTTGCCGATAGCTTTGCCGCCAACAGTCAATGCAGCTATCATACTGGTCATTATCGCTCCGGCGAGGACCAGATCCATCGTGTGGAATTGTCTGCCCAGGCTCACCACGATCCCGGCGCCGATGGCTCCAGAGAGCGTCCCGGATATGTCGCCGACCATGTCGTTGCAGAAGTTGGCTACCAGGTCGGCGTTACGGATCAGCTTGACCGCTTGTTTTGCGCCAAATATTTTTTTTGCCGCCTTGGCATTGAAAGGCGGCAAAACTGCTGCTGCAAAAGCAGTCCCAATGGTGTCGAAAAAAATCCCTATAAATATGATAACAAACAATAGCACCAGAGCAATAAAAATGCTGTTAACTGCTCTTACCAGCGCCTCGGAGCCTACGCTCATGAGCAGTGCCACGAAAAAAGTAATGAATGCCACTACCAAGGCTGATATAAGGTTACTACGTTGTATGTACACGTATCCCTTCACTTTCTTATAATAAAATTAGTCTAATAGAAAATCTTCTAATTCAGGAAAACAAGATACCCGCAAATTCAGATCTTCACCAACTTGTGGTGACCTACGGGTCATGTGAGGTCTGAATCAGTCAGCATATGACTGTACGTTCAGGCGATCTATCGATTCACTGGCAAAAGGTTCTTCATCGAGTAAACGCTGCGACATAGGTCCAGCAGGTTTTCCCAGCGGGTCTCCCAAGTGTTGCCAGATGGGCGGTTTCCCTTTATGCCCGCTTCGCTCCGTTGCCGGCAGCGAGACTGGATTACCACTAAGTACGCACTTTAATCCTTGATGAAGTATGCTTCAAGCAATCAGTCTAGGAGTTTTCCTCGACAACTCACATCAGCTTCTAGCCTCTTTTGCAGCAACGGTTTCAGAGCGAGTCGGTCAGGTCCTGGCCAGAACCCTTCCAACCCTTTTGCGCCCGTCCGCCGCCACCACTCAAGGCAGGCTACACTGCACCCAGCTTTCCCGGAATGCAGGTTTTCATCCTACCCCTTGCGGGATAGGAAGCCTCCACGGATACAAGGGTCTCGCCCGCATGCCGTTGCGGATTGCCCCCATACCCTTAACTCCCAGCGCCGACCCCTGACTGGGCGTCACAAGCCGGCACCAGAAGCTTCATCGCTGTGCCCTTTACGGATTTTTAGGCCCGTCTTCAAAACTGATAGAGCTGACTAGAATACTGCAACCTTTTGCCAGTCTTCTTTCAGTAGCCTATTATATCACAGTAATGACAGACATTCCACTCCGCGGAGCAGCTCATAATCACTCAAAAGCCGTTCCTCCTCATATCCTGCATGTGAAAATTTTATCTCATAAAATAGAGGATTTTCATTATGTATATATAAACATAAAGCAACTACATTTTTCGAACTGCGTTCCTCTCTGCCGAACACCCAGCGTCTTTTACGGCAACATGAATGTCATAGCACCTAATGTGAACGTAGTTCTGTATAGCTGAACGATAAAGGGGGCGAACTTCTGTAATCTTGCGCAGTATAAACCTGATAAATACAAGGGGGTAGAGCGATGCCTGGGGGTAGAGAACTAAAGAACGATATCCTTAACACTTCATTATGTGCTCTTTGCGGAGCCTGTCTTGACTGGTGCCCCTATATAAAAAATCTTGATGACAACATGGTGATCACCTTCGACTGTAACGTAGAAGATGGACGCTGTTATGCCGTCTGTCCCCGGACCAATACCGATTGGAAACAAGTCAACGCCAAATTCCTCGATACCATGGATTGGAGCAAGGAACTGGGCAGTTTTAAGAAAATTTACCGTGTAAAAAGTCTGGACCCGGTACCTGGCCAGCAGGATGGAGGTGCGGTCAGCACATTGATGAAGACCGCACTGGAAGAAAAACTTGCAGAGGCCCTTCTCCTGACCGGAATCCACAAAAATATGCTGCCTGATCCCTTCATCGGCACAAACCTGACAGATATAGAGAAGGCGGCCGGTTCCAAATTCCTGGCCTCGACCGGGCTCAAAAAAATCATGGAAGCATCACGGCAAGGAATAAAGAATCTCCTGGTAGTTGGACGTCCCTGCCAGATCCAGGCCCTGCGTAAGATGCAGTTATATCAGGGAGAACAACTCAAGGATATGAAATTCATCAGTATAGGACTCTTTTGCATGTGGTCATTATCCTGGGAATTCACGGACTACCTGCAAAGGGAATACCCCGGTCTGGACATCAGATCTATGGCTATTCCCCGCCATGGTTTAGAAATCACGACCAACGAAGGGGTCAAGACTATACCTACCGAGAAGGTACGCGAATTTATACGGCCAGGCTGCCGTTACTGCCTGGATATGACATCCGAACTGGCTGATATATCAGTTGGCGCCTTTGAGTCAGAGGGTGGCTGGAATACGGTGATAGTCCGCAATACTGCGGGTATAAGCCTTTTGCGGAGAGCTGTTGAGAAGGGCTTGCTGGATGTAGAACAGTATCCCGAGAACGAACTTCAGCTTCTAAAAATAGCTTCATTAAACAAGAAAGCTCGCAATCTTACTTCCATAAAGGAATTGACTGCAAGCGGAAAACTAAGCTCTCCGATAGATCTGTCTCAATTTGATCATCTTGAGGAGGTGGATTCCTGATGGAATGGATGATTACTTCCAGAGAACCCGGAAAAACTTACCTTATGCAAGGTAATGAGGCTATCGCCCGTGGAGCACTTGAGGCAGGTATTCGATTTGCCGCCGCCTACCCCGGTTCTCCTTCTTCGGAGATTCTGACCATGCTGGGACATGTGGCTAAAGACATGAACCTCTATGCCGAGTGGTCGACCAATGAGACCTGTTCCTTCGAGGCCTGTATGGGAGCTTCCATGAGCAAAGTAAGGTCTCTTTGCATAGCCAAGCAGAACGGTCTGTTGGTTATTGGTGATGCGTTGCATACCGCTGCTCTTTCCGGCTGCAAGGGGGGAGTAGTCCTGGTGGTAGCCGATGACCCCAGTGCCCATTCCAGTACAAATGAATTCGATGCCCGTCACCAGGCTCGTTCGGCCGGTGTGCCCCTGCTGGAACCAGCTACCTTCCAGGAAGCCAAGGATATGGTGAAATGGGCCTTTGAGCTATCCGAGCAAATAGGTCAGGTAATTATGATCCGCGGGGTCACCCGCATCCATCATGGCCGGGGCAATGTGACCCTGGGTGAACTGCCGGCAGAGCTCAAAGAACCTGAACTGATCGGTGAATGGGATAAACTGGTCGCCGTCAACTGGTTCCATGATCTGATGCTGGATAAGCTCGATCAGTCTAGAAACATTTTTGAAGAGTCTATCTTTAATTCATATGAAGGTCCGGAGAACCCGGAACTTCTGGTTATTGCCAGCGGTACCGGCTGGTTCTACAGCGTGGAGGCCATCGATACCCTTAACCTCAGCGAGCAGGTTGGCCTGCTCAAGCTCGGCTGCACCTGGCCTCTGCCTGAGAAATTGCTTCTAAAACACCTGCGGCATACCAAAAAAGTACTGATAGTGGAAGAGGTCGACCCCTTCCTGGAGCAGAACGTCTCAGCTATTATTGGACATTATCCGGATATCCAGGTTGAAATCAGCGGCCGCTGTGATGGCGCTTCCTTTCCGCGAACCGGCGAACTGAATCCCGATCTGGTCCGTAATGCCATTGCCGGGATAATGCAGGTTTCTTATAAAGCACCAGCTGCAGCTGCCCTGCCTGCAGAAGACCAGGTCGTGATACCACCGCGTGAATTGACCTTCTGTGCCGGCTGTCCCCACCGGGCTTCTTTCTTTGTACTAAAGCAGAGCCTGGGTATGCGGGCCGGAGGCGGTCTGGTCATGGGTGATATCGGCTGCTATACCATGGGCGGGCAGCGGGCCGGTCATTATGGCCTTAATGCTCTTGGTTGCATGGGCGGCGGTATCAATATGGCGGAAGGTCTGGGGCAGTTGACCCGTTTCGGCTTCCAACAACCGGTAATCGCTCTGGCCGGCGATTCTACCTTTTTCCACTCCTGTCTCCCCGGCCTGGTCAACGCCAGGTATCATAACTCCAACATGTTGTTTATTGTACTTGATAATTCGGCTACAGCTATGACCGGTTTCCAACCCCACCCGGGCATCAATGTGACCGCCATGGGTGAGCAGGCTGAACCGATCTCCATAGAAAAACTGGTAGAGGCAATCGGCTGCCAGGTCACCATAGCTGATCCTTACGATGTAGAGCATACGACGGAAACCATCTATCGCCTGGCACGTAAACCTGGTCTTAAGGTCTTGATACTCAAACGTGAATGCGCCACTTTGGTCTTACGCAAAGGAACCCGGCGTCGGGCCTGGGTCGATCCCAGTCTCTGCCGTGGTGACGATTGTGGCTGCGGGCGATTCTGCAGCAGGATCTGGGGCTGCCCGGGTAATATATGGGACTATGCCGCCGGCAAAGCGCAGATCGACGAGGTGGTCTGCATCGGCTGCGGGGTATGCGCCAGCCTGTGCCCCGCCGGGGCCATCAAAGTAGAAGGAGGCGAAGCATGATGCAGCAGCTCGTAATAGACCCCCTCAACATAATTATTTGCGGGGTAGGCGGTCAGGGGAATATCCTGGCTTCTGAACTGCTGGCTTCCGCCCTGGTGGAAAAGGGCTATTTTACGACCGTAGGTGAAACCTATGGTGCTTCCCAGCGGGGCGGTTCAGTGATGAGCCACGTCAGGGTCTCCATGGTGCGGCAGTTCGGTCCGTTGATCCCTTTCAAAGAAGCCAACGTGATAATCGGTTTTGAACCCATTGAAATCCTGCGGGTGGCAAGAGACTATGGGAATACAGATACAATAATCATCTTTGACCCTCGTCCCAACTACCCCCTGGGAGTTTTGATAGGTGAGGCAGTATACCCGGAGATAGCTGCTATCGAACGTGAACTGCAGGCCTTATGCGGTAATGTGCAAATAGTGGATGCTACTAAGATAGCCATCGAGGCCGGAAATCCCCAGGCCGCGAACATCACCATCATGGGATCATTGACCGCTCTTCCTGAAGTCCCTCTTGATCTGGCGGATTACTATGACATACTGAAAACCCGTTTTTCCGGCTCGGTGTTAGAACTTAATGAAAAGGTATTCAAACTGGGGTATGAAGCCCTGACAATCCGTTCTTGAGCTTAGTCTATCTGACAAATAGGGATAAGGGGGTTTTAGCGTGAAAAGTCTAAACCAGGACCTGACCAGGTTGTTATCTGATAAACAGGTCTTGAGCCTGCCTGAAGATCTCATGGCTTACGCCAGTGATGCTACCCATTATTACGCCAGCAGGATTCCAGATGCGGTAGTACTGCCCGCTAACACTGAAGATGTCGCCCGGGTTATGAAATTTACCTCCGAGTATGATGTTCCCGTAACACCTCGGGGAGCCGGCAGCGGCTTGGCCGGAGGATGCACTCCCGTCCATGGGGGCATCGTTATGGATATGAAAAGGATGAATCATCTTATAGAAATAGACCCGGATAACCTAACGGCTGAAGTGGAAGCCGGCCTGGTTCTGCGCCAATTCACGCGGACGATCGAGCGTCAGGGGTTGTTTTACCCGCCTGATCCACAGAGTGCTGCTGTATGTACCCTGGGCGGCAATATTGCCACCCGGGCTGGAGGGCCCCGCGGTGTCAAATACGGTACTACCGGCAATTATGTTCTGGGGACCGAAGTAGTGCTTTCTGATGGATCAATAATCAAGACCGGCGGTAAGATGGTGAAGCAATCCTCCGGTTATGATATCACCCATCTTATAGCCGGATCTGAAGGGACTCTGGGGATCATCACCCGGGCTAACCTCCGGCTTTTGACCCTGCCACCCGTTCATAACACCATGGTCATTTCATGTGCCAGTCTCGACCAGGCGGCTGAATTGGTTTCAGCCATCATTGCCAGTGGGACCGTCCCGGCGATGCTGGAGTTTTTGATCAAACTGGCCATAATGGTGATGAACAACTATATCACTCCCCCGCTGCCGCTCGATCATGAGGCTTATCTGCTGGTGGAGGTAGATGGCAGTGCCAGCCAGGTCAAAGAGGATACCAGGAAGATAGGTGATATTTGCAAAGATTTAGGCATACCCGACCTGCGGGTTATAGAAGACCCCCGAGAGGCGGCCAGCTACTGGGAAGCCCGCTCCAAGTTATATCCCCTGATGCTCTCCATAATGAAACGGGTCATCACTGAAGATATTACGGTGCCCCGCAATCGTATACCGGATTTCGTGCGCGGGGTGCAGGCTATTGCGGCTGACATAGGCATCCAGATCGGCCTGGCCGGTCACTCCGGTGACGGTAATATGCACCCTACCATCCTCCAGCCGGAAACCGATGACGAGATCAATGCCAAGGCCAAGCAGGCCATTGATCGCATGATCCGTAATGGGCTTGACCTGGGAGGAACTATATCCGGCGAACACGGTATCGGATTGCACAAGCAGGAATACCTGGAATGGGAGTTCGGCCGTACTCAGGTCGAATTGATGAAGCGTATCAAAAAGGCTTTTGACCCCAAGGGGCTGCTTAATCCCGGCAAAATCTGGCTGGAAGGCGGTGAGGCTATATGAAGAGAGTAGAGGAATATGCTGACCAGATCACCAAGTGTTCGCATTGCAGTTACTGCCAGGCCAGTTGCCCGGTCTTTCTGCAGGAATTGGTGGAATCAGTTCTCCCCCGCAACCGCATCGAGGTCATTTTACGGAGCGTGATCGACAAAAGTATGCCTTTAAGTCCACGGGCATTGGAGATCATCGACCGCTGCCTGCTCTGCACAAACTGCACCCAGGGATGTTCTTCCCAGGTGCCGATAGATGAGATCGTAGTAGCCGCCCGTGCAGCCATTAATGAACAAAAAGGAGGGCTGGCCGGGGTTAAAAACCTGGTCATGGGCAAAATGCTCAAACAACGAGGTTTGACTGCCTTGATGGGCAGAGCCGGAGCTATGGCCCAGAAAGTCGGTATCGGCACAAAGGATATGCCGCTGCTGGCGGGAAAGACCTTTGACAAATACTACTCAGGAACGGTGAAGGCTGAAGGAGCGACACGAGGCCGAGTCGCCTATTTTGTTGGCTGCGGCACTAATTTTATGTTCCCTGATACCGGTGTGGCAACAGTCAACGTTCTCACTCGCAACGGGATCGAGGTCATCATTCCGGAAGGACAGGTCTGCTGCGGGATACCTTCCATGGCCGAGGGAGATATAAAATCCGCCCGGGAAATGGTTCAGATCAATGTCAGCATTTTTTCGAAGCTTGAAGTCGACGCTATCGTTACCGATTGTACTTCCTGTGGTATGATGTTTAAAGAAAAATTCGGCAAGATGCTGGAAGCGGATGACCCGCTGCAAAATGTGGTAAATGAGATGGCGTCCCGGGTCTGGGAAGCTACCGATTATCTAAACAGCGTAGGACTGACATCAACTCCAGGTTCTCTGGAAGGTAGTTTTACCTATCATGTCCCCTGTCACCGGGCCTGGAGCCCGACGGTACGCCATGCCCCCCGGCAAGTACTGACTCAGATATCCGGAGCTGAATTCAGGGAGTTGGAAAATCCGGAACGTTGCTGCGGTGCTGCGGGAGCCTTTTATATGGATCACCGCGAATTATCCGAAGGCATACGTTCAAACCGGGTCCGGGATATTGAAGAAAACGGTGCCGACCTGGTTGTGACCCAATGCCCGGTATGCCGTTTCTACATCGGGTCTGCCCTGAAAGAAAAGGGCACTGAGGTTATCCATCCCATGACCATGCTGGCCCGGGCCTATGGTATGGAAGGTTGCTGAAATACGGATTATTTCTTAAAATGTTTTTAACAGCTTATAATGATCGTGATTTTCAAAAACAGTTTTTCATCCAATTGGAGGACCTTTAATGAGCAGGTCGGTTGAAAGAGCCTTGTCCATACTCAGTCTGTTTGACTGTCAGAAAACCGAATGGGGAATCACCGAGATCAGCCGTGAACTTGATCTCTCAAAGAGTACGGTTCATGGCCTGGTCAAAGCCCTGGAGAAACAAGATTTCCTGCAAATGGCCGATAACGGCAAATACGGACTGGGCATTAAAGTATATGAACTCGGCCGTACCTACAGCGGCAACATCAGGCTGAATACTGCCGCCGAACCGATGATAAGATGGCTGAGTAAAAAATACCAGGAATCTGTGCACCTGGCCATTTATGCGGGCAACAAGGCCGTTTTCATAATCAACAACCAGGCAGGCAATGAAGGTTCGGTATTTCCCAAGGCCGGGGCCGAGGTGTTTGCCTATTGTACCGCTGTAGGCAAGGTCCTTCTGGCTTTTCAGCCTGAAGAGGATATTGAAAAATACCTCGTAAATGAGCCAATGATCCCGCTGACTTCAAATACCATAATTGAACCCGATGCTTTACGCACAGAACTCAAGAAGGTAAAACAGCAGAGATTTGCCATCGACCGCGAGGAGGCTCTTCCCGGTATCGCTTGTGTAGCAGCCCCTATTTTCAGCGTATCCCGGCAGATCATTGCCGCGATCAGCTTATCCGGAAACTCTGTAAAAATACTTGATGAGCAGACCCTTCCCGGTTGCTGTCGGGACGTCGTTCAGGCGTCACAGACCATTTCTGAGCTAATGGGTTACATGGGCTAGATATATACCGACTAATATGAAAAAGAGATTCCACTATGGAATCTCTTTTTTTTGGCGTGACATCTTTTTAGCAGGGGCCACCATGAACCGAAAATGGCGTCTCTACTCTTCCACAAAATGCCGATGCTTTTTAAACCTGGGCTTGTGAGATGTCTTGCAAACCACCTCGGGACAGTTGATATTTATGGGCGGACATTGCGGACACGGCGATGCGGGTGGACATGGTGGACATGGCGGGCATGCCGGGATCGGCGGACATACTGGAATCGGCGGACATACTGGGATCGGCTGTGGCGGGCATATCGGCGGACACGGCGGTGGGAACTGCCTGTTAGCGAATCTGGTTACGTTTTCCAGCTTCCTCAGCAGAAGCCATTCCTTCATAATCACCGTCTCCAAGGTCTCATTCACCACAACATTAAAGTCTATTACGGTATCAGTAGGCGTACACGATGATATATGACGTAAAAACTGCTGAATCTTCTCGGCTTCCGCATTTAGCAAGTGTGACAAAGCTATCTCTTCCAAAGCTATTGAATCCAAAAGATCAATGATGGTTTGATGTAAATCGGGACGATGCGGCTGCGGCGGAAATTGCGGCATACTCATTCAAATCAATCCTTTTCAATGTAGTTTGTTAATATTAATATTCAAACCATCTACTATTTGTTAAAAAGAAATGACTATTTTGAGCACTCAATGGCAATAAAAATAGCAAACTTAACCCATTAAATATGTAACCCGGTATATATCTTACTGGGATTACATTGCATTTCGTAAAAATGAAAAAGGGTTATCTGATAAAGTAATATACTTTCTCAAATAACCCTTGGGTGGAAACCCTATGATATCGTCAATATTAAACGACCGGAATTTCCAGAATATCCTCCAATTTAAACTCAAGCAGCATTTCTTTCTTAATAACTGTTTGCAGGGTTTTTCTAACTTCACGGTTAACTGAGAGCAAGCCTGAAATGGTAGTTACTGTAATAGCTAATCCCGGAAGAGTTCCTAATACAGCCTGAAGTTTTTCAGCCTCAGCATTAATAATGTGAGCCAGGCTGAGTTCTTCCAAGGCTACGGAGGCTAACAGAAGATTAATGACCTGAGTTCTGTCGATACTGATTGTTGGAGCTATTTCTGGTATAGTTGGAAATGACACTTAGTGATCCCTCCTTTTGTTCTTCTAACCTATAGATATGTCATTAAATGGTACCTTGTTACACTTCTAGGCGAACATCTCAGCAGTCCGCTATCAGGTTATTCTTGTAAAAGCCTTCTGAACTCGGGTTTAAGATGTTTAATTCGTTCAGCCAAGGTGGGTTGTGTATCAATCAGCTTATTGACTGCTTCACGGGCAGACAGAAAGTTGTTCGAAACCATTAACGCTTTAAGATAGGCCAGAAAGGCCTCTTCTGGCTTTTCTAATTTTTCAAAACAAAGCCCCGCATATAACCAGGCCCTAAAACTGCCCAATCCCTTGATACTCAAATAATTAAGGTTTTCTTCTCCCATCTGGATGCATGCCTGGAAACAATCCAGAGCTTCCTGATACATCTCTTTGCAATAAAGGATCACTCCCATATAGAATCTCAGGTCTACATAATCAGGAAACATCTGGACAGCTGATTTAATGCCTGGCCACGCCCCCTCCCAACTTTCCGTTCGGATCAAAATCGAATACTTCAGACTATAGAGCATCGAAGGCGGCGGGATGATCCCTTCCTTGATAAACAGGTTTATGGATTGATTAACATGTTCAAAGGCCTTTATAAACTGGTTTCTTCGGTAGTACTCCATCGCCAGGTAATAATGGGGCCAGGCATGATTTTTTTCTTCCTCCAGTTCTCGCAGCAACAGCTTCACGTTCCTGAGAAATTTTTGTTTATTCTCTACCTGGTTATTCAAATAACCGTAATGATAGATTTTAAGATCTAGAAACCCTACCCGGTCTTGATCATAAGCAGAAGAAATATTAAGCCACTCATGTATCTTGTTTTCGAATCGAAAACCCATATGATTTCTGAAAAACCGGGGCTGGGCTATCTGGGCAATCTCATCATGATCAACCTTTTCTCCATAAAAATTAATAAGCGGCACCGACAGAGCGTCATAATTAGCAAAGAGATCCTGATTACTTAGCTGCTCTATGTTTTCCCGGGATAGTTCTTCATCGGCGTCCAGCCATAAAACCCAATCCTGCGTAACCTTATCCAGTCCAAAATTTCTAGCTTCAGCGAAGTTGTCATTCCATGAATACTCAAACACCCGGGCATTATAACTGCGGCAAATGTCGATTGTTCTGTCGGTTGACCCCGTATCCACGATGACCATTTCGTCTACTAAATCTATTACACTATCCAAACATCTGGTTATGCAATTTTCTTCGTCTTTTACTATCATGGCCAGAGATAGACCTGTTTGGTTTTGAATCAGAAAAACCCCCCAATAAACCAACTATCCAATTTGCATGAAGGAATCACGTTTTACCAGCATTAAGCGATTTCAAAATAATCTAGGTCATAGAAAGATAAGACAGAGTAATCAACCATTCTCCCAACTTCCCTCGCTAATTTTTAAGGACCCATTTTGACCACAACCAACATCATTAAAATTGGGCCTCCATCTCACCTAAAAACGCGAAGCCTCATAGAATATTAAAGTGCATTTTATATTTCATAATATGTCCTGTGCAGTAAGGGCGTGTTTTCAAACTTGGCGAAAGAGTCATTAAGGAGAATAGGATGTCAGAAGAGTTCACTACGACGGCGGAACCAAAAATTAGAAATAAAGAATATTCCCCTGAAATGCTCGAAATAGTGAATATTATAAACGTTAAAAAGCCCCGGGCTATGATACTCTATCTTATTCCCGAGCATGGGGAACCACAACCAGAGTTAATTGATCTGCTAATTGAAATGGCTTCCCGGGGCTATTTGTGTTTTTTGTGCCAACCATCATATTCAGGAGGTCTCGAGGCCTGGCAGGAAAATCTGTTTTTAGTTCGTCACGGCTTCTTGTTGATTCCAGTGATAAAAAGTCTTTCCGCCATAATACTAACCACCCAATCCATCCATCCGGATTGGGCTGAAATGCTTCATCATAAATTCCTTTGGCTCCATCTGGATACGGATTATCTGACTGACACCATGGAACGTAAAATTGACCAGGCAGACTTGATTAGCTATTTTCCTGCCACTTCATTAACTGACCTGAAGCCTCCCGTGGAAACTACATGCGTATGTCTTCAGTCAAATATTGATTATGAATTCAATGCCAATTTAATAGAAGAAAGTATCAAATTTGTCCCTCGAGGCTGGCTGCCCTATGCCAACCTAGATCTTCGCGGAAAGGTTGCCGTGATGACAGCAACTTTCTTGAACTTTACCGGGGATTATTTTTATAACGGAGGGGCTGAACGCTATCTACTTGATTTAAGTGAAATCTGTGCCGAGTTGGGTAGTGAGTTGGTGGTTTTTCAATATGGGAATTACCCATGGGTGCGACACTTTAAAAATATCCATATTATATCTCTCAGTCGATATGGATCAAAGGCTGAAGGATTGATGCTAAGATGTGCCAAGGAATTTAACCATGTTTTTTATCAACTGGTGCAAGGGAGAACCGCCCTCAACATCTATTCAGCCTTTTTCGAGATCTGGCCGCTGGCGGCTACTCCAAATATAGGGATAAGTCATGGGGTTTCCTGGGACACCCCATTTTGCGAGTTCGAACACGCTGCGGTGTTCTGGATAATGAACCAACGCTATATCGAGGCAGCCAAAGCCTGCGAAGACCTGATTTCGGTAGATACCAATTCAGCCAGTTGGCTGCAGACGGTTGATTTTAGTCTGAGTCAAAACATCAAATTAGTCCCAAATTATGTCGATCTGTCGGTGTTTACGCCAAAAGAAGACTATTTGGAAAATAGAGATAAGATAGTAATTCTATATCCTCGGCAGCTATACGCCGCCCGAGGGCTGTATTTGGTTTTGGAGATCATGGATGACATCCTGGAGGAATATCCCGCAGTTGAATTTCACTTTGTAGGAAGAGGCGCAGGTCAAGATCTCCAGCAGGTCATTGACAAACAAATCAAGTGGGCGGATAGGGTCAAGTATTACCCACTGTCGATGGATGAAATGCCGCAAGCCTACCAGGCTGCAGACATCTCTCTGATCCCTACTGTTCATAGTGAAGGCACCAGTTTATCCTGTCTGGAAGCGATGGCTTCAGGTAACGCGGTTATCGCAACTCGTGTCGGTGGATTACCGGACTTGATCATAAACAACTACAATGGTTTTTTGATTGACCCCCGTCCACAGGAATTGAAGCAGGCTATTATAAGTTTATTGGAAGATCGGGAACAATTGAATCTATTTAAGGCCAGGAATCCCGAAGTGGCCCGGGCCTTCTCCAAAGATCGGTGGCAAAATAGCTGGAGATCGTTGCTTGAAAACAAAATGGATGGTAACCATCTAAACGATGTTGAACACAGTCGTGTAGTCGAGATCAGGCTTGGCGATAAGCCGGTCGACTACCGTAAATTAGGGGATTTAATTACAACACTATTAAGCAACGGAGACCTGATCTACGTTCGCTCTCATGAAGAGCCCGATCTTGATCTAAGCTTTGCTCGTATTCAATGGCTGGCACCTGAGGCCCCATTATTTGCCCCCTGTGATTTGACCATCGAATTATAAGGAGGATAAGGCTTGAACGAAGATAAGCCCAGGGTGCTGATCGGAACTCCCATTCGGCAAAAGGCTGAAATACTGAGTAACTACTTATGGAGTATAAAGAGACTGATCTTAGATGCTATAGATGTCGACTTTTACTTTATCGATGACAACCTTGAGGAAGAATCGCACCAATTAATTGCTCGTTTCATCGAAGAGAACCATAATACGTTCCTTGTCAAAGCGGGGGATGACAAACCGTATTTCTGTAATGAGAGCACCCATATTTGGGAAGAGGATCTGATTTGGAAGGTAGCCGGGTTTAAAAATAGCATTATTAACAAAGCTCGGGAAGATAACTATGATTATTTATTTTTGGTTGACTCTGACTTGGTGTTGCAACCGCAAACCCTGGAGCATTTAGTCAACTGTAGAAAGGATATTGTATCAGAAATATTCTGGACCAAGTGGGAACCAGATTTCCCCGAATTACCGCAAGTATGGTGTTTCGACCAGTACAACCTGTTTAACCGTTCCAGAGGGGAAAACTTAACTGAGAGCCAGGTCTTACAGCGGGTTTTATTATTTCTAAATGAACTGAAAGTTCCCGGGGTTTACAGGGTTGGTGGTTTAGGAGCCTGCACTCTCATCAGTAAAAAGGCTATTCATGCCGGTGTTAACTTTAATGAAATCTATAATAGTAGTTTGGTCGGCGAGGATCGCCACTTTTGCATTCGTGCTGCCGCCCTGGGCTTCGAGCTTTTTGTTGATACTCATTATCCGGCCTTTCATATTTACAGGTTATCCGACCTGGATGGTCTTGAGGAGTTCAAGATGCGGATTATTCGGTAACGCGTTGCCATTCTTATAATATTGCTTTATTTGGTTATGTTTAACATATTCCCAAGCCACGCATAAAATATCATATATTCTGCAAATAGGTGGTGATTGAATAATGTCATTTCCAACTATTCCCGAAATCGCCCCAACCATCAGTCTCGATAGAAACCAGGTTGTTAATCTGCTGTTGGCATCTGTAGCTCTGGAAGAACTCAGCTTGGCCCATGTGGTTAATACGGAAGGCGAAAAGCTTCAAGCTGCCCTGGGAACCCTTCCCGGTATAACATCGGTAAGGGCAACCAACCTTTCGGCCTTGCTCTCGGTTAACCGTGACGTAAGGAGGACTCTGCAAACTGTTCTAATGAAAGAAATGCTGCTTGAATTTACACTGGAGGACATTCTTGATATCGCAATCGGATCAAATTTGCCTCCAACGCCTCCGACGCCTCCAACTCCAATTTTTATTGAAGCGGGTTCCGCCTGGGCGGTGGGAACTCCATATGGGCAGGGCAATGCTCAGTATGTCACTCTGGGCCCCACAGAAACCGGAAATACATTTGTTCTGGGACTTGGGGCAACCAATATTCCAATTGGAACCGTAAGCGTTCTCAGACAAGGTACTAATCTTATAGTAACCTTTACTACATTCTTTCCCTATGTTATGGATCAAGTGCACCTTTTTGTCGGTGATACTATTCCGCCGACCAGCGCACCCGGACAATTCCCATTTAAATTTACGGTTACCAACCCGGCCGACTTTTTTACAACGCATACCTTTACCGTCGATGTAAGTGCATTTGCGGGCGAAACTCTTTTTATTGCTGCTCATGCACACATTCTGCAGCAAATATAGATTTGATAAGCAGAGGGACGTTCTTTCGCTTGCTTGCAGGAAGCGAAAAGAACGTCCCTCTGGTATGAGAAAACATAGAACATATAGCATACAACGATATTTAACCTGCTAGAAGAGGATGGATTATGGCGAGAAAATATGATGTTTCGGTGACCTATAACCCTTATAAGCGGTTTACCAGGGCCGAGATCAATAGAGATCAATTTCTTCGCAGAGAGACTGAAGAACAATACAATCTTACCGGAGAGAATAACCACAAAATGCTCATTGATACATTGGAAAGGCTTAGTATGACTAGCTGGAATGATCAAATCAGGACAGTAATTGATTTTGGCTGCGGGGATCTGCGAGTTGCCCGATTTATGGCTGGTAAGTGCACTAGAATGATAGGTCTTGATGTTTCACCATTTGTTTTAGAAGCGGCTCAAATCAAGACTCACGAATATGGTCTTTCTAATTGTTCGCTAAAGCTAGTCGATGAGTTTGATGAAGAAAATGTGGCAGATTTCCTTTATTGTCTACAGGTACTGCAACACAACACTTACGAAGAACAGATGCAAATAGTCGACAAGATTAAATCGCTGCTCAAACCCGGGGGTTATGCTTGCATCCATTTGCCTAAACCGGGGAATAAGCCAGAGCATCAAAACATCGATACCTGCATGTACTTTACCAAAGAAGCCGTAGAAGTATTAGCTGAAGGGTTTCCTTGGTTTGAGATTTTAGAAAACTCCATTGTTGAAGGCAGGGAAGCTTATTTCTTGTGGGTAAGAAAATAAACTGGCTCAACTTTCGCAGTTGACTTATAATATGAGCTTCTCTCCCAGGTATCAAAAATATATCCAAAGAATACTATAGAACCATGATTAACCTGCCGGGAGAGATGGCGTATGGCGAGAATGTATGATGTTTCGGTAACCTATAACCCTTACAAGCGATTTACCCGGGCCGAGATTAATAGAGATCAATTTCTTCCAGCCGAGACGGAGGAACACTACAACTACACGGGGGAACATGATTGTAAAACACTGATTAATACGTTTGAAAGTATGACCAAGACTGCCTGGAACAGAGCTGACAGTGTTGTTATCGATTTCGGCTGTGGAGATCTGAGAGTTGCTCGATGCATGGCTTCACAATGTAAGAAGATCATAGGTCTTGATATTTCACCCTTTGTTTTGGAGGCGGCTAATAGGAAGATTGGTGAGTATAATCTCGTTAATTGCTCTTTAAAACTGGCCAATGAATTTCGTGAAGAAAATGCTGCGGATTTCATCTACTGTTTACAGGTCATGCAACATAACACCTATGATGAACAGATGCAGATTATCAGCCAAATCAAATTACTGCTTAAACCAGAAGGTTATGCCTGCATTCATCTGCCCAAGCTGGAGAATAAGCCAGATTATCAAAACATTGATACATGTATGTGCTTTACTAAAGATGCCGCAGAGGCAATTGGTGAAAATTTCTCTGGTTTTAAAATAATTGAAGATCCAGGTATTAAAGGCGTGGGAGATTATGCCCTGTGGGTCAGAAAGTAACATCGGATCCGTGATGCGGCCTGCCGTTTTGAAATGAGTCTAAAACAACGGATATCTACAGGGATGGGGCCTGATCTCATATACCCTAATAAGTAAACAAGCTATTTAATCGGAGTGAACGGAATGATAGATGAAAAAAGGATTATGGAACAGATAGAAATTGAAATGGGGTCATTAAGTATTCCCGGGATGAAACTGCTGTTCATCTTGGATAAACTCGAGATTTTAGGCGGACTCGAAACATATTTGATCAATCTTTGTCAGGAATTAAACAGTCGTGGACATAAAATTATGATCGATTGCTCCACTATTAATCCAAGGCTCGGTGAATTGTTCACTTTTGCTGAAATCTGGGCGGGTAAAACCATTGAAGAAATACAGGAATTGATTTCTACTGAGGAAGTTGATCTTATTCACTGCCAATCAGACCTGGCAGCAAAGAGAGGTCTTTTGCTGCATCAGTTGACCCGCATACCGTTTGTAATTACCTGGCATGGAGCATATAGCAGCGATGAATTCCCTGTAATTGCCGAAGAGGCTGAGAGAATCGTTTGTGTAAGTGAAGAAATCTATAATATGTTCTTAATACAATACCCTGCTGCAGAGTCCAAAATGTTGGTTATCCAAAACGGGGTGTCCATTACAGATTTTAGACCGGGCATGGCCGAAAAATCATCTGGCGAAGTGACGTTCATAGGCCGCATCGGTGAAGATCGTGTAGTTGGATTGAAATGCTTGATAGAAGGCTTTATGCAATCATCTTTGGGGCGATTAAATATAATTGGATTGGAAAGCTTACCCGGTATTGAAGAAAACCCCCGGCTAAACTTTGTGGGAGAAATTACGAATGTCTATGATTATATAGCCAAGTCAGACATTGTGGTTGCCACAGGAAGAGGAGCCAGGGAAGCCATGGCTTGCGGCAAACCTTGTATCGTTATGAGTAATTGGGGCTATGACGGTATCGTAATACCCTCTCAGCTCAAGAAAATGGAATATGCCAATTTCAGCGGCAGAGGCATTGGTCGGCCGTTATCTTCCGGCGCGATCCTGCATGATTTAGATATGTTATCTTCAGCAGAGTTAAGAAGTAAGCTGGGGATTTACGGCAGGTACCTGGCAGAAGCATTCTATGACAACGTAAAAACTACTGATAGCGTAGTAAAGATTTACATCCAGGCTATAAAGGAAAATAAATTACATGGTAAGTATTCTATAATAAGTAACGAAATATTGGATAAAAGCTTAATGTCCATACCAGTAACTGCTGATTGTACCGTAAATAGCGAATGCAGCATCAATCTTGATTTTGACCCGATTTTTTTGGGAAAATATAAGTCGTCTGTTTACCGGTACTATGCAAAAACTGATTTGATCGGCTTGTCAAATGATATAAGGATAGTAAAAGCCCTTTTTCAATTTTTTTGCTTGAAAAATGACAATATTTACGGTGCTGATATCGGCGTATATCAGGTACTTGAGTTCTGGGATGAAACAGAGATTGATTGGTTAAACCACCCGGCAATTTCAGATATGCAGGCAGCCAAGGCCCAGGCAAATGATGCCTATTCTTGGATCACTTTTGACATAACCGATTTGGTACGGCAATGGGTTGACAATACCGTCCCTAACTATGGTATTTGCCTGAAATCAGAAGAGGAAGCGGAAGGACAGATCATAGTCGGGTTTAACCGTCACTGTGCCAACCTGGCAGCCCGGCCAAGATTAATCGTTGAATATACTGATGTTAAAATAGCAGATAGTACCAGCATCCCTAAACCAGCGACAAGAACTTAAGCAAACGGTTTAAATATTCCGGCTTACCCCCTATAATCTAATGGTCAATATAAGCAACCAGAATATCATCAC
>JBLMZJ010000023.1:0-10507 GCA_050258735.1 Deltaproteobacteria bacterium | reverse complement strand
CTATTGCCAAGAGAGCTGGAGAGATTACGGATGTTACCTTCTGTCAGGCTCTGGTACTGCAGACTCCTGAGTACATGAAACCAGAGTACCGGGAACACTTTAGAGTAGAAAGCGTATTCCTGGGCGCAGCTGAACGGGCCCACCCGGAATGGATAGATCCTGTTCCCAAGCATCTTGGCAGCATGCATAAATGGCTGCTGGATGCCGGAGTCAATAAAGCCGCAGTCATGGTCAGCCCACCTGACGAAAACGGCTACATGGTGCGTTCTCTCTATGGCGGGCTCCTGCCAAGAAAGGTTATCGACCGCTGCGAATACCTGGCAGTAGAGGTCAATCGCCATGTACCCTGGATATACAGTGATAACAACAGCTTCGCTCTTCACGTATCTGAAGTCGACGCCATTGTCGAAAATGATCTGGTGCTGCCTCAGGTTCCTGATATCGCAGTTACTCCGGTGGAAGAGCAGATGGCTGCTATCATAGCGGATATGATCCCCAACGGATCAACTATCCAATTAGGACTGGGCGGTCTGGCCAATTGCATCGGTTATTTTCTCAAGGAGAAAAAGGATCTCGGCATATACACTGAAGTCCTGTCCAATTCGATGATGGAACTGGTCAAGTGCGGGGCCGTCAATAACTCGAAAAAGACTGTTTACCGGGACAAGATCATCTATACCTTCGGTGTGGGGACCCATGAGCTGTTTGATTATCTCGATAGGAATCCAACTTTCCTGGCCTGTGAGATCGAGAACATCAATGACCCGGCCATGATCGCCCAAAATGACAACATAGTATCGGTAAATAACGCTTTGATGGTCGACCTGACCGGGCAAGCAGCTTCTGAGTCCATCGGTCCCCGTCAGTACAGCGCCACCGGTGGCCAGGTAAATTTTGTCCTGGGCAGTCAGATGGCTAAAAACGGCAAGAGCATCATCGCCCTGCCTTCTACCAGAACCGACAAAGAAGGGAAGTTGCATTCACGTATCCTGGACGTATTCCCTCCAGCCACGGCGGTCACCACCAGCCGTAATGATGTGGAATGGATAGTTACTGAATACGGCGCGGTACGTTTGACCAGCAAGTCCATCAGCAAAAGAGCCAAAGCTCTCATAAGTATTGCTCATCCCGACTTCCGGGACGAGCTTACATATAAGGCCCGGGAATTCCATTGGTTATGATAATAACAGGAGAGAAGGTCTGGTATTATGACCGATCTTAAACACCTGAGCAACGAATTCTGGGCAGATTTAGAGACTATCTTCTCCGGATTCGATGGGGCCATCATTATAGATACCGAGGGCACAATACTGCTCTTTACCGAATTCTATGCCCAGCAGATGGGGATACGCCGGGAAGATGTCCTGGGTAAAAATGTGATGGAGATCTTTCCTACCACTCGTCTGATGGAGGTTATTCAAACCGGTCGACCGATCATCGCCGAGCCCTGGGAACAGATGGGCAAAGGTCATGTCGTGTCCAGGGTGCCCATCAATGTGAACGGCAGGATAATCGGTGCGGCCGGCTACAATGTGATCGCATATGACAAGATGCCGCAGTTCCTAACTCGACTTTCATCACTCAACACGGAACTATCCTACTATAAAGAAACTGTAAAACGGCTCAGCGGCGCTCGCTATTCCCTGGCTTCCATTATCGGAAACAGTGAGCCAATGCTGGAGGCCAAGGACAAGGCCCGCCAGGTAGCCAGTTCTTCCGCTCCGGTTTTGATTTACGGGGAAACCGGCACCGGCAAGGAATTGTTCGCCCATGCTATCCATCAGGAAAGCCCCCGAAGGGATGGACCTATGGTTCGTATCAATTGTGCCGGTATCCCGGAGAGCCTTATGGAGTCTGAGTTTTTCGGATACGAAGAAGGCGCTTTCACCGGAGCAAGAAAAGGAGGGAAACCTGGTAAATTCGAACTGGCCAACAAGGGTAGTATTTTCCTTGATGAGATCAATGATCTGCCTTATGCCATGCAGGCCAAACTGCTCCGGGTCCTGCAGGAAAAGGAATTCGACCGGGTGGGTGGCACCCGGACAGTAGAGGCCGATGTACGCGTGATCTCAGCTTCCAATGTGGATCTGCGCATACCAGTAGCCGAAAACCGTTTCCGGCGCGATCTCTTCTACCGGCTGAACGTATTCTTCATCCGCCTGCCCTCACTACGGGAGCGCCCTGAGGATATCCCGCTTCTTGTCGACTATTTTATCGAGCGGCAGAACACGGAAAATGGCACCCATATCGAGGGAGTGGACCGTGAAGCGATGAATGCCATCATCAACTATCCCTGGCCCGGTAATGTAAGAGAACTGGAGATCTGTATCGAGCGAGCCTGTTTGGATGCCCAGGCGGGAATACTCGGCCTGCAGAACCTGGTACGTTTCGGCGGCCGCCGGGTGGCTGAACAAGGTGATCTGTCCCGACCTATTTCGGGCCTGAAAGAGGCCCGTGAACGAGCGGAAAAAGAAGTCATAATGCTGGCCCTCCGCAATACCGACGGCAACAAACAAAAGGCGGCGGACCTCTTAGGTATCCACCGCACTTCTCTATACTACAAACTCAGGGAATATGATATGTTATGATCCGCTAAAGATTTCACCTATGCCCGGTCCAGATATTCTCCGCTGCGGGTATCGATGCGAAGTTTATCACCGGTATTTATAAACAAGGGCACCTTGACCGTTGCTCCGGTCTCGAGGGTGGCCATCTTGGTGGCACCGGTAGCTGTGTCTCCTTTAACTCCGGGTTCGGTATCGGTCACTACCATCTCCACGAAGTTAGGCAGTTCGATGCCGATTATGTTCCCCTGGAAAAACAACACCTGAATATTCATATTCTCCAACAGCCACTTGGCCCCATCCCCCATCTGATCAGGGTTGATAGTCATCTGTTCGAAGTTCTCTGTATCCATGAAGACAAAAGCTGATCCATCGTTGTACAGGTACTGCATCTCCCTGCGGTCTAGGTGAGCCTTGGGGACTTTCTCACCGCCGCGGAATGTTCTTTCAATCGAGCCGCCAGTCTTGACGTTCTTCAGCTTGGCCCTTACGAAAGCCGCTCCTTTACCGGGTTTTACATGTTGAAACTCAACTACCTGGTAAGCCTGTCCCTCCAGTTCAATGGTTACACCCGTCTTGAAATCGTTTACCGAAATCATCCTATCCCTACCTCCATCAAATGATAATAAGATTCTTATCCGAACGAGTAATGATTTCACATCCCCCGTCTTTTACGATCACCATATCCTCGATACGGATACCTCCCCAATCCGGAAAGTAGATACCCGGTTCAATGGTTATCACCATATTTTCAGCCAGGATACTGTCGCTATACACGGAAACCCTCGGTAATTCATGGATCTCCAGACCTACTCCGTGCCCGGTACTGTGGATAAAATAACTGTCCAGGTCGTAGTTCTTGAGATGATCACGAACGGCCTGGTCTATCTCCCGACAGCTGATACCGGCCCTGACCATGGACAAGGCCTTATTCTGAGCCTGCAGCAAGAGATCATAACGTGTATGCAGTTTGGCCGTCGCCTTCCGCAAAACTATAGTCCGGGTCATATCCCCGGCATAGCCCTCAAAGAAGCCACCAAAATCCAGGGTCAGCATATCTCCTGATCTTAACCTTCGATTGCCGGGCCGACCATGGGGCAATGCCGCATTGGGTCCCGCCACAGCGATGGTATCAAACGACTCCTTTTCGCAGCCCTTCCGCCTTAAAAGATAGTCGATCTCACTGGCTACTTCTTTTTCTGTCATTCCAGCAGAAACAAACGAACAGACGGCGGTAAAGACCTCATCCCCTATCCGGCCAGCCTCACGCAGTTTCACCAGTTCTGATTCGTCTTTGACCAAACGCAGCTTTTCAACAACATCTGTATAGCCAATCAGCCGTCCTTTGAATAGTGTTTCCAATTCCGCATAGTACTGATGCGTTATAGCATGGCTCTCAAAACCGATATTTTCATAACCGATACATTGCTCCGCCAGTCTATCATGACCACCTGGTTTTTCCCCTACCAGTTGCCAGCCGGGACATTCGGTCTGCACCTGCTGAAAATAGCGCGGATCGGTAAAAATGAACTTACCCCTTGATGTTATCAACAAGCTGGCATCACTGCCCCCGGTGAACCCGGAGAGATAGCGGATATTCTCCGGCTTGTTTACCAGAAAAGCCTGCAGCCTGAGTACTTTCATGGCCTTTGCCAGCTTATCCATGCGCTGATTCATTTATTATCCCCCAAAATCGGTCCACCGGCAACCTCTAATCAATCTAATCGTTCATTTATGATTTCTCTGGCGGCTAACAGAGCCAGTTTATAGCTGAGAAATCCCAATCCAAATATACCGCCCCGGGCAGCCGGCGAAATCATCGAATTACGCCGGAAATCTTCACGCTGATAAATATTCGAAAAATGCACTTCTATCACCGGAATATTTACGGCACGGAGCGCGTCATGGATAGCAATACTGTAATGGGTCAGCGCCCCTGCATTTATTATGATCACATCGACATCATCAACTGCTGCCTGGATACGGTCAATCAAAGCGCCCTCGTGGTTCGATTGGAAAAAATCGACCTGCAGGCCAAGTTCCCCCGCCAATTCCCTCAGTTCATTATTGATATCTTCCAGCTTACGGCCTCCATATATTTCGGGCTCGCGCTGCCCCAGCATATTCAAATTGGGGCCATTGATAACCAATACCATATCTTTCATTGCCTTCACCCATTTCCTCATGCAAATATATCTTACTATTCTTCCCGTGGAATAAAAATCCTTCTCCTATACCGGAAAGAACCGGTTCCTTTCTTGCGCTCCAATAATGGCATCAGCCAGACAAAAACCCGCTTCTTCAGCATAGCAAGATGCTTTCATCGCGGGTTTCTATTAGTTATTTGCATATATAGATCGATTTATTAATGACTTAGATCGTGAAGGGATTATCCTGCCCCTTGCCCGGCTTTACCCTCTGCTGGTCATCGATAAAGCCCGGAGCTTTATACTCCTGATAGAAGGTCACCATATTCAAGTTCATAGTGATCTCATTTTTCACAGTTGGAACTGTAACGGCCGATACTGCCTCAGCATCTTCATCGCCCGGAGACGGAGCCGGTGGGGTTTGAGCCGCTGCTTGCTCATAATTCGACTGCATCTTGACGGTATCGATCCTGTACAAACGGGGGGCCTTCTGTATCTTGAGCAGGAAAGCCTTGAGCCCCGAATATCCGCCTTTAGCAACCAGGTTTATCTTAACCTCATTGGCTGACACCAGGCTGTTAGTCCCTGTCCCGTTGGCAGTAGCCGCTGCCCCCGGGGTAAACACCAATGAATTCAAGTTAACTCCAGAAGCCTTCGCACTCTTCTGTAGATATACCAGAGCCTCCGGCAGCATCATATCTCCGGGCACCTTGATGACCTGTTCCTGGAAGCTGTCTTTCAGCTTCTGTTCCTGGGCATTACGAACTATGCCGGAGTTCTGCCGGGCTTTGTTAGCAGTGACCTTTACCTGAGACTTCAGGTTTTTGTTCTCCTCAGCCAGCATATCCCTTTGGGTTTGGATCGGACTATAGAGGAAGGAATAAAAAAGGTATCCCACCCCTACGAGAATAAATGCGATCAGCAGCACTTTTTCACGAAAGGACAGTTTCATTTCCTCACCGCCTCCCATCCGTACTGGATATCGAAGCGGAGCAACCCATCGACATCCTTGCCCTCACTGGTAATGGAAACCGTTTTGAGACCTTTGAACCAGGGACTGGCTCTCAATCCGGCCATCATCGTGGCCACCTCATCTTCATCCCCGGCCCGGCCGGTTATGACTATGCTGTTTTGCCCAATGTCCAGATTGTAGAGGATGATCCCGCGAGGGGCGGCCTTTTCTACTTCAGACATCAAGTCGAGATATGATACCCGGTTCTTCTCCAGGGTTTCAACCATAGGCTCGCGGTTTTTGATTCCCTCCAAGGCCGCTACCTGAGCCTGGTAGGAATAGTTGTTCTTCTGATAGTATCCGACACGGGCTTTCAGATCTTTGTTCAATGCCTGCTCGGCATGCAGCTGGCTGACGGTGATAGCATAAATGCCACCCATCAAGCCCAAAACGCCTATTGCCAGAACTATGGATATCAATGTGGTCAACTGGATTTGATCGGATTGCTGTTCTTCTCTTAAGAGATTTATTTTTATAGGGCGTACCGGTTCCATCAGATCACCTCCCGAGCTGCCAACCCGAGGGCAACCGCATAATCATTGCCCAACTCCTGCCTGACCGCTTCCGTGATACCGGCTGGCAATTCTATCTGGTGAAGTGTATCCGCATTGGTTACCGATATGTTGATGCCCTCGGTCAGGACAGCGTCCAGACCCTTTATACTGGCAGCTCCGCCGCAAAGCATCAGCTTCTTGATCTCATTTCCGTTCTGCATATGATAATATTCGATCGAACGGGCCAATTCGGAAATAATGTCCCTCAGCAGATATTGGTGGTCCTCACGGCTACCCAGGACTACCTTTTCCAGACCGGTAACTCCTCCCTCCATGTCCATGGATGGACCCAGCAAAAATGGGGAACAGCCAAAAGATAAATGACGGTAGAATTTGAGCGCCTCTCCGTTAAAAACAGAAAAAGTGGAACGAGTTGCACCAATATTGATAAATGCCTCAACACCCGACCCATTATCCTTGAGCAACCTGTGCAAGGCAAGAGGTTCGATTTCTACCGCTGCCAGTTGGAGACCGGCGATTTTACAGGCCTGAGAAAGATTCTCCACCTGTTGTTTGCGTACTGCTACGAAAAAGAGATCAACCTTTTTGCCGCCTTCATCTTCAAAGAAGGTCAGTGGTGAGATATCGATTGATGCTTCATCTACCGGTATAGGCAGGAAGGTCGTAGCTTCGTAACGGATGGCAGCTCGCTGCTCGGCAGGTTTCATACGCGGCATCACCAGAGTTCGTGTATATACCTGGGGACCTGATACTGCTGACACAACGGCCTTCTTTTTGAGACGAAGGTCGTCTACCAACTCTCCAAGACACTCCCCCAACCGTTCAGGATCATGAATGAATCCGGAGTCCACTGCTCCCGGCGGTGTAGGTATGCTTCCGTAATTGACCAGAGTATAACCATTTTTCGTCTTTCGCAGTTTTACCAGTTTTACTTTCTTGCTGCCAATGTCCAGGCCGATGCCTGGCGCCCCCTTTTTAAACAAGCATCAATCCCCCCCACACGTTAAAAGCGATTCTCTCTATAGACCGGGCCAGGAATAAATTGAAGTGAACTTTGCAGGCGAATTGGAATTACTAACTTACCAATATATCCAGTATTATACCATACTGCCAGTAGGTTTAATGGTAAAATTTTAAGAAAGTTATGTTAATTCGCTAATTCTTATGGGATGTCTCTAGGGTACATGGTTATTTCTCTTTTAGAGATGGTCAGGGGCCTTCATTATTTACCTGCTGATAACTGACGATCCTGCCATGATCGGTAAAGATCCTCCTGTCGAATAGCGGGGGCTTGACAGAATAGTCGTAGAGGTTCAAAAAGTCGTACCTGACCCTTACCGTAGCGGTCTGAAAAACTCCATGACAACAGCCTTCACAGGTAAATCCGTAAATACAATAATTGTTTCCTTGAACAAGCAGCTTGACTCCCTCGCCCAGTATCCTACAGGTGGTTTGATTTGGAGGACCGCTTATCGTTTGGTTGCCAGCAAGTGCACTGACCGGCAGATCGGGCAGAGGTCCCGAGCCGGCAGTGGCCTGCAGTCTATTATAAGTTTGTTCGCAAGCCCAGACAACTCCACCGTCAACAGCCTGGCGGGACTGCAGCAGCGTTGTGTAGTTTCTGCTCATTTTTCTATCTACGTTAGCCAACTGCAGCATACTCAAAAGAAGCAGGCTGATTACCAGAAAAACTACCAAGACAGCCAGCATGGTCGATCCCTTCTGCGCGCCCAAGATCTTGACCTCCAAATTTAGTTTCCAGGATAAGTCACATATTCTCATACCTGACCTGGAAAGCGTTCTGTATCTGATAGCTCCTGCCGTTTGAACCTACCCGGATCATCACTTCGACTAGTCCCGGACTGATCATTCTAAAACTTACCGATTCAGCATTCTCTGCCACTGGCAGCTTGCCCGGACCATGCCTGTACAACTGATGGTTTTCTATATAATAGGACACCACTTCGTCGCTGGACTGCACCCTAAGACGACGGCCGTTACCCGTTATCTGCAGCTTCTCTGCACCCAGTACATCATCTTTTATGATAAGCATGGCACTGCGCGCTGAATAGTGCAGTTCAGCATCGGTCCCGGTAAGACCGGCTGCGGTACAGGCCGCGTCCAGCAGGGCAAACAGGGTTAAAACAACCACTATCATTAGAGAAAGTGAAACCATGTATTCCACCACCAGATATCCTCGTTGCCCGGTCTGCTTTTCCAAACGACGCCCTTTGCGTTCTATCCTTGATTTGAACGTTATCCACTGCATTTTCTGATCAAAGTACACATGGTCACCGCTCCGCCCTTCATGCCCTTTACTTCCACCCTGACGTTGACCTGATAGATATCGGGCAACGATACGTCCCTATCAGACTGGATCATTATCTGGAAACGGTCAGGATCGGTCAGATCCAGATCATTCACTGTTACATTGCCGTCGAGGTCCAGATCCTCAGCCTCTGCCCGGATAGCTTCCAGTACTGCAAAGGCCATGTTAGATGCCAGGGTCTCATTTTCTGCCTGCCTGATACTCATTCTGACCGGATAGATGGCACCAACTATAAAGAGTGATAAAACACCAAGGATAGCCACCCCGATAATGACCTCCAATAAGGTAAAACCTCCAGAGTCTTCAGTCTTTTCCATTAGTCCCGATCAACCCTTCCGAAGTATATACTGGTTTGGCAGCTTCCCGGCCAGTCTTGTTAATATTTGCAGTTATTCTATTTTTGACCACATTTTTCCTCCTTTTCCTCGTTTAGTTTATTGCCGCTTTCCGACAAATCACACAAGACTTCATTGAAATGCAATGCTGCCGGTATTTATTGCTATGCCGGCCAAAACAAGACCGAAATTGCTTTATTTTGTTGCATTCGCTTTTTATTAGCAAGATATACAGTGAGAAACAAGAACTGCTATAATAATAAAATGATTGGTTTTCTGTACCTGTTCCGCCGTTAAGCCTTTGCCCTGGGTACCTTCAAACTGGTCCAGTTCATTCTATATTGGAATGAGCATATTATTAATTAACCTTCCTTATCCTTCATGGCATCACTGCTTATCCTCAGTACAAGGGGAGAATTGTTATGAGGCATTATTCTCTGATCAGAGACACCCAGCGGGGTATGACACTGGTTGAATTGATAGTAGCCATGTTGATCCTGGGCTTTGCTGTTTCGGCCTTTCTTCCCCTGCAGGCTGTGGTTGCCAAGAACATAAAGACGATACAACAAAAACAACAGGCCAGGCAATTGGCCAATAGAATAATGGAAGATCTGGTTTTCAGTACAACTGCGGCCAATTACAACACCAGCGCTGATCTGGCCATTGGCCGGAATGTTGTTGTTATAGACGGGTTTACCGTGGAAAAAGTGATTTCCTGGGTGGATGATCCGGCTGACGGTACCTTCGATGACAGCGTATCTCCCAATCCGGACCCGGTCCCTTTCGACTATAAAAGTATCAGTATAACGGTAAAGGCCCCTAATCCCTTTTCCGGCAGACTGTATACCGCCGCGGTCTTGAATTCCAACCTGGCCCGGGAAGGCCCAGGCGACCCCTTTAATGGAGTGATCGTCAAGGTCAATCGGATCTATGATAGCGGCGCCCCGGTAGCAGGAGCCCTGGTCACCCTGTCTAGTTCGAGCGGAGCCGATAGCTACACCGGAATCACCGATGAAAAAGGTCAGGTCATACTGGCAGTGAATTTCCCGTCCGCACCCCCTGACGACTTTGAGTATACTGTCAACGTCAGCAAGAGCGGTTGGATGTTAGACCCCAAGCCGAGTCACGGCAACAAGATTACTCTCAATCGCTGGGCGACCAAGACCATCCAGATGGAGATGGAGATCCCCCAGAACATAGTCCTTACTTTCAACCAGGCCCATCTGGGCGGTCAAGTAACAATCACCCGGGTAGTCGACAACTACATATATAGTATAGAAAACATTCCTGATCACGCCACGAGTTACAATTTTACTACGTCGGTCTACCCTTCGGGGACATACAAAATTGATGTTGAATTGACCGCCTGGCAGGAAGACTTCGAAACCTCTAAGGGGGATTTTGTTCTCTGGGAGGGTTATAATGCTGGTCCCCCGATCCAGGACAATGCCTGGAAATGGAGCGCGGGTTACTGGCAGGCAAGGCCCTCCACCCTGGGGTGCCTGGCTAATGATCCCGGGAAAAACCGGCTGGGCAAGACCATCGACCTTTTGCCTATTAAAAATATCGATCTGGACTGGGATACGACTATACCTGCCAAACTGG